>CAZQPP010001069.1:0-1507 GCA_964594295.1 uncultured Myxococcales bacterium | reverse complement strand
GCGAGCGCCTGGACTTCAGCTGCGCGGTCTTCGACGGCCGCGGGCGCCTGGTCGCGAACGCCCCGCACATCCCGGTCCACCTCGGAGCGATGGGGGAGACCGTGCGCGGCCTGATCTCGGAGCTGCCGGAGATCGAAGACGGCCAGGCCTACCTCTCCAACGACCCGGCGGCCGGCGGCACCCACCTCCCCGACCTCACGGTCACGACCCCGGTCGCCCACGGCGACGCGCGCTCCTTCGTCGCCTGCCGGGCGCACCACGTGGACGTGGGCGGGAGCACCCCGGGGTCCATGCCCCCACGCTCGACGCAGCTCGACCACGAGGGCTTCGTCGTGCGCAACATGCCCCTGCTGAGAGAGGGCCGCCTGAGAGGGCTTGCAGAGCTGCTCGATGTCTCGCGGCGTCCCGGCGACCTGCGGGCCGACCTCGAAGCACAGGTGGCCGCCAACACCCTGGCGGCGCGCCGCCTCACGGAGCTGGGCCCGGCGCCCCTGGTCGAGACCTGGATGAGCCACCTGCGCGACGTCGCCGCCGAGGCCGTCAGCAGGGCCATCTCCTCGCTCGATCCGGGCCGGGCAGAGGACAAGCTCGACGGCGTGCCCTTGAGGCTGAGCCTGAGCCGCCGCGACGGGAGGCTGGTCTGTGACTTCGCGGGCACTGAAGGCCCCCACGCCGGAAACCTCAACGCGCCACCGGCCGTCGTCCGAGCCGCCGTGCTCTACGCCCTGCGCGTGCTCGTCGGGCGCGATCTCCCGCTGAACGAGGGCACCCTCGAGCCCGTGGAGATCCGCGTGCCCGCCCCGTCGATCCTCGCTCCCCCGCCCGGCGCGGCGGTCGCCGGCGGCAACGTCGAGACCTCCCAGCGCATCGTGGACCTCTTCTTGCGAGCCGCGGGCGCGCGAGCAGCCTCCCAGGGGACGATGAACAACCTGACCCTGGGACACCTGAGTGAGAGGTCGCCTACCGCGGCTTCTGGCGCCGGTGTCCCCGGCGACGGCTGGTCCTACTACGAGACCCTCGGGGGCGGGCTCGGTGCGACCGGCGAGGTGGACGGACAGAGCGGCCGGCAGGTGCACATGACCAACACCCGCGCCACCGATGTGGAGGTGCTGGAGAACCGCTTCCCTCTCCGGGTCAGGCGCTTCTCACTGAGGCGCGGCTCGGGAGGCAAGGGGGAGCACGCCGGAGGAGACGGCGTCGTGCGCGAGATCGCCCTGCTCGCGCCGGCGCAAGCGTCCCTGCTCGCCACGAGGCGCCGCAGCGGCGCGCCGGGGTTGCGCGGCGGCGAGGCGGGCGTGCCCGGCGAGGACTCTCTGCTCCGCGGCGGCGAGATCGAGGCCTGGGACGGCTCCCCGGTCGAGCTCGAGGCCGGCGACGCGCTCAGGGTGGAGACGCCCGGCGGAGGTGGCTACGGCGAGCCGGTCCGGGGCAGGAGCTCGGCCAGGTTGCAGGGCCGGTAGCGGGAGTCGAGCTGGTGGCGCAGGATGCCGTACCAGGCGTCCTTGCA
>CAZQPP010001068.1:0-1510 GCA_964594295.1 uncultured Myxococcales bacterium | reverse complement strand
CTCCGAACATGGCGGCCAGCACGAAGAGCCTTATCTTCTTGGCGCGAAGCAGGACGACGAGGGCCTCGGGCGACTCAAAGACCAGACCCGAGCCGGTGCTCTGCACACGCCTCTTGCCTGGGTCCGTGGGGACGTCCTCTACCTCCGGCTGGGCATCCTCAGGTTCCGGAACATCAGGAGCGACATCCGTCACCTCCGGCACGTCGGGCGACTCCGAGGGCAGCTCCGGCACGTCGAGCGGCTCATACGTGTCGAGTGGCTGCACCTTGACCTCGGCCACCTGGGAGGGTGTGTCGGGCGTGGCTTCGGGAACGTCCTCGGTGTCCTCGCCGGGGTCGGTGCCGGGATCGGTAGTGCTCCCGGGGTCCACGGACGCGAGCGCGTCGTCCGCGCCGGCGTCCGCCGCGTCGGCTCGAGCATCCTCGGGGATCACGATCGCGGGCGGGCAGGAGGGGCAGGTCGGGCAGTCAGTGGGCTCGGGCAGGGAAGCGAGGATGAGCGTCAACCCGGCGTTGATCATCCCCACGCCGAGGAAGACGTCCACCATGGCCCAGACAACGAAGCCCTTCTTGCCGAGCATCTCAGCCTCGGGCTTCGCGCAGGCGTTCGAAGCTGCGCCCGACGAGGAGGAGCTGCAGCGTGTCCATCGCGAGCGCGAGGAGCAAGCCGCCTACGGTAGTGCCAAGAGCTTCGCCGATCCCGTTTGTGAACATCATCTGGATCGCCAGGCGCGGAGACTCGAAGTGCTGGCCCGCGCCGAGCACGAAGGAGAAGCCGTTGAAGATGTTCGTGGCCGTGCCGGTGAGGCCGAAGACGACGGAGGCCGAAGCGGCGAGGTCGTTCAGCTTCTTTCGGTACCGCGCAAGCTCGAAGTCACCTTGCTGGATGGCGGTGTTGAGCCGCCACAAGGTGACCAGGTACCAGGTGATGGTCAGGACGAAGCAGAAGTAGAAGAGGGCGCCGTAGACCTGCTCGGCGAGGGTCCAGAAGAGCTCCTGGACCGTTCCGAGCAGGTCCTTGCCCATGAGCCAGGGCGGGATGATCAGCAGCAGCCCTACGAGCACCACCAGGGAGACGACCATTCCCGCGATGCGGAAAGCCGGTTGGGAGCTGGACGTCGCCTGGCTCTGGGGCATGGCGGCCCTGTATTTCGGGTGGAGTGGCGAAAGGCTCAGTCGCTACAGCTTACAGCTCGTCCTTGGCGATCTTCCTGCCGGTATCCACAATCTCCCGTCCATTCGTGCACATCTCGCCGCCGACCACGAAGCGGGCCTCGAGCGCCTTCAGCTTCGTCCTGTCCCTGATGCCACAGGCCTGCAGACCGCGGAGCTTGTCGGCGATGACGCCCTTGTAGAACGCCTTGTAGCCTTCCTGGTCGCGCTTGATAGCGCTGCAGCTCCACCCTTCGTCGGGAATCCGCATCGCGCAGTAGCGATCGTACTGGCGCTTCGCTTCGTCTGCGAGCAGGTCCAGCGAACCCGCCACCGACGCTCAGAGCATCATCTTGATC
>CAZQPP010001067.1:0-1511 GCA_964594295.1 uncultured Myxococcales bacterium | reverse complement strand
GCCCGAGACAGTGAGTGGCTTGGACCTGTCTACGAGTCTCTGGGCCTGTCCGTGGGTGTGGTTATCAGCTACATGGAGGACGAGGAACGGAGGCACGAGTATGGGCAGCAGATCGTCTATGGAACGCTTCGCGAGTTCGGCTTTGATTTTATGCGGGACAACCTCAAACTGCCGCCCGACGAGCCTGCGCAGGGACCACTGGACGTAGCCATTGTAGATGAGGCCGATCATGCCTTGATTGACCAGGCGCGAACGCCCCTGATCATCTCGGGCAATCAGGCCGGCAGCAGGCGCGCATTCGACAGGGCCCGGCGCACAATCGAGAGGCTGATATGCCTACAGGCCGAGGTGGTCAGTAGCATTGAGGCCGAATTGGGCGGGCTCGCACGCCGGAGTGACGACCGGAAAATGCTACTGGCCAAGCTCCTGATGGCCAGTCCCGATAGCGAGGTCCTGAAATGGCAGTTGGCGCAAGATCCCCGTGCGTACAGGCAGGCCTCGGCCATGATTGTCCGCGAAGAAGATGGCGAATGCGGCAACGAGCTGGCACGGGACTTGTTCTATGTCGTTGACTCCCCCCGCCAGCTCGTTACATTAACCGAAAGGGGCCAGCGCTTTCTTGAGAAAGAGTTAGGGCCACTATTCGACACCTCGAGCCTCGAGCGGAGGCTGGCCCTTGTCGAGGCCGACGGCGAGGCGCCACTGGTGGAGCGAAGACGGCAGAGTACCCGATTGCGGAGGCGACTTTTCCGGCAAAACAGCCGGATGAACCAGGTACATCAGATGCTGCGGGCCTACGTCCTTCTCAAGCGGGACGTTGACTACGTGGTGGCCGATGCGGAGGTAGTGCTCATCGACCAGTCCACGGGCAGGACCCTCCCTGACAACCGGTACCGATGGGGGCTTCACGCCGCTCTCGAGGCTAAAAATGGTTTGCCGGTCAATTCGGAGTGCGAGACGCTGGCCCAGATGTCGGTGCAGGGGTTTATCAGCCGCTACGCCCACGTCGCCGCGATGACGGGGACGGCCCTCGAGTGTCGGGACGAACTCGAGCGGGAGTACGGTCTGAAAGTGGTTGCTGTGGCTCCCACAAGGCCTCCTATGCGGGTGGACCATGGCGCGAGACTGTACCTGAACCGTCGGGACAAACTGGCGGCCATCGTGGATGAGGTCAAGGCATGTAAGATGGTCGGGCGACCCGTGTTGGTGGGTACGCTCACGGTTGAGCAGTCGGAAGAGCTCAGCCGACTGCTCGGCGAGAATGGTATCGAGCACAAGCTGCTTAACGCCGTAACGAACGCCGCCGAGGCGGCGATAATCAAGAGCGCGGGCTCCTTCGGTGCGGTGACCATTGCAACCAACATGGCCGGCAGAGGGACAGACATTGTTCCGGAGCCGGGCGCAGACCGGCGTATCCTAGAGGAGTACGTGAAGCTCGTTCTCGACCTTCTGGATAACCACGTCGGGCAAGTGGAGCTAGGCTGCGGAACGTCAGAGGAGGCGGCTCTGCT
>CAZQPP010001066.1:0-1511 GCA_964594295.1 uncultured Myxococcales bacterium | reverse complement strand
GCGAGCTTGGCCTTGATGCCTGCTGGCTGGTCCGCCACGATTGGCAGGCCCACGCCCAGCCCCCAGTGCCCCCACAAGGACGGCCCGGGCCCGAATCACCACCCCGGCCACTGGCCCCTGCACGACCACTGTCACCGCCACGGTCACGGCTACCGCCCCGGCCAAAGCCACCGCCCCGGTCTCGGCCCCCGACACGGCCACGGCCACGGCAATCGCCCCTCGCCCCCAACTCAGCCCCCAGCTCCCCCCAGCTGATCGATGACCCTCTCCGCCATCGCGACCGAGCCCCGCGTGCAGTCGTTGACCCCAATGCCGTGGTAGGCGTTCCCGTGCAGGAGCAACCCCGGCGCGGCGGACTCGAGCTTCGAGAAGGTCGTCTCCAGGATCTCTCGGTGACCGGGGCGGTACTGCGGGATGGCGCGGGGGTGCAGGATCACCTGGGAGTGGGACGGGGGCCCGGTGATCTCGAGGGTGCGGCGGAGCTCCTCGAGGGCGACCTGGCAGACGGCGTCGCGGGAGCCGACGAGGCGCTCGGGGTGGCGGTCGCCGCCGAGGAAGGCGCGGAGCAGGACGTGGGATGGTGGCGCCCTCAGGCCCGGGAAGACCGAGGAGGAGAAGAGGCAGCCGAGGATCGGGCGCTGCTCGCGCTCGGGGCAGAGGTAGCCGAAGGCTTCGAGCGGGTGCCCTACCTGGTCGCGGTGGAACCCGAGCGCGACCACGGCGACCTTGGCGTAGGGGATGCCCTTGAGGGCGCTGGCCGCCGTCGCGGCGAAGGGCTCCACGAAGTCCGCGCTCTGCGGGGCCGGAGTGGCGAGGACGAGCACACGGGCCTCGGTGTCGCCGGCCGGGCTCTGGACGCGCCAGACGCCCGAGGAGCGGCGCGAGATCTCGGAGACGTGGACTCCGGTCCGCACTCGCTCGGCCCCGAGACGCTCGCTGATGGTGTGGGGCAGAGAGCTCATGCCGCGGCGGAGGGAGATGAGGCGTCCGGTGGGGCCGGCCGAGACCTCGCCCGAGCCCCCTGCCCTCTTGCGCTGGCGGGCGATGCGAATCGCTCCCTTGATGAGGCTGCCGTGCTCCTGCTCGATGGCGCGGAGGCGCGGGAACGCCGCGTCGAGGCTCAGGCGCTCGGGGTCTCCGGCGACGATGCCCGACACGAAGGGGTCGACGAAGGCCTCGAGCATGTGCGGGCCGAGGCGACGGCGAACGAAGGCGGCGACGGTCTCCTCTGCGTCGGCGGGCGCCGGAGACACGAAGGGCTCCCCAAAGACCCTCAGCTTGGCCGAGAGGGGGATCAGGCCCGTCGTGAGGAAGCTCCCCGGGCCGGAGGGGAGCGCCTCGAGGGCGCCTCGGTGGTAGACGTAGCGCACCGCCGCCGCGTCGCTCGAGGGCGCGAGCTCGGGCCCGATGCCGAGGGAGTCGATGAGGTCGAGGGTCTCTGCGCCGCGGTCGAGGAAGCCGTTGGGGCCGCGCTCGATGCGGTAGCCGTCGACCTCGACGGTCCGCATGGT
>CAZQPP010001065.1:0-1519 GCA_964594295.1 uncultured Myxococcales bacterium | reverse complement strand
CACTGGTGTCTGCGCAGTCGCGCCCGTGACGGGGGTACTCGCACAGGCTTCCGTGGCAGTCGACGTTCTCCCTGCAAGGACAATAGGCGCCTCCGGGATCCTGGTCGCAGTCGCGACCTACATCGATGGAAGGAACCGTGTCGCCATCGGCCTTGACTTCGACGTCCGCGGGACCGCCGCCACCCGTGTCTCTCCGCGAGACATCTCCGTCTACGACGGAGCTTCCCTCGTCGAGGCGGCCCTCGACGTCGGGCATTTCTGAAACGTCGACGACGATACGGCCCGGGTCACTCGAGCTGCCTCCGGCCTTCGTCGGACCGTTCGATTTGTCTCCGGAGCACCCGGCAAAGGCCAGGACGGCCATCCAAGCAAGAGCTCGAACCCGACTCCGGGCTTGCCTGCGCTCTGTGTGCTGGTCCATGTCGAGAACCCTCCTGAGATTCGGAGTCGCCCCTGCTCACGGGAAAGCAAGAAGCTCCTCAGAGGCCCCACTTGTGGGCCTACCCTCGTTTCCGCGCATCAGCACCACGGCTAACGCGCCCGCGACCACCAAGACCGCCAAGGGCACATGACGCGGGAACAAACGACTCCGGAGCGGCGGGACGCCGGTCACGCTTCCCGCACCATCCAACATCACTCGTGAGGAACACGAGCGTAGGCACACATGGGCCGCGACGATGGTCAAGGCTCGAGTGCATGCTGGAGTCGAGGGATTGGACCTCAAGCATGGTGGAGTGGAGGCGGTACGGCCCACGTCAGCTACTGCTCTTTGCAGACGAAGCGCAGGATGTAGCCGTCACAGGCAAGGTCGACCCACTCTTTGTCGTAGTTTCCGTTCACGTGGGTAGCGGCGCAGTCCTCGTCTCCTACGTTGTTGGGCTCACCGCTGTCCCATGCGGTGAATGGGCTCGGCGCTCCATTGGCCCATGCCCAACTCCCCTCCGAGGCTATGTCGTTGAAGCCTATCCACATGGCAAAGTCCTTCTCCGTGCCCCAAACGCCTTTGGCGGCGTCGGAGACCCAGGCGTTCTCTGACTCGCTTTGCATGTCGACCAGGTCGTAGCCGACCTCGGTACAAACGGCACGCGACGAGCTCCACGAGCCGATTTTTTCACAGAAGAGGTAGGAAACTCCAGATCGTGTCAGCTCCGGGCATGGCAAGTTCGCTTCGCAGGATCCGGAGTAGCAGGTCCCGGAGCCGACGCCGCCGCCCGCGTCGCACGAGGTGCCGTCGGCGTCCTCCTCGGAGCAAGTGTCGGCGTTCTCGTCGCACGTCTCGGAGCAGTCGCTGTCGCCGTCAGCGCCCGGGCAAGGGTCGCCAGCGTGGACAGTGCACGCCCCGCCCTGACAAGTGTCAGACCCATTGCAGAACACGCCGTCGTCGCAGGCCGCCGTGTTGTTGGCGTGCTGGCAGCCAAGGCTCGGGGCACAGGAGTCGGTGGTGCAAACGTTGCCGTCGTTGCAGTCCACAACGGAGGTGTCGGTGCCGGCGCACGCCCCGTTCGTGCACAAATCGGTC
>CAZQPP010001064.1:0-1520 GCA_964594295.1 uncultured Myxococcales bacterium | reverse complement strand
TTGATCTTGTTATTGAGTCCCTCCAGGGGCCCGGTCGTGATTGGGGCGTCGTACCAGGCAAGGATGGCGTCCCTCCTCTCCTTGACGGTCTTGGCGAAGCGGTTGAGGTGAGGGTTGTCGAGTCCCTTCGCCTGCTCGTGCCAGGTCTTGATGAAGGTCTCGGCTTTGGCTTTTGAAGGCTGGCTCCAGAACAGGCGGAGCTCCTCCTTGAGCAGATAGACCTTGTGCAGGGTCTCGTTGGCGGCGAGCAGCTCGTCGAGCCGAGCCTGTTTGTCGGGCTTCTCGGCCAGCTTCTCCTTGCCGTACAGGAGGAGGTACCGAGCTCCCTTCAGGGTCTTCTTGCCCTCCGCCTCCAAACGGTTCTGCTCGTCCCGCCGGACCTTGTCGATGACGTCGTTCATGTTCGACACGACGTGGTACCGGTCGTGGACGATGGCGACGCCGGAAGGGCCGAAGTCCTTGATGGCCTTGAGGTAGGCGCTGCTCATGTCGACGGCGATCGCTTCGAGCTTGGCGCGTGCCCGCCGGAGCCTCTGGAAGAACGGCTCCAGGCAGGCGTGGTCCCGGCCCTCGGCGGCGAAGAGCACCTCGCCGGTGTCCAGATCGACCACAACCGTCATGTAGTGGTGCCACTTGCGGATGGCGATCTCGTCGATGGCGATGCGTCGGACCTTGCGCCACGAGCGCCTGGCCGCACGGCCTTCGAGGTGGTCGCGCAGGATGCCTTTGACGAGGTGCCAGCCCACCCCGAGATGGCGGGCCACGTCGGACATCGTCATCTTCCCACACAGGTCGATCACGAACCGGGCGAAGGCCCGGGTGTACCTCTTGAGCGGGTCGGCCAGAAGGCGATCCTCCTGGCGGACCGCGCCGCAGGTCTTGCACAGCAGAACGTGTAGGTGGAGCACCAAGAAGACAGGCCGGTTCCCGATGGGCAGGCTGCGCAGAGGGTAGCTCGCCCTGCCGCCAAGCGTCACTTCGCGGCTCTGGCATTCGACGCAGCGACGTAGGCCTCGCTTCGTCTTCAGGTGGAAGCGGACCTCGCCACCTCGGTACTCGGTGGAGCGGTACTCATGGAACCGCGCACCGAAGGCGTGGTAGAGCAAGCTTGTGGACATCGGGGGCTCCTGGGTTCAGGTGGTACTGACCCGTTCTTGGACCCCCGGTGCCCACGCTGTCCAGCCCCCGCACCATCGTGCGCACATATCCGACATGGGCCGCACGGCAACCTCTGTCCGAAGAGGCATGACCGGCTCCACGGCGGGGGCCGCCTACATCATCCTACGTCCTCACCCGGCCGGGATCCCGAAGACCCCGAAAGACCACACCTTCCGGCGCATGGACACCGACTGCGACGGCACACCGGACACGAACTGCCTGGAGACCTACTTCGACGACGCCGGCAGCCTCCTACGAGAGATCCGCAACGAAGACTGCAGCGGCCCAGACCAAGTGTGCGCTAACGCCTACATGCTCTTGTCCCACACTGACCACTCGTAGACGGCGTAGAAACCCCGGAC
>CAZQPP010001063.1:0-1521 GCA_964594295.1 uncultured Myxococcales bacterium | reverse complement strand
GACACCCCCGAGGAGACCTGCAATGAGGGCCCCCCCTGTCTCGACGACAAGGGAGTACCCAGCCTCGGCCTCTGCCCCGCCCCGGTGACCGAATGGCGCTGCACCGAGGGCTGCTGCGTCCCCAAGTTCCGCTGCCGGACCGACCAGGACTGCGCCGACCACGGCAAAGAGGAGGGCCACTGCCCCGACGACCGCTTCGCCTGCGTCTGCGTGGTCGACACGGGCGTCTGCGAGCACGCCTACTGCGCCGCAAGCTCGGACTGCCAAGCAGGCCGGACCTGTCACAACGGCGCCTGCCACCCGGCGATCAGCGACTCCGACGCCACACACACGCGCATCCTCACCCAGCCGGGCCCCATCCCCGTCGGCGCCACCCGCACCCTGCTCGTAGAAGCACGAGCCGGCGAGAACGGACAACCCCTCAGCGACGCCTCTTTCGATCTCCAGATGGAGCCCGGAGGCGTCGTGAGCGCCGACGGCCTGACCCTCACCGGCCTGGCAGAAGGCCGCGTCGGAGTCCGCGCCCGCGTCACCGACAGCCCCGAGGCCCCGTGGAGCCGGATCTTCGAGCTGCGCGTAGTCGAGCCGGCCTCGGCGGAGGACCTCGTCGTAGTCGTCACTGACGCTCACACCGGCCTCGCCGCGGAGGGAGGCAAGGTCATCCTCACCGCCCCGGGCTCCGGCGCCGAGCTGGCCGAGGCCGCCCTCGACACCCTCGGCGTCGCCCGCTTCGAAGGCCCAATCACCCTCCCCGTAGACGTGCACGCCTTCCCCGCGGACCACGCCACCGTCTCCGTCATCGGCGCGAGCCAGCGAAACCTCTCCCTTCACGCGGGCCGCACCTTCCACGCCAAGCTCCACAACGCCGAAGACCTCTCCCTCCCCTCAGACGGCCAGACCGTCATCGGCGGCGACGTCCTCACCGGCGCCCCCGACTTCAGCGACTACCAGAAAGGAGGCGAGATAGAGGTCTCCATCCAGGCCTTCGACCTCCGCACCGGGTTCTTCGCCTTCGACCTGCCCCTCATCCTCGGCCCCGACGCCCGCGTCTTCGCCGCCCCGAACGCCCCCCTCGTCGACCACGCCGACAACGGCATCCCCGGCGGCCTGACCTTCGCCCTCAACGGCCGCCCCGTCTTCCCCAACTTCTACCTCGCCGGCGTCGCCGGACGCCGCTCCCTCTGGACCATCGGCGGCCGAATCGCCAGCAACGAGCTCACCACCGAGCTGGGCGCCGTCGTCGCCGCCGCCGCCAGCGGCAACCTCGACTTCACCCAGCTCCTCAGCGCCCTCGTCCCACGCTTCGCAGACTTCAAGACCGGCCTGATCACCGACCTCGACCTCGCCACGACCCCAACCTGGCCCGCCCGCACCGTCACCACCGTCCCAAGCTTCCCCCTCGGCCTCTCCACCACCACCGACGCCCCCCCTCTCCCCGCCCTCGCCGGCGACCTCCACATGGACTTCATCCTCTTCCTCGCCGGCGTCCTCAAGGCAGACGCCACCTTCATCCCCCTCGGC
>CAZQPP010001062.1:0-1523 GCA_964594295.1 uncultured Myxococcales bacterium | reverse complement strand
CGCCGTAGCGCTTGACCACCTTCACGAGATCCCTGCGGCGCTCCGTGGTCAGCGGCGGGATGTTCAGGCGCACGAGCTCACCGTCGCTGGTGGGCGTCAGGCCCAGGTCGGCCTGCATGATCGCCCTCTCGACGGCGCCGATGAGGCTGCGGTCCCAGGGCTTGACCGTGATCTGCCTGGGATCGGGGACGCTTATTGCGGCCACCTGGTTCAGGGGTGACATGGTCCCGTAATAGTCGAGCCGGACGCCGTCGAGGATGCCCACGTGGGCCCGGCCGGTGCGGACCTTGGACAGCTCCTTCTTGAGAGCGTCGATGCTGTTGTCGTTGTCGCTCTTGATCTCGCTCAGGATCTCTTCGGTCATGGTGTCACCCCTTCAGGATGCTCTCTACGTCTGACACAAGAGTGCCCAGCTCCTCGCCCAATGCAATTCGGCTGACGCCCCGCGGCTCGTCGAGGGCGAAGACCCGGATGGGAAGGCTGTTCTCGCTGCACAGGCTGATGGCCGTGGCGTCCATAACTCCGAGGTGCAAGCGGAGCGCCTCGTCGTAGTGGACGCACTCGTAGCGCTTCGCTCCTTCGTGCTTGACCGGGTCGCGGTCGTAAACCCCGTCGACCTGGGTCCCCTTCAAGATAACCTCGGCGCGGAGCTCCGCCGCGCGGAGGGCGGCCGCCGTGTCGGTCGTGAAGAAGGGGTTGCCGGTGCCCGCGGTGAGCACGACGACACGCCCCCGCTCGAGGTGGCGGATCGCGCGGCGGCGGATGTAGGGCTCGGCGACGGCGGCCATCTCGAAGGCGGTCTGCACGCGGGTCTGCACGCCCTGCTTCTCGAGGGCGTCCTGGAGCGCGAGGCCGTTGATGACCGTCGCTATCATGCCCATGTAGTCGGCCGCGGCGCGGTCCATGCCGCCCGCGGCGCCGTGCACCCCGCGGAAGATGTTGCCGCCCCCGATGACCACGGCGAGCTGGACGCCGAGCTCGGCGGCCGCCTTGATCTCACCCGCGATGCGGACGATCGTGGCCGTGTCGATGCCGAAGCTCCCAGGCCCCATCAGGGCTTCGCCGCTCAGCTTGAGCAGGATTCGCTTGTAGCGGAGCTCGCCTTCGCCCGAGGATTCGGGCGGTGGGTCTGGGGGGTCGGCCGATGAGGAGGACACTAGCCGCCGATCTCCCAGCGCACGAAGCGCCGTACCTTGATGTTCTCACCGATGGTCGCGATGGCCTCGGTCAGGACCTGCTTGACCGTCTTCTCCTGGTCGCGGATCCAGGGCTGGTCCTCGAGGCACACGTCCTCGTACCACTTCCTGAGCTTGCCCTCGGCCATCTTCTCGGCGATGTGGGCGGGCTTGCCGGCGTGCTCGGCCTGCGCGGCGAAGATCTCCTTCTGCTTGGTGAGCACGTCCTCGGGGATGGTCTCACGGGAGAAGTAGTCCACGTTGGCGGCGGCCACCTGGACGGCGAGGTCCTTGGCGAGGGTCTGGAAGTCCTCGTTGCGCGCCACGAAGTCGGTCTCACAGTTGAGC
>CAZQPP010001061.1:0-1526 GCA_964594295.1 uncultured Myxococcales bacterium | reverse complement strand
GGCGAAGGATCCGCGTGCCCGGGGGCTGGATCTCCCAGGGCCTCCACGTCGCAGGCGACATCGGGTGGTACCGCGTGCGCCTCGACCTGCGCCGAGTAGCCGAATCCAGGGAGCTGGCGGTCTGCCTCGGGGTTGTCGGCGACGCCGCCGAGGCCTACCTCAACGGCGCGCTCATCGGACGAGAGGGGAGGCTCGGCCTGGCCTTCGTCGAAGCGCCTCGCCTCCTCCGCTGCCGTGATCTTCCGGCGGAGCTGCTTCGGCGAGACGGCACCGACCTCCTCGCCCTGCGTGTGCAACGCACCTACGGCACCGGGGGCATCGAGCAGGGTCCGTTCGGGCTGGGAGAGGCGGCCGGTGCGCGGGCGCTCGCGGCCGAGTCGAGCCGAATGACGGTCGCCCGCGACGCGGCGCTCGTGTCCTGGCTCGTGCTCTTCTTCGTGCTCGCCCTCGCCCTCGTCGGGGCCGGGCGCGGCCGTGAGCACCTCTACTTCCTCTGCTTCGTCGCCTCCCTCCTGCTCTACTACGTGCCGGGCAGCGTCTTCGTGTACGAGGCGGGCTTGAAGACGCCGGCCGCGCAGGTGGCGCTGCTGCTCGGGGCGGTGGCCGCCACCATGCTCGTCGCGCCCATGCTCAACGCCTTCTTCGACCTCCGCTGGCGGCGCCTCCTGCTGCTCGTCTGGGTGCCGGGCTGCGCCGTGCTCGTGGGAACCGCGCTCCTGTGGACCTCCTACACCGTCTACGTGACCTCGCTCTGGGTCTACGCGGTGCTCCTGCTCACGTCGGGGGTGTGCGGCACCACGATGCTGCTCCAGGCGGTGCACAGGAGGCGCCAGGAAGCGCCCGTCGTCCTGGCCGGCATCCTGCTGGGCTTTGGGTGCACCGCCGCCGGGGTGTTGGCACGCGGCCCGACCGCCGGGGCCCTCGTTGCCGCGGGCCTGCAGGTCGGAGACCTCGCGGCGCCGGTCTTCCTCGCCTGCTTCCTCTGGGCCCTCGGCCGGCGCTTCGTGCGCCAGCAGAGACGCATGCGCCACCTCGCCGTGCGGGTCGTCGACGCTCACGAGGCGGAGCGCAAACGCATCGCCCGCGACCTGCACGACGGGGTGGCGCAGTCGCTCGCGGCCGCCAAGCTCGGGCTCCAGCTCGCCTCCTCCAAGGCCGGCCCGGACCGTGACATATCCCCAGACGACGTCGAGAGCGCCCTCGAGCAGCTCGACGCATCCATCGACGAGCTGCACGACGTGGCGGTCGGGTTGAGGGCCGACGTGGTCGCCGAGCTCGAGCTCTCCGAAGCGCTCCAGTGGTACGTCGGGAAGACCGCCTCCGCCCACGGCATCAGAGCCACCGTCCGCAGCGCCGGACCGGTCGACGCCCCGCTCGAGCTGCGCACTCACGTCTTCCGCGTGCTCCAGGAGGCGGTCGCCAACGCGATCAAGCACGGGAGGGCCAGCGAGCTGTCGGTCAGGGTCGCAGCTGACGGCCGGCAGCTCGAGCTGATCGACACCGGCGGCATGGGCATCGGCGACCTC
>CAZQPP010001060.1:0-1527 GCA_964594295.1 uncultured Myxococcales bacterium | reverse complement strand
GAACACCCGGCCAGAAGCATCACACAGGTGGACGTAAGTCCACCCATGAATCACGCGGTCTTGATGACGGCGCAGGCCTCGGGGCGCAGGTAGTTGAAGCCGCACGCGAGCTTCGCGACCATCAGGTGCGCGAGGCGCTCGAGCAGGTCCGCGCGCTTGTGGAGCACGTCGCCCAGCCTCACCCTCGGGGGAAGACAGGCTTCGGCGAGCGCCGTCAGCTCGTCACGGTCCATCAGCGGGCGTGGAGCTTCCGGCTCCGAGGCCGCCTCCTCCCCTTCGCCTCCGTCCTCCTCGCCCTCGGCGGGCTCCTCCTCGACCTTCGCCTCGTCGTCGAGCTTCAGGCGCCCGCCCGCGCAGGCGGCCACGTCCCGCAGCCCCTTCAGCAGGCCCTCTCGCACGCCCTCCCAGTACGCGCCGCCGAGGTCGACCACGCCCGACACCGGGTCCTTCTCGGTCTCGCCCTGGTAGAAGACCTCGACGCAGGCCACGTTCTCGCGCGCCTGCGAGCCCACGAAGAGCAGCGGCTTCTCGTAGACGTGCAAGGTCACGCGGTTCAGGCCCCGCTCCCGGCCGAGGGGCGCGGTCACGAGGCCGATGTCGCGCACGCTCAGGTCGTAGCAGCGCCGGACCACCTGCTCGTCCTTCTCCGAGTCGTAGATCTCCATCTCGCCCAGGTCCGTCAGGGCGTAGCGGGTGCGCTCGTGCCTCCAGATCTCGAAGTCTGGGGCCCGGACCTCGGTGCCGCCGCGCACCTCCTCGCGGTTGGAGATGCCGTCGAAGTCGAGGTCGCCGTTGGAGTCGGGTCGTCGCGGGTCGGTGCCGGCGACGAGCTCGAGTCGGTCGCCGAGCTGGTCTCCGTCGCTGTCGGGCAGGCGCGGGTGGGTGCCGAGGAGCACCTCCTCGCAGCCGATCAGGCCGTCGCCGTCCCAGTCCTCGAGGTCCTCGCAGGGCGCGGCCGGCAGGGCGGCGTTGAGGGGGTCCATGCCCGAGCCTATGAGGCGCGCCTCGATGAGGTCCGAGTAGCGGTCTCCCTGGGGCTTGAGCAGGCGCGGGTCGTCGTCCGAGTCGCGATCGCTGATGGCGGTCCCGATGCTCTTCTCCTCCTCGTCGGCGAGGCCGTCGAGATCGCTGTCGGGGCCGAGGAGCCCCGCAAAGCGCCGGCCGTGCTGGTTCACCGCGATGAACTCGGTGAGGAGCTGCCGGCTGGTCAGCGTCGCGAAGTCGAAGCTCAGGAAGTCGTCCTCCTCGGACGCCAGGTTCGCCTCCCTGTAGACCCCACCCCCGGCGGCCGCCATCGACTGGAGCAGGGCTCGGGCGAGCTCCTCTTTGTAGCCGAAGCTCTCGCCGGCCCCCGGGCAGACCGACTCGACCTTCTCCTGGGGCGCGAACATGAGCACGGTGTGCAGCGTCACCTCGCCGGCCCCGTAGACGTCTTGAAGGGCGCGCAGGTCCTCGATGCGGCTGAAGATCTGGCGCGGCTGGTTGTACTCCGGGCAGGCGCCCGCCATGTCCACGTACTTGTCGGGG
>CAZQPP010001059.1:0-1538 GCA_964594295.1 uncultured Myxococcales bacterium | reverse complement strand
TACCGGTGCTTGACGGAGCCTGCCGAGATGCAGCCGGCGTGCTCGGTGACGTAGCGCAGGACCTCGGTGGCCAGCATGGGTGACGCGAGCTCTTGCGGCGGCTTGTTCGGCCGGCCCAGGGGCTGGACGAGGTCGTCGAGCAGGCGGAGGAGCCGGTTGCGCAGCTCGTAGGCGCGGCTGCGGCTCACCCCGAGGGCGGCCAGGACCTCGCCGGCGGTGGGATGGGGCAGCGCGAGGTCCCTGAGCTGCGGGATGGCGGCGAGGAGCAGCGCGGCGGTGGGAAGGGGGGAGACTTCGGGGGCAGTGGCAGCTACAAGTGGCATCGGTCCACGGGGTGGCGTTGTTGTTGGCTCTTCACACGCCGGTGATGCCGTCTCCCCGTCGGACCGTCTACTCTGTCATCCTGAACTCATCGTCGTCGTCGCCGGCAGGTGCCCGGTGCGTACACGCGCGTGTACGGGTCAGCTGAGGTCTGCGAGACGGTCGAGCACGTCTGGGAGCGTGCCCGACGCGAGCCGATCGAGCGCTTCGATGTGGCTCGCGTCGATGGCCGCGAGGGCGTCGAGGGTCTCGACGTCGAGCCTGCGCAGGGCGCGCAGCATGTCGACGTCGAGGTCTGCGAGAGCCTCGATCACCTTGAGGTGGGCCGAGCCGAGATCGACGTCTGCCAGCCGCCCGAGGGCCTCCGCGGCATCGTCGATCTCGCCCGCGTCCGGCAGGTGCGCGACGGAGGCGGCCACCTGGCCCGGGTGTTGGCCGATGCCTGCCACGTCGAGGGCCACGATGCCCCGCCGCAGGGCGAGGCGGGCCGCCGCGGTCCGAGTGACGCGCTCCCCCGGAGCCGAAGCGGCGCTGTCGCCCACGGACAAGCGCTCGGCGAGGGCGTCGAGCTGACGCACGAGCTCGAGGTCCACCCGTACCGTGATGGTGGTGGTCTTGGGTCGCATCGGCCTACCCCAGCAGCTTGCTGCCCATGAGCCAGACCTCGGTCCGGCCGCCGGTGCTCGTGACCTTGAAGAGCTCGAGAGGCCGATCTCGGAGCTGCAGGGCGTCGCTGGCGTCGGCGGCGACGCCGGCTTCGATGCGGGCCATCACCTCGTCGACTCGGCCGTAGTAGCGGTCCGCCGGGACGAGCAGGCCGCCGAGGGCGTGGTGGGTGCGGCGGTGGTTGTACCAGTGCAGGTGCGCCGCCAGCCGCCGCTTCATCTCAGCCACGTCGTAGAAGCGGTGCGGGTCGAACAGCTCCTTGGCGAGGTTGGCGTTGAACACCTCGAGCTTGCCGTTCCACTCTTTGTGCTGCGCCTCGATCTGGGCCACGTCCATCTCCTCGAGCTGGCGGCTGAAGCGAGAGATGCCCTTCCAGCTCCAGAACGCTGCGCCCTTGTCGTGCAGCACCATCTCCGGGCGACCGTGGCGAGCGACGGCGGCCTCGAAGACGTCGACGACCAAGGCGGCGCGCTCGGCGTCGTCGGTGCCGTGGCCAACGACGAAGCGGCTGTGGTCGTCGATGAGGATCAGCGTGAAGGTCGACGCCTTGC
>CAZQPP010001058.1:0-1538 GCA_964594295.1 uncultured Myxococcales bacterium | reverse complement strand
CCCGGGTGCGGGAACCACAGCGTCGACCCCGGAGAGGAGTGCGACGACGGCAACACCGAAGACGGCGACGGCTGCACCT
Organism: uncultured Myxococcales bacterium; assembly: GCA_964594295.1. Taxonomy (GTDB): domain Bacteria; phylum Myxococcota_A; class UBA9042; order UBA3505; family UBA3505; genus CAZQPP01. The sequence continues at coordinate 1,459 of CAZQPP010001058.1, read as the reverse complement.
CGACCTGCACCTGCGAGGGCCTGGGCAACCTGAAGATCTGTCCGGCCGCCTCCTGCTCGGCGATCGAAGGGCAGAGCGGGGTCTACTGGCTCGACCCCGAGGGCGCGGGCGAGCCCTTCGAGGCCTACTGCGACATGACGAGCTTCGAGGGCGGCTGGACCTTGGTGCTGCGCCTCGACAGCAACGACGGCACGACCCAGCAGTGGAGCGCGGACTTCTGGACCTCCTCCGAAGAGGTGGGCTCCCTCGGGGACGGGACCGACTACCTCTCACCGGCCTACTACAGCCTGACGGAGTGGGACGAGATCATGCTGGACTATCGCTACGCCGCGGAGCAAGCGAAGATGATGGCCGCGGTCTACGAGGGCGCCAACAACTCGACCTTCAAGAGCCACACCACGATGGCACCGAGCAACGAGAACCCCGCCTGGACGCGCACCCACGCCGACAGCAACACCGACACCTCCGGCACAGCGCAGTGGTACGGCGAAAAGCTCAGGTTCCAGACCGTCGGGAACGGCGCCGACGGCAACGGCAACGACAACTTCCGCATCTGGTACAATCGGGTCCCCGTCGATGCCTGCAACCAGGCCGGCGGCATCGGCGGCCAGGGAGACGGCGGCGCCTGGTTCCACGAGCTCTCCTTCCCCAGCGAGACCGGGGGCTGCCAGGAGAACACCCACCGCGGCACCATCGGCAGCAACGGCGGCGGAGACGTGAGGGACGAGGAGCCCCTCTCTCCGGAGGAGGCCTACGACAACGGGGTGATGTACGTCTACGTGCGCTGAGCGGAACCTGGACCGCCACGCCTCAGAGCACCCCTACTCGTGCACGCCGGGCGTGCAGCCCCCGTCGGGCAGGACGTTGCACATCTACGTCCGGCAGGCGCAGCGCACGCCTGACTGCGGGCCGAGAGACTACGCGGAGCTCCTCCTCGTGCAGGGCGTCGGCCCGCGCACGGTGGCCTTTCGCAGGAAGGGGGGGGCGCCACCGGAGGCGAGACGGGTTTTCACGTCCGCCTTCCGGCCCACACGGATCCGGATCGGCGTTTTCGGACGCAGGCCAGCCTAATCCCCCTGCGACGATCCCCCACCAGGCGGCTGATCCGCGAACCTACCGTTGAGAAGACAGACCGCGTTGTGGGCGCGGCCGGCTCCGCTGTCCGCCGAAAGTGGCTGGCGGGGCTGCCCAAGGGCGGCGCAGTGGCCGTGATGACCTACGCGGGAGACCTGCTACCTCGCTCTTCGAGGTCTTGACAAGAACGCCACCCCCAGCCTATGCCGACGGGCTCGTCACCGTCTACGCCAGGGCCGCATTCTACATGAGGGAGATTCAGCGATTGAAAGCGAAGGGACACATCGTGACAGTGATTGTTACCGTTTCATCTCTCCTCCTCTTCTCCTGCCTGGGTTTGGGGGGTATGGGCACGGAGGTCGGCCGAATCCTCAAGGCGCAAGGG
>CAZQPP010001057.1:0-1541 GCA_964594295.1 uncultured Myxococcales bacterium | reverse complement strand
GCGACGGAGACACCGACGAGACCTTCCAGCCGCTGGGCGCGGCCTGCGACGGCGCGGACTCGGACGACTGCGCCAACGGCACGTGGACCTGCAAGGCCGACGGCACGGGGGTGGAGTGCGTCAACGAGAGCACGACCGACATCGCGGAGACCTGCAACGGCGTCGACGACGACTGCGACGGGGACACCGACGAGACCTACGCGGATCTGGGCTCGGCCTGCGACGGTGCGGACTCGGACCTGTGCACGAACGGCACGTGGACCTGCAAGCCCGACGGCAGCGGTGTGGAGTGCGTCAACGAGTCGCCGGCGGGTGTCACCGAGACCTGCAACGACGTCGACGACGACTGCGACGGTGAGACCGACGAGACCTTCAGCACCCTCGGCGACCCCTGCGACGGCCCCGACGCGGACGGGTGCGCGAACGGTGTGGTGGTCTGCACCGCCGACGGCGTGGGGGTCGAGTGCGGCGCGGAGAGCCCGGCCGGCATCGCAGAGCTCTGCAACGGCGCCGACGACGACTGCGACACGCTGACCGACGAGGGCTTCGACGACAAGGGCACACCCTGCGACGGGGAGGACGCGGACGACTGCAAGAACGGCAGCTTCACCTGCACGGCGGACGGCAGCGGGGTCGAGTGCGTGAACGAGGGCACGACAGACCTGGTGGAGACCTGCAACGGCGTGGACGACGACTGCGACGGCGGCACCGACGAGGACTGGCCCACGAAGGGGCAGAGCTGCGATGGCGGCGACGTCGACCTTTGCAGCAACGGGACCTACACCTGCCGGGCGGATGGCGCCGCGGTGGAGTGCGTCAACGAGACCGGCGGGCGGAGCTGCGCTGCGGGTGCGCCGAGGGTGGAGTGGGGGCGCTACATCGGCGGTGACAACAACGAGGACGTCGGCGAAGGTGCCATGGCCGTGGACGGCTCCGGAAACGTCTATGTCGTTGGACACACCAAGTCGGGTTTCGCCGGTCCGGCGCCGGCCGACCTGGAGGTCTTCGTCGTCAAGCTCGACCCGGAGGGTCAGAGCACCTGGCAGAGGCAGCTCGGAGGCGCGGGCAAGAACCGCGGCCACGATGTCGCCGTGGCTGCGGACGGCAGTGTCTACGTCGTCGGGATGACCAAGGCCGGCGGGTGGACCCAGGGCGGCTTCGACACGGCCCTCGACGGCGGAGAGGACGGCTTCATCGTCAAGTATGACAGCGACGGACAGCTTCAGTGGTCGAGCTACGTGGGAGGCGCCGACCAGGAAAGCGTCGAGGCGATCGCCATCGGTGCGGATGGGTATCTCTACGTCGTGGGTACCCGCGATCGCACCGCCTTTGCCGCGAAGGTCAGCACCGACGGGCAGCAGCGGCCGTGGCAGCTCGACATCGCCAACGTCGACTCCGGCGCCGGCGACGTAGTCCTCGGGGCTTCGGGGGAGGTCTTCGTCAGCGGTGACACCAAGGCCGGGACATGGGTCAGCGGAGGTGCCGACACGACACACGGCGGTGCGGACGACGCCTTCGTCGCCGAGCTCAACCAGGCGGGC
>CAZQPP010001056.1:431-1547 GCA_964594295.1 uncultured Myxococcales bacterium | reverse complement strand
AGGAGCGACGAATCAACCACTGCGTAGGCGGGTACTCGTGCGGCGTCGGCGAGAATCTGCTCAACGCCGGCAAGGCGATCTCGAATCTCATCGGCCACCCATGCGTTGTCGACGGGGATCGCACTCTCATCGAGCCGCGGCGGCGGCGGGAAGGCGTCGTCAGGTGCTTCTAGCCGGACCCCTGTCTTCTCCTCGACCTTGCTGAGGAAGTCCTCGACGACGGAGCGCTGGAGCTCCTGGGCGGCGAGCATCGCATGCCTCCTCTTCTTCTCGCGGTTCTCCGGACTACCCATGAGCCGGCTAGCCTCGATCGCCTCCGCGGCCTGCTGACGAATACGGTCTCCCGCCTCGCTGAGCGACGGCGATCTGCGAAGAACGTCCGGCGGAAAGCCCGGAAGTAGACGGAAACTCTCACGAGCGACGAGAGCGCTCGCGGCGTCAAGGCCGCTCTCGAGCCGCTCCTTCAGAGCGTCGCCTTGAGCTAACTCTTCTATCGAGAGCCCAGGAGCGGCCGCCTCATCATCTGGTGAGCGAGCGGAGACGATCGAGATCAGGGAAGCGATCCGAAAGAACGACCAGCCGAGGTCGATGCGATCCGGAAAGAGTGCCGGCGCGCACACCCCCGCAGCCTCCTCCAGCTCTTGACCCGCCGCCACGGGTAGATCCATGGTCTCCGTCGCCGGCAGTCCGCCGATGTCCGTAAACGAGAGTTCGTCCAGGGTGCTCGGTAATAGAGCGCCGGCGCTGCCCCCCACCAGCCGCTCCGCTCTGAAGGGGTTGCCGTCGAGGTAGATCGGGCACGCCAGTGCAGCTCGTTGCGCGTGGGGCCGGCGCACGGTTTGCTCCATAGAGGTGAGGTCGATGATTCGAAGACCGGGGGGGCTCGGCTGATCGGGGAGCCGATTCCGTGCCTCGTCGAGCGCAACTCTGAAGCAGTCACGAAGCTCGCCCTCGAACATCGAATCGATCCAAGTCTCGCCAAAATCGGGCCGGTCCGTATCCTCGACCTCGAGCACCAGCCGCGTCTTTCTTCGTGCCGGCCAGCGGTAGACGCGCCCCGGCTCCGGAGATGGCCGGAAGGCCCCGTCGATCCAATGCTGGGTCGCGAAGAAAGCC
>CAZQPP010001056.1:0-421 GCA_964594295.1 uncultured Myxococcales bacterium | reverse complement strand
GGGATCGAAGGTCATATCCACGTACAGGGTTGGAAGCCCGTAGTGCTGGGCCAATGCCGCCGTGACGTCCGCCTGCGTAGGCGTGAAGTCGAAAGGACCGGCAGCTCCTCCCACGATCGCAGCCGGCGAGGGTCCGAGCGGTTGCGTCAGGACCGGCAGTCCTTCTCCGAAGATCTGCGTCGCCTGGAAGCGGTCGGTACGTTCCATGAGCAGGCGAACGATGCTGGTGTCGAGTGAGTGGAGGCGGTTGCCGTAGAATGTGCGGTGAGCCGGCCGTAAATAACCGGGGACTACGGTCGAGTACCGCGCCGCCTGGCCTCGAAAGACCCACGCGTCCTCCGGACAAGGTTCGTCCGCCCAGCGTAGGAGATCCTCCAGCCACTTGGGGTCCCGCTGGATCAAGCTTCGACGATCCGCGTTA
>CAZQPP010001055.1:0-1558 GCA_964594295.1 uncultured Myxococcales bacterium | reverse complement strand
CTTTGATCTAGCTGTTGGCTGTTAGCTGTTAGCGGTTAGCCTGAAACCATGCGCACTTGCGGCTGCGTCTCCGCTCGCGCCTTCGCGTTTCAGGCGAAGTGCCCACTTCGCCGAAGCAACGGGAATGCCTGAGCTAATGGCTAACGGCTAATGGCTAATCGCTTGTTCTGGGCCTAGTCGCACGAACCATGCCATCACAAGGTGGGCGCCGGGGTGACTCTGGCCCGCGGTAGATTCGTTTGTTGTTTCGACGGCTTGCGGTTCGAGGTGGCCCAGCGCCTGGTGGGCTCACGTCCCCGGCGATCCGGCCATGGTCACGGGACAGGTCACACCGCCATGGAGCTCGGCCGGGGGCATTCCCCGCGCCTATTTTTTTTTGCGTGTGTCCCACTTGACCCGCGGAATCCAGATCCGCAAGCGTTCAAGCCTTGGCTTGAACGCGCGCAGCGAGCCGGAGGCGAGTGAAGTATGCCACGCGTATTTGTCCCAAGTCCTCGGGGCTTAGACCCGAAGACGCGCTCGCCAAAGGCGAGCCTGACCTGCGGTGCAGCTTCGCGTCGACCCCGGTCCTCGACACCTCCGCCGGGTCATGTGGGACACACCCTTTTTTTTTGCCGCGAGGCTAATGGTCCGGCTTCCTTTGACCGATGTCCCCTTAAGAGAGTGGATCCAGATTGGTGGCAGAATGCGCTTTCGAACCCCGCACTGGCTTTTCCCGGCGTTGTTTCTCCTATGTCTGCCGGCGCAGGCGGCCCACGCGGCGGACGTCCCGGATGTCCTGGGCCTCCAGGGGCAGCTGAGGAGCTCGTCGGGTGACGCGGTCGACGGCACCGTCACGCTCACCGTCCGGCTGTATGCGAGCAGGACGGCCTCGTCGGCCCTGTACACGGAGGTCCTGAGCTCCGTGACCGTGTCCGAGGGGCGCTTCAACGTGCTCATCGGGGAGGTGACCTCGCTGCCCGCGGGCCTGTTCGACGACAACGCCGAGGTCTGGGCCGGGATCTCCGTGAACGGAGGAGCGGAGCTGCCGCGAGGCCAGCTCCGGAGCGTGCCCTACGCGATGAAGGCGAAGCGGGCGGACTCGGCGGCGGCCGCGACGACGGCCTCGGGCCTGTCCTGCTCGGGCTGCGTGACGACCTCGGCCCTCGCCGACGCGAGCGTCGGGGTCGACAACCTCGCCTCGGACGTCACCGACGCCTTCATCGGCTCGGACGGCGGCACGGTCAGCGGGCTGCTCCAGGCCAACGGCGGCCTGCAGGTGCAGTCCTCCCTGAGCTTCGGCGGCGTGCAGGCGCAGAACCTGAGGCTCCAGAACAGCGCGACGGCCCCGGCGGCCTGCGCTCCGGGTACCACGGGCCAGCTCTACTTCAACACCGCCAGCCAGCGCCTCTACGTCTGCAACGGCACGACCTGGTTCGGATTCGCCACCGCGAACCCGCCGGACGAGGACGGCGACGGCATCCCCAACGTCAACGACAACTGCTTGCTGATCTCGAACGCGGACCAGACCGACACCGACTCGGACGGCGACGGCGACGCGTGCGACACCGACGACGAC
>CAZQPP010001054.1:0-1563 GCA_964594295.1 uncultured Myxococcales bacterium | reverse complement strand
GCACAGCGACGCGTCGGTCTCCGCATCACAGAGCGGGCAGAACCTTCGCGACGCCATGTCGACGCCCATGACTCCCTCGTTGGCGGCCTCTCGATGATGCCGGAGCGCCCGCGAGGTCGCAAGGGATAGGCCGCTTCAGGGAAGAACTGTTCTGACGGGCCGGAAACCTGTTTCACCGCCGCCGCCGTCGAGCTCCACCTTCTCTCGGTGAGCGGCACGGCATCGGTCCGCGGGCCTGAACCACGAACAGCCTCTTCTGTGGGTGTAGTCTCCCGACGACGGGCTGATGGGATCGGTGTCCGGATCAGGCAGGCCCTCGTAGCCGGTGTTCTGCTCCCCGGCCCGATCCCACACCAACTCCCAGACGCTGCCGAGCATGTCGTGCAGGCCCCAGGCGTTCGCCGCCTTCTGGCCGACATCGGGTTGGTTCCCTATGTGGTTGCCCCAGTAGTATGCGATGCTGTTCAGGTCCCCGTAGTGGGGCCCGGTGGTGCCCGCGCGAGCGGCATACTCCCACTCCGCCTCGGTCGGCAGCCGGTAACCCTCGCATAGCAGAGGATTCTCGTCGGGGGCGTTGACGTGCACCTCGGTGCAGTCCAGGTGCGGGGGTGAAGCGTCGCCGCATTCCAGCGTGTAGCACGGCGGAAGCCCCTCCACCTTGGATCGCCCGTTGCACCACGCCAGCGCGTCCCACCAGGTGACTGACGACATTGCCTCGTCTAGGGAATACGGCGAATAGCCGGGGGTCCACGTCGCACCCGTCCATTCGAGGAGATCGTGCCAGTCCCCCACGGTAGCCTCGGTCGCTTTCATCCAGAAGGCGCGAGTGATCCGCACCGTGCGCTGGGGCCCTTCGTTCGGCTGGCGGTCCGGCTCTTCGGGGGGAGATCCCATGAGGAAATCGCCGGCAGGGATCTTCACGAAGCCCACCAGCCCGCAGTCCTCCGCACATGTCCAGAGCAGCTCACCGGCGTCGCACTCGCCGTTCCCGCAGTCGAAGACACCACAGGTCCCGTCCACGCACCGGCCCATCCCGCTTCCTCCCTCGAGCTCGCACACCGTCATTCCGTCGAGGATGGTCTCGTGGCGGCAGCTTCCGTTTTTGTGCGCGCAGTAGTCGGACGTGCAGTCGTCGCCGTCGTCACAGTCCTTGGGCACGCTCGGCAAGCACTCGCCGTCCTCGCAGACATCCACCGTGCAGCCGTCTCTGTCGGAGCACGGATGTCCGGGGATCGGAGTGCACACCCCTCCCTGGCAGGTCTCTCCCTGTGTGCACGGTTGTCCGCTCGCACGGCTTGCCGTCGGGCCTCCCGGCCCAGTCTCGTTGAGCTAGCTCGGGGGAGCAGGCATGGCACGGGCTCTCCGGAGCTATGTCGCCGGTGCTCCAGCAGCGCTCGTCGATGAGGCAGGTGCCGGCGCTCACCTCGTACTCGCAGCGATAGCTCGTGGCGCCGGTCGGCACGCAGGTGTCGTCGGTGCAAGAGAGACCGTCGCCACACTCCGCCGGGATGCCCGGTGTGCACGTGCCGCCGTCGCACTCGTCGCCCACCGTGCAGCCGTCGC
>CAZQPP010001053.1:0-1563 GCA_964594295.1 uncultured Myxococcales bacterium | reverse complement strand
ACTCAAGTGCGAGCTCGCTCTGGAGACCCCGCCTCAATTCGCGGCTGAGCTTTAAACGTTCGACCCCCGCCTTCGTACTCTCTCTTGATGCCTAATCCCGTGGCTCCGGCCCGGCAACTTCGAGCAGACACTGGCCATGCTCCGACAGTACCAAACTTGTGCTCGATCCTTCCGAAGGCGCCGATTCGAAGTGGCAGACGGTCGTCCTCCTGCTGAACGTCCATCCGAACAGGTACGGCGACCGCACATTCACGCCAAACGCGAATAGGTCCGTCGATGACCGGCAACCGCCGCACGCTGTCGCGCTAGAGCCCGAAATTTCGGAGGCCCGGCCGCACACGCGCAAGCTCGCCAAACGCCTGGCGTTGATCGCGGACGCCAATGAGCAGAGAATCGACTCCAACTGGCTGTTGACCCGAAGAGAGCGCTGACGCGCAGAGACCCGGAGACCCTTCATGTCGAGATTTTCCTCCACGGCTCCCATCTTGATGGTCGCCTTCACCGTGTGCACGGCGGGATGCCCCGGGAAGCCGGACTTCAAGCCGACCCACGACCCGGTCCATGCCCCCATCGACTGCCCACTACGCGCCAAAGGCATCGATCCCTCGCACCTCCGGCCCTTCGATGACGTCGCCAAGTACATCGCCTTCCTTGAGCGCGAGGACCGCGCCACCTGGCAGAAACCGGACGAGGTCGTCGCCGCATTGGGATTGTCGGGCACTGAGACCGTTGTCGATCTCGGTGCGGGCTCCGGTTACTTCTCGTTCCGGCTAGCGAAGGCATTGCCGGGCGGCACAGTCGTCGCTGTGGACACCGAGCCCGAGATGATCCGCCACATACACCACAAGGCGACGAGTACGAGCGTGAAGAACATCCGGGCCGAGCTCATCACGCCCGAAAACCCAGCGATCCCCTCTGAGACAGACCTCGTCTTCCTGTGCGACGTCCTTCACCACGTCCCCAACCCAACCGAATGGCTTGGGAAGCTCGTGTCAGCAATGCACCCAGGTGCGCGCCTTGTGTTGATCGAGTTCAAAGAGGGCAAACTACCTGAAGGACCACCCGAACAGGTCAAGATCCCTCGTGCCCACCTCGTGGAGTTCGCCACCGACGCCGGGCTGGTCCTCGTCTCCGAAAAGAAGGACTTGCTGCCCTACCAGGTGTTTCTGACCTTCGAGAAGCAAGTCGGAAGCTAGGGTGCGCTCAGCGATACTTCGGCCGAAACACCGAATTCACCACTCGGATCGCCGGTTCGAGAAGCCGCCGCGAGAAACTCCCCGACGTCAGGTGCCAGGGTGGCGTTGCGCTCAAACTCCGCTTCACTCCCGCGGCCAATCCCCCCTTGGATCGGGCCAACCCTGTCGGAGAGCCCGGTCACGCCCAACAGCGAGGGAGAGAGAGCCAACGACACGACGATCGGGACACCCGCACCAGTCGAGGCAACCATGAAGGCTGCTTTCAGAACGCGACTCTTCCAAGATAACCAACGAGAAATACAAATAAATTGGTCGAACAAGATGGGGTGAGGAGGCCGTGACCCCTTGCCCATCAACACACACGCAC
>CAZQPP010001052.1:0-1565 GCA_964594295.1 uncultured Myxococcales bacterium | reverse complement strand
GCCGACGTTCACGGCCAGGTCTACGAGCTCGCCCTTGCTGTCGATCCCGTCCGGGGTTGGCGCGAGCCTGAAGTCCAAGGGACCGAGGTGGTCGAGGGAAGGCCCCAGGACCGGCAGGCTCCACCAGAACACGACGTCGGGCCAGAGGCGTACCACGGCGCCGGGCCGGAAGGAGTCGAGGGCCGCCTCGAGCTGGCTCTGGATGGCGTCGTTGGCCATCTCGGTGAGGAGATCGGTCAGGGCCGTGCCGAGCAGGTCGCGGAGCTGGTCGAAGGCGGAGGGGCCCAGCGACGCGATGCTGCAGAGGTCGCACTCGGAGCACGGATCGGAGGAGCCGCTCTCGTCCTGGCACTCGGGCAGGGTGCAGTCCTTGATCACCTCGAGGTTGAGCTCGCCGAGGCTCAAGGAGAGCAGGTAGACCTGGAGGGAGAGCTCGCCGGCCGCGTTCACCGAGGCTTCGACCTCGGCGGAGACGTTGACGGTGGTCGTGATGGCGGGGGCCTCGGTCTTCAGCACGCAGGCCACCGATCCGTCGAAGCCCGCCAGGGAGGCCTCTCCGGACACGACCGCGTAGTCGATCCGTATGGGCAGGGCGTCGGCCCAGATCCCGAGCATCAGCGGACCGTCGGAGATGAGGGGCTCGATGTTGGCGTGCAGCGGGTCGAAGCTGATGACGGCGTCACGCAGGGTCACCCCGGATTCGAAGGGGCCGAGGCTGATCGGGTAGGTGGGGAGCCCCTCCGGGATCAGCGACATGTCGAAGGTGCGGGTGCCGTCCGGGTTCGGCGGAGCGATGTCGTCGAGGAGCGGCAGGGCGCGCGCGATGAGCTTGCGCAGCCCGTCGTGGGTCACGCGGGCCTCGACGCCGCGGGGCACCGTGACCTCCGGGGCGGTCTCGACGGCGAGCCCGGCGGTCACCGGGGGAGAGTCTCCGGTGGGTGACGCCCGCCCGCAGCCGGCGGCGGCGAATACTACGAGCAGGGCTGCAAGCCGGGGCCTCGCCAGGGAGCTCGCGGTCACTCAGAGACCACGCGGTTGCGCCCGCCGCTCTTGGCCTGCAAGAGCCTCTCGTCCGCACGCTGGATCAGGTCGTCGGGGGTGTGCATGTCCTCGCCGAGCTCGGCGACGCCGATGCTCACGCTCACGCGGATGGGGCGCCCCTGGAACTCGAAGATGTTGTTGAACACTGCCTCGCGGATGCTCTCGGCGTAGACCTTCGCGCCGGAGAGCGGGGTCTCGGGCATGACGAGGCAGAACTCCTCACCGCCGTAGCGGGCGAAGCACTCCTCCCTGCGCACCTTCGGCCGGATGAGATCGGCCAGGCTCGACAGGACCGCGTCGCCGGCCAGGTGACCGTGGGTGTCGTTGATGCGCTTGAAGTGGTCGATGTCGAGCATCATCAGGGTCAGCGGGCGCTGGTGTCGCTGGGCCCTACCGACCTCTCGCTCGAGGAACTGCTCGAGATAACGTTTGTTCGCCACCCTGGTGAGCCCGTCTTCGATGGCGAGCCTGTAGATCTCCTCGTGGTAGATGGACTCGATGTTGTCGCCGGCGAGGTACTTGAA
>CAZQPP010001051.1:1045-1569 GCA_964594295.1 uncultured Myxococcales bacterium | reverse complement strand
GGGTCGCGGAAGGCGGCGATCTTCTCGTAGTTGATGCTCGCCTGCGTCGGGTCCGAACGGAACTTGCGCATGAAGCGGTTCACTTTCTTCTGCTGCGCGCGCGGGATCTTGGCGAAGGCGTCCAAGAATTCGTCGTAGACAGCGACTCGGAACGTGTTCTCCAGGGCGGCCATCAGCCTTCTCCTCTTGCGGCGCGCAGCGCGGCGACGAGCGGCTCAACGTCGTCGAGCACGGCAGCAAGCTCGAAGAGCTTCCAGTCAGCCGCAACGGGGCGCTCGGCGTCTTCTGTGGACTCGACAAGGGCGATCTTCTCGACCTCCCAGACGAGCTCTCCCTCCAGGCCAGTCGTATGACCGCGGGCGTCCGGCAGATCGAGGCCTACCTCGGGAACCGGGATGCCGGTCTCGGCGAGGGCCTCGACGACCGGAGCGAATGGAGGATCCACGTCCAGGTTCTCCCATCCTGGGCTCGTTGGCGCTTGCGAGCCCCGGCCCGGGCTCGGGCCCAGGCGCGCCTGGCAGAGC
>CAZQPP010001051.1:0-1035 GCA_964594295.1 uncultured Myxococcales bacterium | reverse complement strand
TCGTGACGAACCAACCCTGAGGCAAGGCGCGAAGGTACTCAAAGAGATGCAAGAAGCCGCGCCAGTGCTCGCGGAAGGCTGGGGTGTCCATGCGCGCGGGGCGGTCGTCGAGCCAGGCCAGGAGGCGAAACGAGCCAGCGTCGATCGGAGCACGCAGAGCAGCGGGCGGCGCTGCGGCCCAAACGCCAAAGGGCAGCTCCGCCGTCGGAGGCCGGTGGACGTGCCACCAGTCATCCCCAACCTCTTCGAACCACGGCCCGGCCGTCGGGGGCAGCCGCTCCATCACCTCGCCGTGCCACGCGGCGGCGTCGACCTCGCCAGGGCTTTCCATCTGAGCGATCAACGTCCCGGTAGCCAGCTCTTCCCAGTGTGTCGCGGCCTCGTCTCCGGCCAACGAGGCGACGAATGCGTCGAGGATGCGCCCCTCGAAGAGGCCGGCGGCCGAAGCCAGTCCGAGCTTGACCAGCCACGCCTTCAGAGTGCTCAGGTCCGGGTGGACGAGGAAGGGGGCCGCTTCGACATCGGCGTGAAAGGCCTCGTCTACATCTTGCCAGGTGAAGCTCCATACGTCGTAGGAGCCGCTGGTCAGCAGGGTCATGCGTTGGAGCAGATCCATGCCAACTCGATCTCGGTGGAACTGAAAACCGTCCAGAAAGACCGCGACCGGCTTTCGCTCACCGGCGCCTGCGGCCGGGTGAAAGACGAAGTCGATGGAGACCGGAGGAATTATGCCGTGCTGCTGCCCAAGCTCGAGCTGAGGCTCGATGTTCCAGACCATCTCTCCGATAGTGACGCGATAGCCCGGCTTGTTTCGGACGAGCGCCTTCTCCACCAGCACTGGGCGTGCGGCCCCGCCCAGACGTCCAAGGGCTTCGATGAAGCGCGCCTCGAGCACGCTGTCCATCATCCCGCTCACGCTCACGTCGGAGAGCTTCTCGACGGGCTTGAGCTCCGTCGCGTGAGCGAGGATGCGTGTGAGGAGATCGGTGGCGACGGCGCTCGATGTCTCGGCCATGTCGCGGCTGTTCCGGTAGG
>CAZQPP010001050.1:0-1576 GCA_964594295.1 uncultured Myxococcales bacterium | reverse complement strand
CGAAGCAACGGGAATGCCTGAGCTAATGGCTAACGGCCAATGGCTAATCGCTTGTTCTGGGCCTAGTCGGGCACCTCGGTACGCGGCAACGCCCCGCCCTTGTAGCCGTTGCGCGACTCGATGAAGATGGCCTCGGGCTCCTCGTTGATGGGGATCTCCTTGACCTCGTTGCCGTAGCGGTTGTCCTCGAGCACGTTGGCGTCCTCGGCCACCGTGACCGGGCTCTCGGCGTGCGGGGTCTGCAGCACGATGGCGCGGCGGTTGCCGCGAATGGTGTTGCCCTCGATGACGGTGGCCTCGCCGCCGAGGGCGCCGTCCGAGAGCACACCGATCCGGTAGTTGGAGGCGATGGAGTTCCCCGTAACCGTGGCCGCCGCGTTGCTCGACAGCACGACGCCGTCGCCGACCTTGACCAGCCACGAGCCCGCCAGGATCTGGCCGAACTCGGTGTCCTCGATGGCGTTCTCGGTGACCACGGCGCGGGCCCCTGTCGAGATCCCTATGCCCGTGAAGAGGTTCTGCCGGACCTCGTTCCTGCGCAGCTCGACGGGCGCCCCGTCGGCGCCGGAGCCGCCCTGGACCCAGATGCCGCCGCGGCCGTTCTCCGTGAAGCTGGCGTCCTCGACGACGGCCTCGCTGCCGGCAGCGACGAAGAGCCCCAGCCGGCCGCTCTGGCTGACCCTGGTCGCGTCCTCGCCCTCGCCCGAGATCTTCAGCCAGGAGCCCGCCATGGGGTCGCCTCGCTCGTCGGTCAGCGCCCCGGCGACGATGCCGTCGGCCAGGTCGGGGGCCACCACGTCGTCGCTGGTGCGAGTGCGGGTCTCCGAGACGGTGCAGCCCGTGATCTCGGCGCGGCTGGAGAGGATCGCGATGCCGGCGCCGTGGTTCTGGAAGAAGCTGCTCTCCTCGACGCGCACCGCCTCGCTCTCGGAGAGCGCCGTGCTGCCCTCGACGCGCAGGCCCCCTGCCTTGTTGGTGGCGATCCGGCTGCCGGTGGCCGTGCCGAGCGCCCCCGCGAGGAGCACGCCGGCGCCCTCGCAGCCCTCGACCTTCGAGACACGCAGGAAGAGCCTCGCGCCGCCCGTGGCCACGACTCCGTGGCCGAAGCGCCCCTCCTCGTCCGCGCGGGCGGCGGTGACGCGCACGTCCTCGAGGCTCACGGAGCCGCCGGAGACGCGCACCCCACACAGCGACGGCTCCTTGACGTGGACGCCCCGGATCAGCGCCCCGGAGGCCTGCTCGACCCGCACCGCGACCGGCTCGTCGCCTGCCTCGATCACGGTCGCGGCCTCTCCCTCGGAGCCGGCTCCGAGGAGCTGGACCCGGCGCTGAATCCGAAGCTGCTCCGCGTAGGTTCCGGCGGCCACGAGCAGCACCGCGCCCTCGGGGGCACGGCTCAGGGCTTCGCCGATACCGGCGAAGGGCGCCTCGCAGCCTCCGGTGGGCTCCCCCGCGCCGGCCTCTTTCGAGACGTAGAGCACCACCGCGGCTCCCGCCGGAGGCTCGGCGAAGCCGGGGCAGTCCCCCGCCGCCGGCGCGTCGAGGATGAGGCCGGGGTCCGGCGTGCCCGGGTCGG
>CAZQPP010001049.1:0-1577 GCA_964594295.1 uncultured Myxococcales bacterium | reverse complement strand
CGAGCCGACGACCGCCGTGTACGAGGCCTCGGACCAGGCCCAGATCACCGTCCCGGCATACGAGCCGGCGCCCCTCGGTCCGCCCGACCCGGAGACCTACACGGGCCCAATCCCCGACGAGGACGACGGCGACGAGCTCGGCATCGAAGGGCGCTACTTCATCACGGAGCTGCTCGAGGACGCGCCCGTCGTGGTCGCGCGGGTCGAAGGCGGGGGGCACGAGGACGAGGACGAGCACGAGCACGAGCACGAGGACGAGGACGGGAAGAGGGAGACAGACCGGCGAAGAGGAGCGGTCATCGCGGAGGTGGTGCGAAGGCACGAGAACAAGGTCGTCGAGACCGAGGTCCTGAGAGGCCTGCACCGGAGCTACCAGCCTCCGAGCGGGTCCATCCGCGTGCGCCTCTCCGGCTCGCTCTGCCGGGTCGACGCGCGCTACGAGGACGTCTCGGGCAGCGTCCGCCGCGGGGAGAGCGACGAGCTCGAGGAGCTGCCGCCGCCGCCCCACACGGTCGAGCTGAGGCCCGGCGACAGCGCCGATCTGCGAGACCGCCACTACCTCTTCCAGGTCCGCGTGCTGCGGGCGCCGCGAGCGCCACGCGCCGCGGCCGAGCCCCTCTCGGTGCGGCTCTACTCGGCCTGCATCCTCGCCGCGCTGCTGCTCCACGGGGCAGGCGCCGCGGGCGTCGGGTACCTGAACAAGCTCGGGCTGCAGCTCACCGTCGATCGCACGGAGACCGAGGAGATCTTCGCCGAGGCGAAGCTCAAGAAGCCCAAGAAGGTCGAGGACAAGCCGAAGAAGCCCAAGATCCCGAAGAAGCCCAAGCCAAAGCCCAAGCCGCCGCCCGAGAAGCCCGTCGACCCGACCGAGCAGGCCGCCAAGATCCCGAAGGCCGTTCAGAAGAAGCTGCGAAAGGCCATGGGCAGCGGCCGGACCACAGAAGAGCGAGCCAACGACCTCGTCGACGCGCTCACCTCCCCCATCGAGGGCGACGGCACGACCTTGAAGGAGGTCGTCAGCAACCTCGACGCCACGGCCGGGCGAGGTCGCAGCCGCGGCTTCAGGGTCGGCGGCAGCCTCTCGGGCATCGAAGGCGACGGCGTCAACATCGCCGCCGGCGGCGGCGGCACACCCGGAACTCTCGGCGGCAGGCAGGCCGTCGCCGGTGTGAAGGGCCTGAAGAAGGCCAAGCGCGGCCGGGGCGTGCGCGGCAGGGTGCGCAGCGTGAAGGCCCTCGCGAAGGTGCGCGGCCAGCTCAAGAGGAGCGAGGTCCTCGCCGTCATCGCCAAGCACATGGGCAGGATCCAGGGCTGCTACGAGCGCGCTCTCATGGGCAAGCCCGACCTCTCCGGCAAGATAACCTTCGAGTGGGTCGTCAAGGAGGACGGGCGGGTCGGCAACGCCCGCGAGCGCAGCAGCACCCTCGGCAGCCCCAAGGTCAGCGCCTGCATCTTGAAGATCATCCGCAAGCTGCGCTTCCCCAAGCCTCGCGGCGGAAAAGTGACCATCTCGTACCCCGTCCTCGTCCGGCGCGCTTCATGACCTCGCGGCCCCCGGCCCCCCCCGGCCCCGGCGC
>CAZQPP010001048.1:0-1577 GCA_964594295.1 uncultured Myxococcales bacterium | reverse complement strand
ACTTCATCAACAAGACGCAGAACATCAAGCCCTACTGCGGCCTCGACACGGAGAAGCACTTCGTCATGGTCCACGGTCGCCCTCGTGCCTGCGTCGCCGGTTTGATGGGGACGCTGCTACGGCAGAAGGAGGAGGCGGAGAAGCTGCGGCACAAGACCGTCGCGTCGGTCAGCAAGGTCTTGACGAGCATGCTCAACGACTGGAAGCACACCGACCTCGTGAACAAGAACAAGGTGGCCCTCCTCGCCGGCAAGAAGGTCCTCTCGAACCTCAAGCTGGCCTGGGACATCGTGGTTTCCATCGTGGACTCGGTCAAGGACACCAGCGAGAAGGTCGTCGAGGTGGCCGGCTGCCAGATGATCGCGGGCGTGGCGGTGGGCACGACCTGTCCGGGCGAGGCCGTCGAGAAGACGACCAAGGTCATCGTTCACAACGTCTGGAGCATCATAAAAAGAACCGTCGGCACGGCCCAGGCCGTGGCCGACATGGTCTATGGCGAGCTGGTCGAGGCCGACGAGAGGCGCATCGTGGACATCGGCAAGGCCAAGGCCGCCTTGGACATCGTCTACTCGGTGGGCACAAAGGCGAGCGCGGTGAAGACCTACACCCAGCAGATCTTCGACCTCGCGATGCAGATAGAGGACCTCCGCTTCCAGGCCCAGTACGCCGCCGACAGCTTCTCAGACGAGGTGACCTTCATCTCCGAGCACTTAGTCGGCCGCGAGACCGGCAACGTCTTAGTCGGAAACCAGCTCGTGGCCGACTCGGCCGAGAGCTTCCGCCTGGTGCTGGACTACACCTACCGGATGATCATGGCCTTCATCTACCGTTACAACCTGCCGCCCGGCGACGAGGAGGCCCTGGTCAACCGCGCCCTCGCCCTGGTGACCTTGGACGACGTCGAGTCCTTGATCGCAGACCTCGACCACCGCGAGCGCCAGTACTGCGGAGCGGCGGCCATCGACTGCGACGCCTTCTCCAACACCGAGGTGCTCCGCTTCTCCCTGCGCGAGCAGCTCTTCCCCCAGCTCAGGGACATAGTCGACAGCCGCACCGGCAAGGTGGTGACCGCGGGCCAGCAGTTCCACAACACCATCACCGCGCCCCCCTTCGTGCGCCGCCGCGTGCTCGCCTCCCAGAGCGCCGACCAGATAGAGATCCCCTTCGGCGTCTCCACCGCCGTCATGGAGAGCGGCCCCGCCGGCCGCCGCTGGCTCGTCGACCCGCGCTCCTGCAGCCACCTCCTGGTCGCCCGCGGAGGCAACGCCACGGTCCACGGCGGCAACGTGGCCGTCAACGTGGAGGGCCAAAACCTCGGCGACGGCGACAGCTTCCTGCGCTACGAGCTCGTCCGCGGCGCAATGGACTTCCTGCGCTCCTGCCGCCCCGAGTCCGTCCAGCAAGAGCTCGGCTCCGTCCCGGTCATCGACTACCCCATCCGCCGCTTCACCGTCGGCTACGCCCCCCAGAACGCTCTGGCCGAGCAGGACGCCCCGCCGAGCTTCGTGACCCGCTCCCCCCCGCTCCACCCCGGCCTGAACCCGCCCGCGCCCGCCGGCGACCTCGCCCGCGGCCCC
>CAZQPP010001047.1:0-1580 GCA_964594295.1 uncultured Myxococcales bacterium | reverse complement strand
TGCTCATCCGACTGCGTCGACAACGACTTCTGCACCTACGACGGCTGTGACGATCTAGGCGCCTGCGCGCACACCAACAACACGGCGGCCTGCGACGACGGCAACCCCTGCACTACCGGAGAGGCATGCGACGCCGGGGCCTGCACGGGCGGCTCGACCACCGACTGCGACGACGCCGACGTCTGCACCGACGACTCCTGCGACCCGGCCGCGGGCTGCCAGCACACCCCCAACACCGCCGCGTGAGACGACGCCAATCCTTGCACGACCGGTGAGGCCTGCGACGCGGGCACCTGCACCGGCGGCGCGGCGACGGACTGCGACGACGGCAACGCCTGCACCGACGACGGTTGCGACCCCGCCACCGGCTGCACCAACACCGACAACACGGCCGGCTGCGACGACGGGAACGTGTGCACGACCGACGGCTGCGACCCCGCCACCGGCTGCACCCACGCACCCGTCGACGGCTGCTGCCTGACGGACGGCGACTGCACGGGCGACCTCGTCTGCGCCGCCAACAACCGCTGCATGGACCCGACGCTCTGCGGCGACGGCAACCTCGACGACGGCGAGACCTGTGACGACGGCAACACGACCGGAGGCGACGGCTGCTCCGCCGACTGCGCCTCCAAGGACTGCACCAACGACAAGGACGGCGGGGCCGACACCGGGTGCACGCAGGCTGACGCACCGGCCTGCGACGCGGCCACGGGCGCCGTGGGCGCCGTCTGCGTGCGCTGCACCAACGACCTCGACTGCGGGGCGGGCGAGGCCTGCACCGACACCAACGTGTGCGAGGTCACGGCCGTCTGCGGCGACGGCACCACAGACCCCGGCGAGGACTGCGACGACGGCAACGAGACGGACGGCGACGGCTGCTCGAAGAGCTGCCTTCTCGACTGCACCAACGACGGCCCCGGCGTCATCGACACCGGCTGCCGCGCCGAGACCCCGGCCTGCCTCGCGGCCGAAGGCGAGATCGGCGCCTTCTGCGTGGTGTGCACCAACGACGAGGACTGCGACGACGGCACCTGCAGAGACTCGGTCTGTGTCCCCGCCGAATGCGGCAACGGCGTGCCCGAGCCCGGCGAGGAGTGCGACGACGGCAACAAGGAGGACGGAGACGGCTGCAGCTCCAGCTGCGAGCTGGTCTCGCCTCCTCCCCTCGCGGTCTGCGGCAACGGCACCAAGGAGGGCGACGAGGAGTGCGACGACGGCGAGGAGAGCATGACCTGCGACTCCGACTGCACCAAGGCCGAGTGCGGCGACGGCGTGCTCAACGCCGCGGCCGGCGAGATGTGCGAGGACGGCAACACCGAAGACGGTGACGGCTGCGCCGCGGACTGCACCTTCGAGGCAAAGGACCGCGACGGCGACGGCATCTCCGACGGCGAGGACAACTGCCCGGATGAGCCCAACCCCGACCAAGCGGACCTCGACGAGGACGGCACCGGGGACGCTTGCCAGCCAGGGGTCGAGATCCGCCTCACCGGCGGCGCCTGCAGCGCCGGCAGCACCGAGGGCAGCGGCGGAGCCCTGCTCCTCCTCCTCGGGCTCGTTCTCTTGTTCTTTCGGCG
>CAZQPP010001046.1:0-1580 GCA_964594295.1 uncultured Myxococcales bacterium | reverse complement strand
CCCCTGACCCCCGCGCCCGGCCCCTGGGGGAGGGCGGCGCTGCGCCCGCTGCGCTGTAGCCCAGCCGGCGCGCGAGAGGCCTGCGGATCCTGTAGCCTCGGCACCTGCGAACTTCGCCGGGGGACCAAATGCGACATCTGTCTTGGGCGTGGCTCCTGCTCGCACCATTGGCCTTCGCGTGCAGCTCTGCGGGAGAAGATGCCAAGCCCGCGCAGGAGGCCGACGTCAAGGTCGCCGACAGCTCGGCCGGCGAGCCTGACCGGGGGCCCGAGCCGGCAGGCGATGGCCGCGCCGAAGACGATGGGCAAGCTCCCCCCGTCGACGACGGTGGCGAGCCGGATCCGGGCAGCGACGACGGCACGGGCAGGGACGCGGAGGACGCGAGCGCCGACGCCGAGGAGCCGCCGCTGCCCTGGCCCGCGCCGGGGCCCGGCTTCCACCGCGACGGCAGCTTCCTGCTCGACGCCGAAGGGCGGGTGCTCGTCCTGCACGGCCTCAACGTGTCGAACTACACGAAGCACATCGAGGACCACATGACCTGGCACGGCGCCGGG
Organism: uncultured Myxococcales bacterium; assembly: GCA_964594295.1. Lineage (GTDB taxonomy): Bacteria > Myxococcota_A > UBA9042 > UBA3505 > UBA3505 > CAZQPP01. The sequence continues at coordinate 1,026 of CAZQPP010001046.1, read as the reverse complement.
GACTTCCCGGTGCTCGCCGAGCACGGCCTGAGCTCCATCAGGCTGCTCGTCGTCTGGGCCGCGCTCATGCCAGCCCCGGGTGAGATCGACGAGGCCTACCTCGACGCCCTCGCGCAGCGCGTCGAGTGGGCTCACGAGGCCGGCCTGCTCGTGATCCTCGACATGCACCAGGACGTCTTCGGCTACGGCTTCGAGGGAAACGGCGCGCCGCTCTGGGCGTGCAGCGAAGAGCATTACGCCGCCCACGAGCCCGCGACGCCCTGGTGGAGGAACTACGCGTCTCCGCAGGTCCAGGCCTGCTTCGACCACTTCTACGGAGACGACGAGGTCTTCGGGCACTTCAGGGATGCCTGGCGCGCGGTGGGGGCGCGCTTCGGGCAGCACCCGGCCGTCGTCGGCTTCGACCTCCTGAACGAGCCCTACTGGGGGAGCCACGAGATGGCCGACTTCGTGCCCGAGGTGTGGCAGCCGCGCATGGAGGAGGTGGCGGCTGCCCTCCGCGAGGTGGCGCCGGCGCGCATCGTCTTCTTCGAGGGGATCGCCATGGCCGGCCTGGCACACGTCGACGCCTTCGTGCCCGCCGCGGACCCGCGCACCGCCCTCGCCCCGCACTACTACCACCCCCTGCTACACGAGGGCGTCGCCTACCGGCCGGTGCACCTCGCCCAGGTCCACGCGGGCTTCGACGCCATCGCCGAGATGGCGCAGCTGCTCGGGGGAGTCCCCGTCTGGCTCGGCGAGTTTGGAGTGCACACCCACGAGCCGAGCCAGTACGAGTTCTTGGACGAGATGCTCAGAGACCTCGCGAGGCGGAGGTGGAGCTGGGCCTACTGGTCCGACGACCGCGGGGACAGGGGCTTCTCGTTTCGAGACTCCTCCGGCGCGGTCAAGGTCGAGCTGGCGCGTCGCCTCGGCCACCCCTACGCCCGGCGGGTGCCCGGCCCGCTGCTCGAGCAGGCCTGGGATCCGGCGGAAGCCAGCTACTTTGCACGCTTCCGCTGGACGCGGGACGCAGCGCTGGAGGTG
>CAZQPP010001045.1:0-1584 GCA_964594295.1 uncultured Myxococcales bacterium | reverse complement strand
CACCTGCGAGGCCGACTGCGGCGCGCCCGTGGCGCCGGGCGACTGCGACGGGGCGAGCGCGAGCTGCGGCGACGGCACCTGCAACGGCGTCGAGGACTGCGCCGGATGCGAGCAGGACTGTGGGCCCTGCGGCGAGCAGTGTGGAGACGGCTCCTGCGGCGGTGCAGAGACCTGCACGACCTGCGCGGCGGACTGCGGGGACTGCCCCGCGCTCTGCGGCGACGGCGTCTGTAGCGAGGACGAGGACTGCTTCAGCTGTACGGAGGACTGCGGCCCGCCGAGCCGGCAGGACAGCTGCGACGGCAGCTTCCCCTCTTGCGGCGACGGCACCTGCAACGGCGACGAGACCTGCGAGACCTGCCCCGCCGAGTGCGGCGACTGCCCGGTCGCGTGCGGTGACGGCGCCTGCAACGGTGCCGAGACCTGCGGGGGCTGCCCCGAGGACTGCGGGGACTGCGGCGGCGGCTGCGGCGACGGCATCTGCTCCGGCGACGAGACTTGCACGACCTGCGCCGACGACTGCGGCGGCGGGCCCGGCACCGACTGCGACACGACCCCCGCCAGCTGCGGCGACGGCGTCTGTGCCGCGGAGGAGAGCTGCGCTACCTGCGAGGAGGACTGCGGGGCCTGCCAGGCCGTGTGCGGCGACGGGAGCTGCGGCGGCGGCGAGACCTGCTCGGCCTGCGCGTCGGACTGCGGGGCCTGCCCCGAGCTTTGCGGCGACGGCACCTGCGGCGCCGCCGAGGACTGCACCGTGTGCCCCGTGGACTGCGGCGTCGGCGCCGGCGGGGCCGGGGACTGTGACGGGGGCGCGCCCACCTGCGGCGACCTCACCTGCAACGCCGACGAGACCTGCGCCGACTGTCCGGGCGACTGCGGTGACTGCCCGCAGGCATGCGGTGACGGGAGCTGCGGCGGCGACGAGGGCTGCGACACCTGCGCCGCCGACTGCGGCGCCTGCCCGACCGGCTGCGGCGACGGCGTCTGCGCCGGGGCCGAGGACTGCAACTCCTGCCCGGCGGACTGTGGCGGCGACCTCGGCCTCGACGCCGTGTCCTGCTGCAGCGCCAACCCTTCGGGCGTCTGCCAGGTGCCTGAGTGCGAGGCCTGCGTGTGCGCGACCATGCCGGAGTGCTGCGGAGGGGTCGGATCGTGGACGGCCGCCTGCGCTGCCGCTGCCGCGGGCGCCGGCTGCGAGGCGAGCTGCCCCTGCGCCGACTGTGACGGCGACGCGCCCTCTTGCGGTGACGGCGTGTGCAACGGCGCCGAGACCTGCACGGACTGCGAGGGCGACTGCGGCGCCTGCGCGCCGACCTGCGGGGACGGCAGCTGCGAGGGCGCCGAGACCTGCTCGACCTGTGCCTCGGACTGCGGCGCCTGCCCGGCGCTCTGCGGAGACGGCACCTGCGAGGGTGAAGAGGACTGCTTGACCTGCGAGGCCGACTGCGGTGCACCCGTGGCCGCCGGGCAGTGCGACGGTGCGACGCCGACGTGCGGTGACGGCACGTGCAACGGCGCCGAGACCTGCGCGGACTGCGAGGGCGACTGCGGCGCCTGCGCGCCGACCTGCGGGGACGGCAGCTG
>CAZQPP010001044.1:0-1585 GCA_964594295.1 uncultured Myxococcales bacterium | reverse complement strand
CCGGGCCCGGTCGTGGTTCCTCGAGTCGACCGAGAGCGTCTGTCCGGGCTGCGCGACGGGCTGCAACGTCTTCGTCGACCACGCGGACGGCGTGCTGCGCCGCCTGCGTCCCCGCTACAACCCCGGCGTCAACGACTGGTGGATGTGCGACGAGGGTCGCGGCACCTACCAGGCGGTGCAGGACGGGCGCTTGCTCCGACCGCGCACGCTCGTCAACGGCGGCGCCGAGGAGACCTCCTGGACCGACGCGCTGTCCCGGGCCGCCGATCGCCTGAGCCTCACCAAGGAGGCCGAGGGCGGCGGCGCCATCGGGGTGGTGGTGTCTCCTTCCTGCACCAACGAGGACCTGCTGGTGCTCGCCCGCTTCGCCAAGGAGTGCCTGAAGACCGAGGCCGTCTACCTCGGCGGGCGGCCGGACGGCGAGGCCGACGACATCCTGCGGGACGCCGACAAGAACCCGAACACCACGGGCGTCCACACGATCCTCCCGGCCTGCGGGTTGGAGCCGCGTGGGTTCGACGACCTCCTCGCCGACCTGCAGGACGAGAAGCTGGCGGCGGTGTACGTCGTGGGCGGTGAGCTGCCCGCGGCGAGCGCCGTGCTCGGGGAGGCCGTGATGCACGCCTCCGAGACCTGGCGCCTGGTGGTGCAGGCCGACCACGACTCGCTGATGGCCGAGAAGGCCCAGGTCGTCCTGCCGGCGGCCTCGTGGGCGGAGGTCGACGGCACCTGGACGAACCACGCGGGCCGGATCCAGCGGCTGCGGCGGGCGGTCCCGGCCAAGGGCGAGGCCCGCCCCCACTGGCAGGCCACCGCGCTGCTGGCCTCGCGCATGGGCTACGACCTGGAGGCGGAGGGCCCGCGGCAGCTCTTCGAGGAGCTCACCGCGCGGGTGCCGAGCTTCCTGGGCCTGTCCTGGGCCGACCTGGGCCAACACGGGCTCCCGACCCGGGGTGACGAGGAGGCCGGCCCATGAGCCTGCCCTGGCTCCTGCTGCTCGCCGTTGGCAAGACCTTCGCCATCGCGCTGGTCTTCGCCCTGGTGATGGCCACCCTCCTCACCTGGGCGGAGCGGCGCCAGAGCGCCATGGTCCAGAACCGCGTCGGCCCCAACCGCGCCAACATCGGCCCCTTCCGGCTCGCCGGCCTGCTCCACCCGGTGGCGGACGGCCTCAAGACCATCTTCAAGGAGGACGTGACGCCGGACGGCGCCAACCGCCTCCTCCACCACCTGGGACCGTTCCTGGGGCTGTTCCCCGCGCTCGTGGCCTTCGCCGTGATCCCCTTCGGCGAGGTGTGGTGCCTCGGCACGACGTCGGTGGCCGGGACCCGCGACGCCTGCTCCGGCGACACCGTCGACCTGTTCCAGATCGCCAACCTCCACGTGGGGCTCCTGTTCATCTTCGCCATCTCGTCGCTGGGGGTGTACGGCGCGGTGCTGGCCGGCTGGGCCTCCCGGAGCAAGTTCCCGCTGCTCGGAGGCCTGCGGGCGAGCGCCCAGATGGTCTCCTACGAGGTCACGCTCGGGCTCACGGTGATCGGCGTGATCATGGTCTTCGGCTCGGTCGGCATGCAGGAGCTGGTCC
>CAZQPP010001043.1:0-1592 GCA_964594295.1 uncultured Myxococcales bacterium | reverse complement strand
GGGGCAGCCCCTCGCTGTAGGTCTCGATCCATAGCGAGAGCCGGGCCAGCTCCACGGCCAGCTCGTTCTTGTCCACGCCGTAGAGGCAGTGGATGCCCACGAGCCTTCGGCACAGGGCCTCGGCCCTGCGCTGGGAGACGCCCGCGCTCGCTCCCTCGGGAGCGCGGCTGGGGAGGTACTCGAGGAGGGTCCGATCGGGGTCCGGCAGGCGGCCGACGCGCTGCCGAAGCTCCGCGGCGCGCGCCTCATGCTCCGCGCGTGACGGCTCGTCACTGGCTCTCTCGGCCTTCCGCTCCTGCTCGGCGGCCAGCTCGTCGCAACGGCGGCATGCCTCGTAGAGGGCGGCGCCGAGATAGCGGCAAGCCTCGACGAGGAAGTGACCGGAGCCCATCGCAGGGTCCAAGACCTTGATGTCGAGGATCCTCGCCGGCTGCGGGTCTCCGGTGGGCGAAAGCTCCTCGAGCTGCGGGCGGAGGGTCTCGTCGACCAGGAAGCGCACGAAGGGGTTGGGGGTGTAGTAGGAGCCCGACTGCTTGCGGCCGAGGCCGGTGCGAAGGAAGAAGCGCCCCTCGGGGACGTCCTCGACCCACTCGACGCGCGTCTTCGATGCGCCACGCCGGCCCTCTTGTTCGCGATAGGCGCCGCCCTTGGCCTCCGGCAGCACGACCTCCAGCTTGGCCCGGCGCAGGCGGCACATGGGCTCCGTAGCGATTCCGGGCTCCAGCTCCAGAAGGGCCTCGTAGACCCGCCCGAGGTCCTCCACGTCGAGCGGGCCGTAGTAGACGCGGCGGCGCTCGCCCTTCTTGCCGTCGCTTGTCCAAAGCAGCCGGTCGAGGAGCAGGGCCACCGCACGGTCGCCCCAGCGCAGCTCGTCAAGAAGGGGCGTGTGACCGGGGCCGAAGAGCATGCCGCCGAGGGGCTTGACCGTCATCTCGGAGGAGGCCACGCCGTCTGCGAAGACGGTGAACAAGGTTCGCAGGCCGTCTTCGAGGAGCGATTCGGTCTCCAAGCCCTCGTCGAGGTGACGGCGGACGAGCCTGCCCAGCGCCCAGTTCGGCGAGTAGGTGCGCCGCCACAAGGTCGACGAAGCGAAGCGGAAGGCGCGGGCGGGATCAGGCGAGGTCTCGAGTTTAAAGACGAAGAGCAGCCGGTAGACCAGGATGAGCGCCTCGCGCCAGAGGGCCCTGGCGAGAGGGTCGCCGCTGGCACGCCGGTCGAGCTTCTCCGTGTTCGCCGGGTGGTCGAGCACCTCTTGGAGGAAGGCCGTCACTGCCTCTTGGGCCTGCCCGCGAAGCTTCGACGTGACCGCGGACTGGGCGAGGCGTGCTTGCTCGACCAGCTCCGCTACCAGCGCGGCACCACGAGGGGACGCCAGCGCGCAGACGAGTCGGAACGAGTCGGGCGGCTCCTTGGAGGCCCGCCAGCCGCCGGCGCGATGCAGCGCGACCGTGATGTGTGTCGGGCGGCTCTTCGGATCGCAGACGAGGATCCGAAGCTCCTGGCCGTCTGTCAGCAGAGCGAGACGCTCACCCGTGGCAAAGAGGACGCGCTCGGCGACACGGGCAGGGCTGAAACGGTAGGCGCGGCCGCGG
>CAZQPP010001042.1:0-1592 GCA_964594295.1 uncultured Myxococcales bacterium | reverse complement strand
CCTGCCGCTTCGTCGAGGAGCACCGCGAGGAGCTCACCCGCTGCGACATCGGCGCCTTCCGCCTGCTCCGCGGCAGCCCCCTCGCGCGAAGCCCCTCGGCTCACGGAGCACGCCTCGTCGGCGATCCCGAGCGCGCCTGGTGCCAGCTCGCCTTCGAAGAGCCAGACCGGGAGCTACCCTCCCCCGGCACGCCGAGCCCCCTCGCACGCCTCGAGTCCCTCTACCCCGAGACCGCGCTCGTCGACGTGGCCGAGGACCTGCTCTACGCGGCGCGGCGGCCCCACGGCATGTTGCAGAGGAGCTTCCGGGGCTGAATGTCGCCGGCTCGTGGAGAATACGCGGTGTTTGGCACCGACACTGCCGCTTGACGAGATCGCCCAACCGTGGTCCTTGACGCTTGTGCCTGCGCACGACCTGCTCACGCCCGATTTGGCGGCCACGATCCTCGACTCCATCGCGGAGGGAGTGTTCACGGTGGATCGTGACTGGAAGGTGTCCTTCTTCAACCGCGCCGCCGAGCAGATCACGGGCATCTCCAGAGAGGAAGCCGTCGGCCGGCTCTGCTGCGAGGTGTTTCGGGCGGATATCTGCGAGTCCGGCTGCGCGCTGCGAGAGATCTCCGACACCGGCCGGCCCGTCATGGAGCGGACCGTCTCCATACTCAGCAGCGATGGCAGGCAGCTACCCATCAGCATCTCCGCCGCCCTGCTCAAGGACGAGCACGGTGCCATCATCGGCGGAGTCGAGACCTTCAGGGACCTTTCCGTCGTGGAGCAGCTCAGGAAAGAGCTGACGGAGCGCTACACCTTCCACGACATCGTCTCCCGTAGCCACTCCATGCAGAACGTGCTCTCGGTCCTGCCGGAGCTGGGTGCCTCGGAGGCCACCGTTCTCATCACAGGCGAGAGCGGCACCGGCAAGGAGCTGATCGCCCGCGCTCTCCACTCCCTCTCTCCCCGCGCTGGCGGTCCCTTCGTCGGCGTCAACTGCGGAGCGCTCCCGGAAACACTGCTCGAATCCGAGCTGTTCGGCCACGTGTCGGGCGCTTTCACCGGAGCCAGCCGCAGCCGTGAAGGGCGTTTCGCGCAGGCAAGGCACGGCACTCTCTTCTTGGATGAGATCGGCGACGTCTCGCCAGCGCTCCAGGTGCGCCTGTTGCGGGTGTTGCAGGAGCGAGAGTACGAGCCGGTCGGTGCCAGCCGGCCGGTCGCCACGGACGTCCGTGTGCTCTGCGCGACCAACCGCGACATCGACGCGCTCGTTCGCGAGGGTTCCTTCCGGGAGGACCTGTACTACCGGATCAACGTGGTGCGCGTGCGGGTGCCAGCGCTCCGGGAGCGCACGGAGGACATCTCCCTGCTGGCTGAGCACTTCGTCGCCGCGCACAACCGCCGGCGCGGCCGCAGCGTAGCGGGCATCGCCCCCAGCGCCATGGTGCGACTGGTGACCCACGACTGGCCCGGGAACGTACGCGAGCTCGAGAACGCCATCGAGCACGCCTGCATCCTCGCGCACGGAGACCGGCTGGAGCTTGCCGACCTGCCCGAGCACCTCCGCTGCGCGGGCCAGGGAGAGCCAAGCTCCGGCCTCAC
>CAZQPP010001041.1:0-1597 GCA_964594295.1 uncultured Myxococcales bacterium | reverse complement strand
CGGCTTCCCCCAGTGCGCCGACAGGTAGTAGGGCTCGTCGATGTCGCCCTGGTTGAAGAAGACGGCGACCTCGGCGCCTTCCTCGGGCACGGCGAAGAAGCCCCGGTCCTTGAAGCCACCACCGGACGTCCCCAGCGGCCAGGCCCAGGTGCTCTGCGGCTCGAGCACGCCGGGGATGCAGACGCGCACCCTGCCGAGCCCCTCCGGGTCCTTCCGGGCGGTGACGTAGCCGACGTACATCCCGGGCAGCCGGGTGTCGTGCGTGCCGATGTCGTCGTCGAACTGGCTGTGCCCCATGGCTACTCCATCACGCTCATGCCGGCCTCCGGGTCCTCGAACCCGATGCGCCGGCCGTCGCGGCGGTACTCGATGCGGGTGGCGCCGGTCTCCGGATCGACGGCTTCGACCTGGGTCAGCTCGCCGTCAGCGCGCGGACGGCTCCGGTTGCGCTCCCCGCGCTGCTCCCGCGCCAGCCGACGTGCTCGCCGTCCGCTGCCGTCGCGGGTGAGCTTCAGGTCGCACGTGTAGCCGGACGAGGAGACCACGTGCTTCACGTCGGTGACGTAGTACTTGCCGGACAAGAGCCCCGAGACGCCCCGCACCTCCACGATGCTCTTGGCGTGCAGCGTCGGGTCGCCGACCACTCGCATCGACAGCTTCACGGTCGCTCGCTCAGCGCGCCGGAAGCGAGCCGCCGACTCTCGTCGAGCTCGGCCCTCCGAACTCGCGGAGGTCGGCTGGACGCTCGCGGTGGCGTTGCGGGTCTCCAGCGAGGTCGCGCCCGTCTCCGGGTCCACGACCTCGACGACTTCGGCGAGGGTGGAGCGGTCCGCCGTCTCGTTGCTCGTCGAGCTCTCGATGGTGGCCCGCCGCATCGGGTCGCGGCCGCGCACGGTGACACGCCCGGCACGCTTGACCAGGTCGGACTCGACGTTGATGGACAGGACGTCGCCGCGCCCCGGGTCGGCATACCAGGTGAAGACGTGCGTGGGCGCGGCGTCCTGCCGGCGCTCATGGAAGTGGAAGCCGCCGTCGTCGACGTAGAACTCGAACTCCTCGCGGGCTGCCAATCTGCGGAGGAAACGAGCGTCGGTTTCGGCCGACTGGTTCACGACGTCGAAGACCTCTTCGGTGTCCTCGACGTCGATGAACTCGCCCTCGTAGCCGTGCTCTTCGGCGATCTGGCGGGCGACCTCCGCTCGGGTGACGTTCTCCCAGCTCCGGGTCTTTGCTTCCCTGTTCATCAGCACCGAGGTGGCCTGGCCCTCGACGGTCAGCGTGGTGAAGCCCTTGAGCTTCTTGACGACGACGCGCCGCGGCACGGCCATGTTGCCCGGGTAGCCCCACGACACCTCGAGCACAGCACCGCCCATCAGGTCCTCGCGGTCGAACAAGGCCAGGTCGAAGTTGTCGAGCTGCAGCGCCACCTTGTCGGCCTTGCGCTCCGCGTCCTCGAAGGTGAAGCCGATGATGCGGTCGCCGAGGTCCAGGGGCTCACCCGTGGGCGCCCGCTCGTCGGCCAGGACCGTGATTCGCACCCCTGGAGCGCTGCGGTCGATGATCGCGTTCATCCGCGTGACCTCCTACCCGCTTCTCC
>CAZQPP010001040.1:0-1601 GCA_964594295.1 uncultured Myxococcales bacterium | reverse complement strand
GCAGGCGCAGGAGGGCGACTGGTCGCCCTTGGGGATCCGGGAGGCTCTCCTGTTCCTGGTGACCGGCCAGGCGGGCGGACGGGTCCGTCGAATCACCCTCAAGGACGCCCTCCAACCCGTGCTGCGCGGCAACTCCTAGTTCCTCTCAGTCCTGACAGAGCAAGAAGGTCTCGCTCCATGCCCGACGACCAAGGCCGACCACCGGAGCTCCCTCCCGCGCCAGACCTGCAGGGGCAAGGCCCGCCCGCCCCGAACACGGCGGCGCCACAATTGCCCGACCTTTCCGCGCTCCCGCTCCCTCCAGCGCCACCACCTTATGCCTCCGCCCGAACCGGCGGAGTGCGCTTGCTCCTGAGCCGGGCCTTCCGGCTCAAGAAGCACGGCGACTACCTCTTCACCATGGACGCGCGCTCCGACATGGCCGCGGCCGCCCTGCTCCTCTTTGGCGTCTTCCTCTTCGAGTGCATGGCGTGGGGGCTCTTCATCAACATGGTGCTGCACGGTGGAGAGCTGCTGGTCACGCCGAAGAGCGCAATCGCGCTCCTGTTTGGGCTGTTGCTCGCGATGGTGGTCCTGATCTTCGAGATCACGCTCATCACCGCCGACACGGATGTGCGCGGAAAGGGGGGCTGGGGCCTCGTGCGCCTGGTAGTGGGCATGGTGCTCCGCTTGGGCCTCGTCGGCGTGAGCGCGTTCGCCACCGCCATCCCGCTCGAGACCATCCTCTTCGCCGGCCCTATCGAGAAGCGCCTGCACCAGGAGAACGTGCGCGTCGAGGCGCAGAGGCTGTTGCGGCTGATCGAGGACGCTTCGACGGGGCTCGCGACCGTGGAAGAGAAAAGGGAGAAGGTGGAGAAGGCCGCGGCGAGCTCGCCGAAGCGGGACAAGATCTCCGAGCTCAAAGCCGAGCTTGACCAGACCAACAGGGAGCTCGAGAGACTGCGGGCGATCGTGAGCGCCGCAGAGGTTGACACGGACGACCGAGAGGCGAGGGCAGTGGAGCTGGAAGCTCGGCGCACGGAGGAGCAGGGCAAGCTGCCCAGCCTCAGCACGGCCGCCCATCGTGCCACCGCGGAAAAGCAGCGCCTCGAGCGCGAGCTCACGCACGCGAAGACGCGGCTCACCAAGGTGACGCGCGAGGTTGAGCGACAAGGTTTCGGACTCCCGCCCCGCCTCAATCCCAAGGTGAAGGCCGCCGAAGAACGCGTCCATCGAAAACGAGGAGCTTTCCGAAGGGCCCGCAAGGCAGCCCTGGCAGTCGAAGACAAGCTGAAGGCTCAAGAAGAGATCGTGAAGAATCTCGGGACGGAGATCGAGGAGCTGCGAAACCCAAGGGGCGCCGACGGGAAGACCCTCCCGGAGCTGAAGGGCGAGCTGAGCTTCCTAGGGGGGAAGGCGGAGCGCCTCGAACGAGAGATCGGCGAGCTCGAGAGGAGCCTCCTGGCCGAAGAAGAGTCAACCAGGGAAGGCTTCGACAAGAGCGAGGAGGAGCTCCAGGCGACCGAGCGTTCTTTGCACATGGCGCTGGTCACCTTCCAGGCCCAGGCTCCCTTCTCGGGCAAGGTCTGCCCAGAGGTGCCGGGAGCAGAGAAAGGCGAGAT
>CAZQPP010001039.1:0-1608 GCA_964594295.1 uncultured Myxococcales bacterium | reverse complement strand
GGTGGTCACCGCGCAGGTCGTCTTGCCCTCGGGGTGGGACGAGACCTGGCGTGCCGGCTCGTCCAGCTGCGCCCGTGTCGGCGCGGAGCGCACCGCCGTGGTCCCGTCGCCTACCTGGCCGTAGTCGTTGTATCCCCAGCACAGGACCTCTCCCGAGGCCAGCAGGGCGCAGGTGTGGATGCTGCCCGCCGTCGCTGCAACCGCCCCCGTGACTCCCTCCACAGGCTCTGCCCGGGACCGGTTGTCGGTGCTCCCGTCGCCGAGCTCTCGGTAGCCGTTTCGGCCCCAGCAGAGCAGGCGCCCGGAAGCGGTCACGGCGCAGGCGTGCGAGCCGCCCGCGGCGACGTGCACGGTGGGATCGGGGACGCAGCTGCCCTCCGCGCAGAAGGAGCCTGCGGGGCATGGGCTGTTGCATGCGCCGCAGTGGGCGCCGTCGGTGTCGAGGTCCGTCTCGCAGCCGTTAGCCTGGTCTCCGTCGCAGTCCTGCTGGGTGTCCGTGCACGCGCCGCCCGTGATGTGCAGCGTAGCGGTCCCCTGTGCCGCGTTGCTGCGCGCGTCCACCGCGAGGATCACCTCGTCGCCGGCTTCGACGGTGAGCACGACGGGGTTGCCCTCCGGCTCGCAAGCGAGGAGATCTCCGCCGCAGCCGTCGGTCGCGTAGGTCTCCGCCGCGAACCCGACGACCGAGGCGCGGAAGGTGTAGGTCCCTGAGTCGGGAGCGGTCCAGCGCAGCACCTTCTCACCGCCTCCTGCTCCGGAGGCGCACAGCCCCTGGCTGTAGTTGCCGAGCGTGGTGTTCACCCGCCAGCTCGCCACCGACGGGCCTACGGCGTTGCCCAGGTCGCTCGCGCAGTCCGGGTCCTCGCAGTCGCTCGCGCCGTCGAGGTCGTTGTCCTGGCCGTCCCGGCAGCGGCCGACCTCGCTCTCCACGGGTGGAAGCCCCACGATGGGGTACATGCCCAGGCGGTCCACCCGCGGGTGCTCCTGGCCGTCTCCGAGCTGGCCGTTCTCGCTCTCGCCGCTGCACAGAACGCGGCCGCCCGCGACGAGGACGCAGCCGTGGTAGAGCCCGGGCGCGACGTCGAGGACTCCGGTCAAGGGGGCGCCGTCGAGGAGGCCCACGATGGTCTTCGGCTTCTCGGCGTCGGACAGCGAGCCGTCGCCCACCTGGCCGTGGCTGTTCTCTCCGATGCACTCGGCGAGGCCGTCGGTGAAGACGGCGCAACCGTGGCCGGCTCCGGCGTGGACGCTCCGGAGCGTGCCGTCGCCCGTGATGATCTGCTGGGCCGTGTTGCCGTCGAAGGCGCCGCCGGAGATGCCGCCCCAGCAGTAGAGGGCTCCAGCTCCGGTCATCGCGCAGGAGAAGCTCGTGCCGGCGGCGACGGTGACGACGTCGGCGACACCGGGCACCTCGACAGGGACGTGGCTGCCGGTGTTTGACCCGTGGCCCATCTGGCCCGAGTCACCTCGGCCCCAGCACCAGGCGCGACCGTCCTCGGTCGCGGCGCAGGTGTGCTCTCTGCCGGCGGCCAGGTCCTTGACGGCCTCGAGGTTCGTCACCGCCACGGGTGTGACGGGCGTCGTGTTGGTGCCGTCCCCGAGCTGGCC
>CAZQPP010001038.1:0-1608 GCA_964594295.1 uncultured Myxococcales bacterium | reverse complement strand
AGTTGTGCCCCCCGAAGCCGAAGGAATTGGAAAGCACCGTCTTGACGTTCACGTGGCGCGGCACGTTGGGCACGTAGTCCAGGTCGCACTCCGGGTCCGGATAGATCAGGTTCATGGTGGCCGGAACGATGCCGCGCAGTATCGTCATTACCGAGATCGCGGCCTCTACGGCGCCGGCGCCGCCGATCATTACCTTCACGTCGCGAGCGACCGCCTCCTCGATGTAGCGGTGCGTGCGCTCCGGGGTCTTGTGGGCCGAGGTGACGAAGACGTCGTGTGCGATGCCCAGCTCCGACAACACTCCGGCGGTCACCCCCATGACCGGGTAGTCGCGTGGGCTTCCCATCAGGACGCTGACTTTGAAATCTCTCATGGCTCCTCGCAGGGGGAGGGAACCTACCAGCGGAGAGCCGCGCGCAGCAATTGGCCCGCCGGGCGGCCGCTCGGTGCCTCTCCCGCCGTCGACGAGAACCGATTGCCAGGGTACAAGGCGGGCCCATGAGGACTCGTTATGTCGCCGTCGCCGGCAGCATCGGAGCGGGCAAGTCGACGCTGGTGCATTTCCTGTCGAAGCGCTTCGGCATGCGCCCCCTCTACGAGCCCGTCGGCACCAACCCCTACCTCGCCGACTTCTACGAGGACATGCGCCGCTGGGCCTTCCCGTCCCAGGTCTTCTACCTCAGCCGGAAGTTCGCCCTGCACGTGGAGGCCGAGCGCGCCGACGACAGGGTCGTCCTCGACCGCACCATCTACGAGGACGCCGAGATCTTCGTCGAGGTCCTGCGCCGGCGCCGCGTCCTGACCGGAAGGGACTACGAGACCTACCGCGCCCTCTACGAGGTCATCCGCGGCCAGATCCGCGCGCCCGACCTGCTGATCTACCTGAGCTGCAGCGTGCGCGGTCAGAGGCGCAGGATCAGGACACGCGGGCGGGCGATGGAGAAGGACATCCCGCTCAGCTACCTGCGCCGCCTGCACGAGCTCTACGAGCGCTGGTACGACGCATATGACCTGGGGCCGAAGGCGGTGATCTACACGGAGCGCCTGGACTACCTGGCTGACCTGGTGCACCGGGTGGATCTGATCGAGCAGATCGAGGCGTTGCTATCGGAGTGAAGGGGCGCCACACGCCCGCAGCGTGCGGAGAGACCCCTCACTCGGGGAGAGCTGGGCGCCCGGCACCCACAACGGACGGAGTGAGCCCTCACTCCGAAAGGGCTGGGCGCGTGGGCTCACCTACGAACCCGACAACGCCGCGTAGTTTTCGAGCGCACCGGGCCGTATTTGGCCGCCTTGGCGGCCCAATCGGCCAACGAGCACAGCCACGGCCGTAGGTTCTCAATAACCCCGGGCAAGAAAGCCAGCCCGCTACCCAGTTCGCCGACCAAGAGAATCTCGCGCAAAGCCGCAAAGGCGCGAAGACAAAGCTTTTTTCCTCGCGCTCTTGGCGTCTTGGCGCCTTTGCGCGAGCCAATCTGCCACTCTGCCCGGACTTCTTGAGAAGTTACCCTCGGCCAGGCTAAGCCGCCGCGCGCAAGCGGCTCTTCGACTTTTTTCGGGTGTGTCCCACTTGACCCGGTGGAGCCGCAATGCTCGGTAGCCGACGCG
>CAZQPP010001037.1:0-1634 GCA_964594295.1 uncultured Myxococcales bacterium | reverse complement strand
CTCGAAGCACATCCCGCCCGAGTTCTTCGACGTGGTGGTCATCGACGAATGCCACCGCTCGATCTACAGCCTCTGGCGTCAGGTGCTGGAGTACTTCGACGCGCACCTCGTCGGCCTGACCGCGACACCTGCGAAGCACACCTTCGCGTTCTTCCACAAGAACGTGGTCTCGGAGTACCGCCACGAGCACGCCGTTCGTGACCGGGTGAACGTGCCCTTCGAGGTCTACGAGATCGTGACGCGCGTGACCATCGAGGGGGCGACCCTCGTCGCCGACAAGGCGGACCCGGTGGTCGTTGGGAAGCGCGACCGGCAGACGAGGGCCGTCCGCTGGAAGGCGCTGGACGTGGACTTGTCGTACGCCGGCACCGACCTCGACCGCAGCGTCGTCGCCAGAGACCAGATCAGGACGGTCATCCGAGACTTCAAGGACAACCTGTTCACCAACATCTTCCCCGGTCGCAGCGAGATCCCGAAGACCCTGTTCTTCGCCAAGAACGACCAGCACGCCGAGGACATCCTGGAGGTCGTCCGCGAGGAGCTCGGCATCGGCAACGAGGAGGCCGTCAAGGTCACGTACAAGCCCGAGCGCAGCCGGGGCGACGGGGCGAAGCACTCGGCCTCGCACAAGCCCGAGGCGGTCATCCAGAGGTTCCGCAACTCCTACCAGCCTCGCATCGCCGTCACCGTGGACATGATCGCCACCGGCACCGACATCAAGCCGCTGGAGTGCGTGGTCTTCATGCGCTCGGTGAAGTCCCGCGGCTTGTTCGAGCAGATGAAGGGGCGGGGCGTCCGCGTCATGCCCGACGCCGACTTCCAGGCCGTCACGCCCGACTCCAAGGTCAAGACCCACTTCGTCATCGTGGACGCTGTCGGCGTGATGGACGATGCGAAGAGCGATCCGCCTCTCATCCGGTCGAAGGGGATCTCGTTCGAGAAGCTGCTGGAGCTGGTCAGGGCGGGCAACCGCGACGAGGACGTGCTCGCGAGCCTCGCAGGACGGCTCGACCGGATGGACCGCAAGCTGGAGCCTGACCAGCGAGAGGCCGTCGAGGAGGCGAGCGGCGGTGTGCCCCTTCGCGACGTCGTCGCCGGGCTGCTGGACGCGCTCGATCCCGACGAGGAGGACGACAGGGCCCGTGAGCTGCACGGGCTCGGCCCCGGCGACGAGCCGGCCGAGGAGCAGGTCGAGGACGCCCAGCAGGAGCTTCGGGAGGCGGCAGCCGGTGTGCTCGCCTACAACGCGACGCTCTGCCAGACCCTCTTGGAGGTGCGGCAGCAGCAGGAGCAGACCATCGACGAGACCACCGTCGACGAGGTGCTCCGCTCGGGGCCGGCGCCCCAGCACACCCTCGACTACGACGAGGTGCTGGTGGAGTCCTTCGAGGCCTTCATCGAGGAGCACAAGGACGAGATCGACGCCCTCCAGATCCTCTACTCGCGACCGTACGGCGAGCGGCTGACGCGAAAGCAGATCATGGAGCTGGCCGACGCCATCCGAAGGCCGCCCCGCCAGTGGACGCCCGAGGGGCTGTGGGCCGCCTACGACAGGGTGGAGAAGGGGCGGGTGAGAGGGGCCAGCGAGGGCCGGCTGTGGACCGACATCGTCGCCCTGGCCCGTCACGCCATGC
>CAZQPP010001036.1:0-1656 GCA_964594295.1 uncultured Myxococcales bacterium | reverse complement strand
GGCGAAGAGCAGGGACACGGTGCGATCGAGGTAGCCGGCTCGGGCCAGGCGGAGCTCTACCGGTTCGTCGCTCGACTCGACCTCGATGTTGCACGGTGTCTCGCAGAGGTAGGAGTCACCACGGTACACCTCGGCCCCGGCGGGGGTGGACTCCAGGACCAGGCGGCAGGGGCGCTTCCTGGCCGGAGGCGCCGGTGCGGGCCGGGCCGCTGGCTCGGCGACGGCCGGCACAGGGCTCGAGGCAACGGGCTTCGGCTTCGGTGACGCTGGTTTCGCGGGGGGCGAGGCCAGTAGTGGTGCCGGGGGCGTAGCCTGAGCCGCGGCCGGCGTTGGGGCCGTGGCGGCCGTTGGGGCCGTGCTTACCTCGCCGGAGCCCGAGTCGGACCCGCCCGCGAGCACCGCGGCGGCGCCGACGCCGATCGCCACCATCACCGCAGTGATGATGGCCAATCCCCGTAGCGGCAGGCCTTCCGGCTTCACCGGCACTCCCGCCAGGTTCGTCTCTCCGCTCGGGTCGGCTGGCATTCCTGCCTGCGGTGTGGGCCCGACGGTCTGAGGCATGGGTGCGCTCGGCGTCTGGGCCATGGTCGGGGCCAAGCCCGAGCCCGTCGTGGATGCTTGTGCAGCAGCAACAGCACGGTCGGTAGGGACGGCGGCCACAGTGGCGCCGTGCACATCGAACCCCGCCGTCGCGGGCTCCGCGACCGTGGCGCCGCCGGAGTCGAGCACCGCGGCGGCGTCGATGTCCTCGTTGAGCGACACGGACTCGAGCACCTGCGCCACCACTTCGGGATCGGAGGGGCGCCCATCGGGCTCACGGGCGACCCGGCGCTCATGCAACACAGCCAGTGCCGTCGGCAGCGGCTCACCGCCCGGGAGCGGATCCGGCAGGGGCGGCGGGTCGTCGGTGACGCGCATCATGAGCGCCGCCAGCGAGTCCGACGCGTCAAAGAGGAGCCGGCCGGTCAGCATTTCGAACAGGATGCAGCCGAGCGAGTACAGATCGCTGCGTGGGTCGAGGGTCTTGCCGAGGGCTTGCTCGGGCGACATGTACTTCGGCGTGCCGATGGTCATCCCGGTGCCGGTCAGGCTCTCCTGAAGCGAGGAGTCGCCCTGGATGACCTTGGCGATGCCGAAGTCCATGACCTTGACGAAGTCCCGCTGTCCCTTCTGCTCCATCAGGAAGATGTTGTCCGGCTTCAAGTCGCGGTGGATAATGCCCTGGTCTGCCGCCTCGATGAGAGCCGCGGCCACCTGCTGCGCGATGCGGGCCGCCCGCCGCGGTGGCAGTGGAGACTCGTCCCGGATGACCTCGGTGAGCTCCCTGCCGCGCAAGAGCTCCATGGCGATGAAGGGGGTCTTGCTGCTGTCGTCGATGCCGAAGTCGTAGATGCGCACGACGTGCGGGTTGGTCAGCGAGCTGGCGGCGCGCGCCTCGTGGTAGAAGCGCTTGAGCTGCGTCTTGTCTCCGCCGAGTTCGCTGCGCAGCGTCTTGAGCGCCGCCTTCCGGCTCATGCTGAGCTGGGTGGCCACGTAGACCCGGCCGAAGCCTCCCTGGCCGAGGACGCGGTCGATCTGGAAGCGCTCTGCGAAGACCCTGCCGACGAATGGGTCCTCCTCCTCCTCCTTCTTGTCCTCGACCACCCCAGCATCCAC
>CAZQPP010001035.1:0-1656 GCA_964594295.1 uncultured Myxococcales bacterium | reverse complement strand
CAGGAGCTGCTCGCCGAGGTCGAGCGTGCCATGGCCGGGTACGAGAAGGCGGCCAGGACCAACGCCTGGCTGGGCGAGGCCGGGCTCAACGCCGAGGCCCACCTCGTCGCCGAGGCCAGCCGGGCTCGTGACGAGGGCGAGCGCCTCGGCGCCGTCGAGCTGATGGACTTCGTCTGCAGCGCGCTCGAAGCTGACGCAGGTGCCGCGTCTCCGGTCCGACGACCAGCCGGCCCTGAAGGCGACGTCGAGCTGCGCTTGCCGCCCATCTGGACGCACGGCCTGCGCGACATCCCGGGCTATGACGCCGAGGAGCGCACGCTGCGACTCACCGCTGACCGCAGGCGCACGCGCGATGACGCCGGGCGCCGCCTGGGGTACCTCGGCCGCGCCCACCCCATCGTCCGCCGCGCGCTCGACCGCGTGCGCAACCTCCGCTTCGGCGAGGCCGACGCCTGGCTCGACCGCCGCGTGAGCGCCGTCGAGGTCGAGGGAAACCGCCCCGCCGTGCTGTGCACCTTCCTGGGCGTGCTCGAGAGCGCCCGCGGTCATGAGTATGAACGCGTCTTGGCCGTGCGCGTGGACCACACCGGCAACCGGCAGGTCTTCGCGGACCCCGAGTCCTGGCTCCAGGTCATCAACAACGGCCGCCCCGCCGCCACCCGCGATCTGTGGGAGCGGGCCTTCGCCGCCTGGGCCGACGAGGCGAGGTCCGCCGCCCTCGATGAGGCCCGAGCCGCGTTCGCTGGGTTCGCCGCACCCCAGCTGGCCGAACACAAGCGCTTCCTCGACACCGAGCGTCGCGAGCTGGACGCCTGGCTGCGGGCTCGAGAGCAGACCCTGTGCGGCCCCGTGCAGCAGGTCCAGGCGGACCTCTTCGGCGGGGCCGCCGCGCTGCCGAGTTGGAAGACGCTGAGCGAGCCCGCCGATCGGCTCGCCGCCTTCGCCACCGACGGCAGCAACGCGCCCGCGACGCGACGCGAGGCCGACGGCGTGCTGCGCCTCTACCAGAAGCGCGCCCGAGATCTGACCGCTCGCGCCGAGGCCCGGGTGCTCGAGCCGCTGCCGCTCGGCCTGCTGATGCTGGTCCCGGCCAGCGGGCTTGGCGGGCCCGAGGGGAGTGCACGCTGATGGCCCTCGAGCTGAGCGACTGCTCCTTCTTCGGCCCGGCCCTGCCCGAGCCCTTCGTGAAGTTCCAGCTCGAGGCCGAGCTCACCAAGCGCAAGCTCCTGCCGAAGGCCACCGGCGACAAGGGCCGCGCGCTCCAGGAACGCTGGGAGGTCTACCGCCGCAAGCTCCGCGCGCTCGGCGAGCATGGCGGCGACCGGCGCGTGGCGAGCCACGTCCTCGAGCCCCTGACCGAGCGCCTGGGCTACGAGCGCGTCGAGCGCCAGGCCGAGGTTATCACCCGTGAGGGGCCCGAGGACGGAGGCTGGCTCTACACCGCTGGCGACGGCCGCGTGCTGCGGGCCTGGACCGTGGGCCTCGGCACCGACCTCGACGCCCCGAGCCGCCGCGGGCGGGCCTACCGCTTCAGCCCGAGCCGAGTGGCGCAGCGGGTCCTGCTCGCGAGCAGCGAGCGCGTGGGCCTGCTCACCGACGGCGAGGAGCTGCGCCTGCTGCTCTGCGACCCGGCGCGGCCCGACAGCCACGTCGCGG
>CAZQPP010001034.1:0-1658 GCA_964594295.1 uncultured Myxococcales bacterium | reverse complement strand
TGGCGCTCGCTGGGGCGCTCCACGACCTCGGGAAGGCAGACCCGCGGTTCCAGGCGATGCTCTGTGGCGGTGACGCAATCGAGGCTGCCGCAAGGGCTGCCGACGACCATCTCCTCGCGAAGTCGGACATCCCGCACCGGGACCGAAGGTGTCGGGAGCAGGCGCGAGCGGCTGCTGGCTACCCCAAAGGCGCTCGGCACGAGCTCCTGAGCGTCTCGCTGGTCTCGAATGCGGCAAGCGCTCTTGTGGAGCCATACCTGGATGGCGACGAAGATCTGATGGACCTCGTGATGCACCTCATTGCGTCCCACCACGGGTGGTGTCGGCCCTTCCCACCGGCGGTGGTGGATGCGACCTCCCTTCCCGTGCGAGCCGAATCCCTGGGATTTGCCTTCGACGGCGTGACACACCATGATCTCACCCGGCTCGATTCGGGCGTGGCGGACCGATTCTGGCGTTTGACCCAGCGATACGGCTGGTGGGGCGTGGCCTGGCTGGAGGCAGTCCTCCGTCTGGCGGACCACCGGCAGAGCGAGATCGAGTCCGCAGGAGGCGAACTATGAGCGTGTCCCTGACAGGCCTCGACGGGACGAATCCACTCGGCTTCCTCGCGGCGCTCGGCACCCTCGTGGTGCTCGACGACCGGGGCCTCGCGCCGACGCTCCGCTGGACGGAAGGGGCGACATGGCACCCGGTGATCGAAGGCGCGGAGTCGGTGGACCAAGTCGTCGAAGAGTTGCACGAGGACATGCTCTCGTGGCCCGGAGAGCCTGCGCTGCGACTGCCCGACGAGGGGCGTGGCGAGGAGCGCCAGTCGGCCAACTTCAAGCTGCCGCGCGCCGAGATGGCGGGCTTCCTGAGGCGCATGCGCCGCGAAGGCGAACGAAGCGCCGCCCTGGCCGTGTGTCTCGCCACCGACGTGGCGCTCGACAACAACGGCCTGACCAAGCCCACGGCGCTCAACTTCATGGCCGGGCGGATGAAGCTTCTGGCAACGGTGCACAACCTCGCAACCAAGGTAAACGCCACGACCATCGAGAGCGCGCTGTGCGGCCCCTGGGAATACGTGGAGGGCTCGCAGCTGAAGCTCCGCTGGGATGTCGGCGGTACGAGGACCCGTGCGTACCAGGCATGCAAGCCGGCCGACGAGAACAAGCGGGGCGTTGTCGGAGCCGAGTGGTTGGCGTTTCTTGGCCTGCGGCTCCTGCCAGTCGTGCCGCGAGGAGCCGAAGCCATCACGACGTGCGTCACGGGGAGCTGGAACGCCGGGAGCTTCACCTGGCCCCTCTGGGTATGCCCTCTGTCGTGTGCGGTAGCCGGGAGCCTACTGCAGCAGTCGAGCTGGCTCGGTGGCGCGACGCGCGACCAGCTCCGGGTCTGGGGCATTGGGCGGGTGCTCCGCTCACGCCTGCTGCGCGAAGGGCAGGGCTACGGCAAGCTCACGCCGCCCGAGGTGCTGCGGTGACCTAGCTCAAGACGCCGCTGGCGCACGCAATGGCGCCGGAAGAGGCGTTTGCTCTATGACAATTCCCATCGCCGAACCGGGGCCCCGGCCGATCACAGGCTCCGGTCGCACAGCTCTGCGCCCTCCGGGGCGCGGCCCCATTGAAGCATGTCGTCCTCCACGTCATCCAGGACGATCACGTCGAATCTCCCCG
>CAZQPP010001033.1:0-1658 GCA_964594295.1 uncultured Myxococcales bacterium | reverse complement strand
GCTCCAGAAGGACGACTCGACCGTCGAGGAGCTCGACGCGCACGCGGGCGATGCCCGCGGCGGGGAGCCGCCCCCCGTCTGCCGTGGTCGCCCGCTCGCTCACCGGTCCTCCTCTTCCGGAAACCAGCCGACGCTGGTGGCATGGCCGCACGTCGTGCACTCGACCTTGGCGGCAACCGTGCCGCGCCCCCCGCAGGGGCAGCTCCAGCTGCTGCGAAGGCCGGCAAGGGGGTCGTCCTCGATCTGGCGAGCCCGCCTCGCGAGCGAGGTCGCAAGCTGCTTCAGCTGCGCTGACCCCTCAGCATCGAGCTCGTTGACAACCTCCTCAAGCTCCGCGACCCGCTGCCCAAGGTCCGCCAGCACCGCCGGAACCGACGGGGCCGAGACATCCACCTCCTTCAACTTCATCCACTCTGCGAATAGGCGACCGACTGTCGCGGGCTCGATAGCGCGCTCGACCACGATCGTCGTCAGCGCACTTCCCCTGTCGAGGGCGGCGAAGACGAACGCCGCCACCGCACCGTCGGTCAGAGGCTGCGCGGTGCCCCCCTCCACGGGCGACGCGAGGGACGGACCGTTGGAGGGCTCGACCACCGGCTCGGCGGGGGCCTCCCGCGCCTCGTTCGGGCGCAATGCCTCCAAGTCCGCAGCGTCGAAGACATGCCGTCCGAGGTCGTCGCGGGTGCACTTCAGGGCGCCCTTCGCCACGAGGCGGCGCACCTGGGCCTTGCTACACCCTGCCGCCTTCGCAGCGGCAGCCCAGCCGACGACGGAGGTCTTGGAAGCTTCTTTCGGGGTCGTCATGGGCTTCACCATGGTTCACCAGGCATTGCGCTCGGGGGGTTGACAGCACCCGAAGGGCACCCTGCCGGTACCGGGCCCGGCACCCGTCGGTGCACCCTTGTGCACCCACCTCGGCACCTGTGGGCACGCGCCTCGTTGGCATCCCCGGCATCCAGAGCTGCTCCGGCGACGACGGAAGGAGCGGAAGCGCTCCTACGGCTCTCGCGGCCCAAGTACCAGGGACGATGGACTCCTTCGTGTGCATGGCCCTACGAAAGGCACGCAGGGCTGCGTGTCTCTAGCCCTGTCGCTCCCAGAGCCCATTTGGCAGCAAGGCTTGTCGCTACAGCCTGTCGTGCGTTCTGCCCCTCAACGGCAACAGGGCTAGAACCTCAGACAGCACATATCCAGCCCCAGCGGCGAGGTCATCCCTCCCCGTCCACGGCCGAACCTCCAGCCTTCCTCGCCTTCCTGCGCTTCTTGCTCGTCGGGTCCGCCTGCACGGCCTTGCGCACAACGTTCCGGACGGTCTTGAGCTCGAACCACTTCTCCTCGCCGCCCCCTTCCTTCTCGAAGCCCGGCGCCACCGTCTTGGAGATGGAGGGCACGTCCAACCCCATCAACACCATGGAGATCTCGGTCTCGGTAAGGTCCTCTACCTTGAGGGGGTGGTTCCAGAGTGACTGCACCAGATGCTCGAGCGGACGCCGTGAGTCGACGCGCTTGCCCATGTGGTCGTCCATCTGCTGATGCACTACGCCCCAGAACCCATAGAGCTCACCCACCTGCTCGGCAAGCTTGGAGACCTCCCCACGAAAACGTGGCTGCAGCAGCGGTTGCAGATATCGGCCGAGACCCTCGATGCCTGCTGGGTA
>CAZQPP010001032.1:0-1658 GCA_964594295.1 uncultured Myxococcales bacterium | reverse complement strand
CCGGACGTCGACGAGATCCCCGGCGTCGGCAGGGTCCAGCGCGGCGGTCCCGACGGGGCCCCGACCGTCAAGGTGTACGTCGGCGACACACCGTGGCTGAAGGTCGGCCGCGCCCTCGACGACGAGGTGGGCTACCCCGTGCCGGAGCTCGTCAGCGAGCGCCTCCCCACCGTGCTGCGCACCCTGACGGCGCCGCTCGGGCCCTACGCCGAGCCCCTCGAGCGCTCCCTGCGCGCCGGCCTCGAGTCCCGCCGCCTCGACGCCGCCTCGGTGTTGCGGGCGCTGGGGTTGCCGGGGGCCTTCCCGGCCGACTGCGAGAGCCTGCTCCTGCTGCACCGCGAGTCCATGCTCTACCTCAACGCCTCAATCTCCTGACCGGGAGCTGTCATGCTGCTTCGCGTCCTCGTCATGCCGAGGAAGGACCTGCTCGACCCACAGGGAAAGGCCATCGCCGAGGCCCTCCATACGGCCGGCTTCGACCCCGGCTCGAGCGTGCGCGCCGGCCGCTGCTTCGCCGTGGACCTCCCGAACGAGGAGGACCCCGAGCGCGCGCGCGCGGCTGCCTCGGAGATGGCGAGCGCGCTGCTCTGCAACCCGATCACCGAAGACTTCACGGTCGTCCTCCCGGGCGAAGCGCTGCCATGAGGGCGGCGGTCGTCGTATTCCCGGGGAGCAACTGCGACCAGGACTGCCGCTGGGCCCTCGAGGAGGTGCTCGGGGCCCGGGTGCAGATGGTCTGGCACAAGGAGCAGGAGCTCGGCCCGGTTGACCTCGTCCTCCTCCCGGGGGGCTTCTCCTACGGCGACTACCTGCGCGCCGGCGCCATCGCCCGGTACTCCCCGGTCATGAAGGCGGTCCGCGACCACGCCGAGCGCGGCGGGCTGGTGCTCGGCATCTGCAACGGCTTCCAGATCCTGCTCGAGGCGCGGCTGCTCGAGGGCGCCATGCGCATGAACATCGGCCGCCGCTTCGTGTGCAGGGACGTCTTCAGCCGGGTCGAGCGCGCGGGCACTGCCTTCAGCCACGGGCTCGAGCGTGGGCAGGTCCTGCGCATCCCGGTCGCCCACCACGAGGGGAGCTGGGTCGCCCCCGAAGAGGTCTTGCGCGAGGTGGAGGATCGGGATCAGGTTTTGCTCAGATATTGCCGTCATGACGGCAGCTTGAGTGATGGCGCTAACCCCAACGGCAGCGCCTCCCACGTGGCCGGGCTGCTCTCCGCCGGCGGCAACGTGCTCGGCATGATGCCCCACCCGGAGCGAGCAGCCGCCGAAGAGCTCGGCGGCACCGACGGCCGGCTCCTGCTGCGCTCCCTCCTCACCGAGCTGGAGCGGAGGGCCGCATGAGCAGAGCACCCCTCGACCCCTCCCTCCACGACGAGCTCGACGTCCACGGCCTGACCCGCGAGGAGGGCGACCGGGTCGTCTCCATCCTCGACAGGCAGCCGAGCCGCCTCGAGCTCGCCCTCTTCGGCGCCATGTGGAGCGAGCACTGCTCCTACAAGTCCTCGCGGGTGCACCTCGCCTACCTGCCCACGAGCGGCCCCCAGGTGGCGCTCGGTCCGGGCGAGAACGCCGGCGCCGCCCGCCTCGACAAGGGCTGGGTGGTGGTCTTCAAGATGGAGAGCCACAACCACCCCTCCTACATCGAGCCCTTCCAGG
>CAZQPP010001031.1:0-1661 GCA_964594295.1 uncultured Myxococcales bacterium | reverse complement strand
GGGCTAGAGGAGCGTCGAAGAACGAGGAGGCGCCTGTCATTCTGGCGCCGCTGGCGAAGATCGCTTGCCAGGGAGAAGCCTCAGTACGATCGCAGCCGCCGGAGAACGGCCTGCCGCGGGTACCCGTCCCTGGACAGTTCGGCGGACCAGTGGACGACGTCGACGCGTCCGTCGCCACCATCGTTGAGGGCGACGATATGTGCGTTGCCCGAGCCGTCTACTGCCAGGGCTTTCGGTTTCCCCGCATCCGAGTCCCGGAGCGAGCCGGGCACGTCGCCCCCTTCCCACCCTGACTCTGTCCTGCGGTAGTAGTAAGCATCGTCGGAGCTCCTCTCGTAGAGCAGCACGTGCGGAAGGAGATCCCCGTCAAGCGCAAGAGTGTGGGCGCCGCGAAGATTCGTCGAGGAGCTCGTGCTCTTCTTCGACACTGTCTCCAGCGACCACCCCTCCGCGTTCCGAGTCGCGTATCGGACCACGCGCTTTCCGTCGACGTTTCCACCGTAGACGACGTGGGCCACGCCGCCGACGGTGACGGCGATGGCCGGCGCTCGACCTCCCGCGTCGTCGACCATGTCGGTCACCCAACCGCCGGATGCGTTGGTCGCGTACCAGAGCTTCCCGCCAGCGTGCAGCGCGAGGTGGAGCGCTCCGTCGGGCTGCGCCGTGGCGCCGGCGTCGTCCAAGCCCGAGGAGAGGCTGAGGTCGGGCAGCGGCTTCTCCGAGGGCCATGCACCCTCGGAGATGGTGAGGAGACCATGGGCGTGGACGACCTGCTTGTTCTCAACAGCCAGGAGGTGCGCGACGGAGAGGTCGTCGACTGCCGCGAAGAACACGTCGCAGCCGCTCACGCCGGTCTCGTGCGTGTCGAATCCGCCAAAACGACTTGTGAAGAACGAGGAGCCGGAGCACGTCGTTCCCTCTACTGTGCCGTCGCGCGAAATTGACAGGTATCCTCGCTCCTCGCCCGACGACGATCTCTCGCTCTGCTCCGGCTCCAGCAACTCCGCGACCCAGCCCTCGAGGCAGGCTCCACCCACGCACGCCATGTGGTGAGCCTGCCCGGCCGGCACCACGCACTCGATCGCCTCGAGGCAGGTGTCACCGCCCTCGCCGGGCGTCGCGCATTGGGGCTTTCTCAGCTTGCCGAAGTGCTTGTAGCCGTGGTTGCAGATCAGGCCCTCGACGCAGCGATCGTAGCAGAGATCCCCCTCTGCTCCTGCGCGACAGGCGCCGTCGGGCGCGCAGTAGAGTGGCTCGGCGCAGTGCTCGGCGTCCGAGCAGGGCTTGTCGACTTCGGTGGCCGGCGGCTGGCACTCGGGCGGGTCGTAGGCTCTGTTGCAGAGCTGGCCTCCGCCACAGTGGGCATCGACGACACACGGTGTGCCCGGGATCGTGGAGGGCGGGTGGCATTGGGCGGAGGTGTAGGCCGTGTTGCAGAGCATCCCGGCGCCACAGTGGGCATCGACGATACAGGGGTCGCCGGCCTCGCCGGGGAGAAGGCACGCGGGAGGCTGAACGGCCGTGTTGCACTGCAGGCCGGTCTCGCAGTGCACATCGCTCACGCAGGGCGCGTCCTCGCCGCCGGGCGGGAGGCATTGGCCGGGACGGGTCGACGGGTTGCAGAGCAGGCCGGCGCGGCAGTCGGCCGTCTTCGTGCACGG
>CAZQPP010001030.1:0-1663 GCA_964594295.1 uncultured Myxococcales bacterium | reverse complement strand
GCTGCAGTCGTCCCCGTCGTCGCAGCCCAGGGCCTCGCCCTCCTTGCCGCCCTCGGTCGGTTCGCAGGTCTCCTCGCCGTTGCACTTGTCCCCGTCGTCGCAAACCAGCGCCTCTCCTTCCCTGCATCCCGTGGCGGAATCGCAGGTCTCCTCGCCGTTGCACTTGTCCCCGTCATCGCAGACCAGGGCCTCCCCGGACTTGCAGCCCGTCGCGGAGTCGCAGGTCTCCTCACCATTGCAGGCGTCCCCGTCGTCGCAGGCCTTTGCGGCGCCCTTGCACTCCATGCCTCCTGCCGCCCCGGGCACGCAGGCGTCGTCGTCGGTGCACTTGTCCCCGTCGTCGCAGGCCGCACCTTCGGTCATGTCGTCAACGTGGCAGAGGCCGTCGCGGCAGACGGCCTTCTTGCACGCCCCGACGACGCCGATCTCGTCGGCGCACTGCTCGTCGTTCGTGCAGCCCTCCTCGCCGCCGTCAGGTGAGCCTGCGCCGGTGTCGGCTTCCCCCGGGTGCACCACGACGGAGGTTTGGCTCGACTCGCAGGCCGCGAGAGCGAGGACCAGGAGCGCGATGAGGGATCCTCTTGACATCATTGCCGTCCTCCAACTGCTCGGGTCACCCGCCCAAGAGAAAGGAGCCCTGCGGGGCGGCCCACCCGTGGCGGGGATGATAGGGGGCTGGACGGGGATGCGGCAAGGCTTTTGTGGCGCTGTTGGCGCTCGGGCGTCGGGCAGGTTGACCCCCCAGCTAGTTTAAGAGTATTTAAACTATATGAACCTTGCGCGCGCCATGCTCGAGCTGGCCCCGGACGGGACCATGCTAGAGCGTCTGCTCGTGACGGAGCTGGCCGACCCCCTCGAGGAGCTCGAGGGGCGTCTGGCCGATGTTGTTCACGGGCCGGGACCCCTCGACGCCATCGCGAAAGACTTCTTCGCCGCTGGCGGGAAGCGCCTGCGGGCGCTGGCCACGTTCGCGGTCGGAGAGGCCTTCGAGGTGGAGCGCGACGCGACGATGGCCCTGGCTGAGGCCGTCGAGCTCACCCACGGCGCGACGCTCCTCCACGACGACGTGATCGACGAGGCGGACACGCGGCGGGGGCGCGTCGCGGCACGGCGACGCTGGACGAACACCCTGAGCGTGCTGGGTGGAGACTTCATGCTCCTGCGCGCGCAGGATCGCGTGGCGGAGCTCGGATCGCCCGCCCTCCGAGCGGCGCACCGGGAGACCCTCGACGAGCTGCTCTCGGCCGAGGTGGAGCAGCACCTCGCTCAGCGGCGGCGCGACCGCTCGGTCTCGGGCTATCTGAATGTAGCGAGGGGAAAGACCGGCTCGCTCTTCGCCTTCGCGTGCGCCTCGCCAGCCCTGCTCGCGGGCGACGAGGGCTCGGCTGAAGCGCTCCGGGACTTCGGCCTCGCGTTCGGCGTGGCCTTCCAGGTGGCTGACGACGTGCGCGACCTCTGCGGCTGCCTGTCCACCGAGGAGGCCGGCAAGCCCCTCGGGCTCGACCTGGCCGACGGGGTGCCGAGCTTGCCGCTGCGCCTCGCGACGCGGCAGGACCGGGGAGTCGCCGAGGCCTTGGAGGCGTTCGCGGCCAGGACTCCGCTGCCCGACGAGGTGGAGACCGTGGCGACGGCCGCGGACACCAAGCGCAACACGACGCCCTAC
>CAZQPP010001029.1:0-1667 GCA_964594295.1 uncultured Myxococcales bacterium | reverse complement strand
CCTTGCCGTTGAGGGCGAAGATCGGCAGCGGACGGCCGTTGCCCAGCAGATCGACGAAGACCGGTGTCTCGCCGCAAGCGCTGGGAGCAAGTGGGTGGACTGGCCAGTGGCCAGACGACTCGCCCGGGTTCCGATACCACAGCGCCGGCTTGGCCGGGAAGCCGACGATGATCGAGTCGACCCACCCATCGCCGTCCACGTCTGAAGCGAAGTTCGCGAAGCAGTTGCTGTAGCCCCGTTCCGGGTTGTGCTTGCCAACAGTGCGGACCTCCCGCATCTGCCAGTCGGGGGCTGCATACCAAACGTCCCCTGCCAGGACGTCGTTCCGGCCGTCCCGGTTCACGTCGGCTACCGCGACACCCTACGAGCGGAACCGTCGGGCCAACACGATCTTCTCGAACCGGATGTCCTTCCCCGCGACCGGGGGAGTCGTGGCAAGAAGCAGGCCTCTGGCTCTCGTCTGGATGTCGAGTGGGATGCGACCCTCGCCGGCCCGCTCGAGGATGCTCAAGCACGCGGCGCGCACCTCGCCCGGACGTTGCTTTTGTTTGCCCCTGGCAATTGCCACACAGGACGCCGCGGCCTCGGCCGAGACGTCAAGGTCGGCGAGGGAGCCATGGGCCAGCGCCAATGTACCCGACGTATGGACACGCGCAAGCGCGCCGAGCAGGAGCTTCCTCTCCTCCGCACGCGTGGCCAGCTTCATCGCTTCCCCCAGCGTCCTCTCTCGCACTCTTGGTTCGCCTGCCTCGCTGGACAGGCGTGCGATGCCGCGCAGCGCTAGGATCCGATGAGCAGGGGCAGCCGCGTCCCTCGCGACGGCCAGCAGGCAGGGCAGCACACGTGGATCTGGCGAGCCCGCGAGCGCACGCGCCGCCGTATCACGCACGGTTGGCGAGTCGCCTCGCGCGGCTTCGTCGAGCGCCTGCAAGAGCTGTGCGCCCTTGAGCTGTCCGCAGACTCGCAGCAGCGCTATGCGCACAGCGGGGTTGCCGCCTCGCAGACCGGCGAGGATTGGCTCTTGCACCTGAGGCGATGCACCTGCGCGCTGTCCCACGGACACGATTGCCCGTTCCGCGGCCGCGCGGTCCTCTTTGCCCTTCGTCGACACGAGCAGAGCGACGAGCTTGCCCACCGCGCCCCCGTCCGCAAGCTCCCCGAGCGAACGGATGACGGCCAGCCGCACCGACATGTCCTCGTGCGCGGCGAGGTCCAGCAACAGAGGCACCGATACCTTGCTTCGCCGCGCTCCCATTACCCGTGCCAGTACCACCTTCTCGTTCGGCTTTGCTCTCTCAAGGCAAGTCAGTAGCGCCTTGTCGACGTCGGCGCCTCGGAGTTGGGCCAGAGCGTCCTCGGCCATCTTGCGCTCTGCGGCTTCTGCACGCGCGGCAGCCCTCGCTAGCGCGGGCACGGCTGAAGCGCCCCCGCAAAGCCCGATCGCGCGGCATGCGGCGCGGCGCACGTCCGGTCGGTCGCTCTGGAGCGACCTCGCCAGGGCCTCCGCGGCTGCCGGGTCTCCTCGCTGGCCGAGCAACTCGACCAACGCGAGCTGGGTATCGGGGGCGACGTTGCCCAGCAGCGCTACGAACGCTCGCGTGGCCTCGTCTCCAGGGAGGGTGCCGACGAACGACAGAGCGGCGGCTCTGGCCGCGCGGTCGGTGCCG
>CAZQPP010001028.1:994-1667 GCA_964594295.1 uncultured Myxococcales bacterium | reverse complement strand
GTGGCCCCATCCGAGCACCCACCCGGTCCCAGCCGCCGGCTCGCACCTCGCGACGACCGGCACAAAGGCCTCCGCGTCGCTTTCCTCGGCGTCCAGCAGACAGTCGATGATCTCCAGGTTGCCCTCCAGGGTGTGCTGGTGGACGTCGTGGAAGCCCGGCAGCACGAGCCGCCCGCCCAGGTCATGGACCTCGGCGCCGTCGCCGGCGTGAGCGTCCGCGCCCTCCCGGTCGCCCACGTACACGATGTCGCCGCCGCGGATCACCATCGCGGTCGCGAGCGCGGGCGTATCCTCCGCCGTGAAGATCTTCGCGTTGAGGAGCACCCACTCCGCTCGCTCCGGAGGTGGCGTCGGCGTGTCCGCCGCTTTCTCCTTGGAGCACACGCAGCCGGCGAAAGGCATCAGGGCCGCGACAAGAGCTGCCATGTATTTCTTCATCTGCGCGCCAGGTGGTTGCAGGTGGTGCCGAGGCCGGCTCGGTCAAGCGCCGACGCGCGCCGCGAGGCTCTCCACCGCGGACGCTCGGCCGACATCGGCTTACCCGACGACCCGCCCGCTGTCTTCTCAGAGATGCTTCGCGCCGCGTGAGGGCCGTCGGCCGCCGGGGGCGGCCGAGTGGCGGGCGCGGTCCCGTTGGGCGCGGGTCGGGGGGTGATGCGGGGGCGGGGCGGGC
>CAZQPP010001028.1:0-984 GCA_964594295.1 uncultured Myxococcales bacterium | reverse complement strand
GTTGCCGGCCGAGTGACGGACGAGTACCCTTTCGGCTCGCTTCGAGGTGTCATGCTGGGCAGGGCAGGACAGCATCCTTTGGTGGTGGTCGCAGCCTTGGTCGCCCTCGGGTGCGGCTGCGTGGACGATGGCGGGGGCACGCCGCCGTCGCTGCCCGACACCGGGCAGGCGGAGGACGCGGCCGACGGGGGAGCCCTCGCTCCCGACGCCGTCGCCGACCCGGGCGGCGGGATCCCGGCGGACGCGCCCCGCCCGGACCCCGGGCCCCCGGACCCCGGCCGGAAGGCCGAGCTCGGCTTCGAGATCGGCCAGTCCTGCAGGGGGAACGAGGACTGCCCGGGGGGCTGGTGCGTCGAGCTCGAGGAGGGCGCGAGCGTGTGCACCCTGTCCTGCTTCCAGGAGTGCCCCACCGGCTGGACCTGCCGGCAGGTCGGGGGCCTCGGCCCCGACGCGGCCTTCGTCTGTGTTCCGCTCCCCTCGGACGTGTGCGCGCAGTGCAGCAGCAGCGAGGGCTGCGGTGTGCTCGGGCTCTGCGCCGAGTCGCCCGAGGGCGGTGGGCGGTGCCTGCTCGCGTGCGGCGTCACCGGTGGGCACTGCTCCTCGGGCTTCGCTTGCGCCGAGCGCGCAGAGGAGCCGTCGGGCGACACGGTGGAGGTCTGCGCGCCCGTGGGCACCACCGCCTGCTGTGCTGCGGCCACGGCGGGGCTGGAGGCCCCCTGCTCTCGGAGCAACGAGCACGGGACGTGCAGCGGCAACCAGGTCTGCAGGGGCGTACAAGGCTGGACGACCTGCGACGCGCGCGAGCCCGAGGCGGAGCTCTGCAACGGCGGCGACGACGACTGCGACGGGCACGTCGACGAGGGCTTCGCCGAGGGCTGCGCCTGCGGAGACGGGGTGTGCGCCGGAGGTGGGCACGAGGACAAGGAGAGCTGCCCCTGCGACTGCCACGAGTGCGGGGACGGGGCCTGCGCGCCCTGCGGCGAG
>CAZQPP010001027.1:0-1672 GCA_964594295.1 uncultured Myxococcales bacterium | reverse complement strand
TCGGCGGCTCGCGCCAGCATCCCGAGAACCCCGCCGAGTTCACGCAGAAGCGCAAGATCTACATCGCCGTCGGCGTGCGCCAGGACTACACCATGGCCTGGGCCATCGACTTCGCGGAGTCCCTCTACGCGGCGGGCTGGGAAGCCGGCCAGGACGCCATGCTGCGCATCTACCCGGGCTACTTCCCGAGCATGCACCGCCACATCATCGAGGCCATCGCCTGGTTGGACCCCGAGGGTACCCTCGGCGGTGAGGCCGGCACGCCCGAGGTGGAGATGGAGGACCTCCCGGAGGCCCTCCGCGGACCCTCGCGACGCTTCACGCGCCTGGTCAGCGACAAGGCGGGCGGCGTGCTCGCGGTGGGAGTCCGCGGCGCCATGGCCACGCGCGCCGCAGACGGCACCTGGACCGCGGTCGCGGACCACGGCCTGACCGATCGCGACCTCTACGCGGCCTGCGGCACCGACTCGAGCATGTGGGTCTTCGGCGCCAGGGCCGGCATCCAGAACGACGCCTCCGGCACCATGCAGACGGCCCCCGCGCTCCAGCTCCGCTCCGACGGGGGCAACCGCGTTCCGGGCATCATCGACGCCTCCTGCGGCGGCGCTCAGGTGTGGATCGCCGCCACCAGCGACGTCGCCGTGAGCTCCGACGAGGGCGGCAAGTGGCTCAAGAACGACGGCTTCCTGCCCAAGACCGGAGCCAACACGCCCCTGGCCGCCATCGAGCACTCGGGGGACCAGAAGGGCTGGGTGATGATGCTCGACGGCTCCGTCTTCGAGTCTCTGGACCTCGGCGCCAACTGGCGCGAGTCCAACCCCGTCTACGACTCGGGCAAGTGGTACACGGACTGGGTCGGCCTGCCGGGGAGCGTGCCCTGGACCATGGCCTACGACATGGCGATCCCAACGCCCGGCAAGCTCGTGACCGTCGGCTCCCGCGGCGTGATCCGCGTCATCAACACAGGCGACGGCAGCGCCACCGAGGCCGAGACGGGGCTCGACATCGAGCTCTTCGCGATCCACTTCCACGACGCGAGCAACGGCTGCGTCGCCGGCGAGGACGGCACCCTGCTCCGGACGCAGGACGGCGGGACCACCTGGACGGCCGTCTCCACGGGCATCCCCGCTGAGGATCTCGGCGCCGTGTGGTGTGACGACCAGGTGATCCTTGCGGCCGGCAGCGGGGGCGCGATCTACCGGCGCACCCTGACCCAATGACGCTGAAGCCAGAGCACCCCTGGGTGCGCGTCGCCGACCTGGGCGCGCACGCGGGTGAGCTCGTCACACTCCGGGGCTGGGTCCGAAACCACCGCTCTTCGGGCAAGATCCAGTTCATCGAGCTGCGCGACGGGTCGGGAATCGTGCAGGTCGTGGTGGGCAAACGCGACGTGTCCGAGGAGACCTTCGCGCAAGCCGCCGGGCTCACGCAGGAGTCCTCCATCGAGGTCACGGGCCTCGTCAAGGAGGACGCGCGCTCCGCCCTCGGCGTCGAGGTGCACCTCAGGGCGCTCAAGGTCTTCCACGTGTCGGCGGACTACCCCATCACCAAGAAGGAGCACGGCACCGCCTTCCTGATGGAGCACCGCCACCTCTGGCTGCGGAGCCGCCGCCAGCAGGCGATCCTCCGGGTGCGCGCATCGCTCGTCAGGGCTATCAGGGACTTCTTCGAC
>CAZQPP010001026.1:0-1680 GCA_964594295.1 uncultured Myxococcales bacterium | reverse complement strand
CATCTGCGGGCTCGCGACGTCTTTGTCCTTGACAGCGTCCTCCTCGACAACGTCCTCCTCGACAACGCCGAGGCCAAGCCGGCCGTCGGCGGAGTATCCCCAGCAGGCGGTCGGAAGCAGGAAGAAGAAGGGCTCCTCGAAGAGAAGCGGCGATATGGCACAGGTGTGAGAGGCCCCGGCGGTGATCGAGGCGACCGTCGTCAGGTTCGCGACCTCCAGAGGGCTGGGCTCGTAGTGCGAACAATCCCCGAGGCCTCCGCCGACGTCGCAGACCCAGAGGTCGCCGAGCTGCTCGCGGAGGTCGCTTCCCCAGCAGTAGGCAATGCCGTCGTCCGCGACGGCGCACGTGTGGGACTTACCGGCCGATACGGAGCGCACGAAAGGCCACACGTCAGCACCGGCGGGTGCTTCGGCGGGATTGGCCAATGGCGAGTCCCAGAAGCCGCCGTGGCCAAGCTGCCCGGACTCTCCTTTTCCCCAACAGAACACCGCTCTGCGGTTCTTGCCCACAGCGCAGGTGTGGTCGCCACCCGCGTCTACGTCCAGAGCGAACAAGCGGGCACCCTCCGCCGGGGTGAACACGGTCCCCGGCACCTCGACAACATCGCCGCCGGAGCCAATACCGACCTGTCCGTGCTCGTTCCGCCCCCAGCACAGTACCCGCCCCGACTCGGTTCGCGCGCAGGTGTGCCCGCCTCCCGCGGTCACCTCCACGACTTTGTCGACGCAGGTACTCTCGAGGCACGTGGGGTAGTCGTTCGAGCAGGCGCGACCGCACCGACCACAGTTGTGCGGATCGGTCCGGACGTCGGTAAGGCACGGCGGCCGCAAGCGCACGCAGCCGGCTCGGAAGGAGGCGCAGGGGCCGTCGCCGTCGAGGAAGTCCAGGTGCTCCCGCATGCCTTGGGTCGCCTCGTCGCGATCATCGATCCCTCCGAGCACGCGTGCTGATGCGATCGTGGGAGGGCCGGGGTCATCACGGCGCACGACGAGCCCTCCGTCCGTCTCCCACCAGTCTTCGATCAGCTCGCATACATCTCCAAAGCCCCCGCCGCATGGAATTCCGCCGACGCCGCCGTTGCCCACCGACAACCCGGCGATCGATTGCAGGGTCTTCAAGAGGGTGCCGATCGCGGCAAGCATGCCCTGCTCACCTCCCACCGGCTGCGATTCCGACTCATCTGCCACGCCAAGCTTTGCCAGGAGCCCCTGCAGGGCAGGCCCGAGGTCAAGGTCGGGCGACCGGATCTCCCCCCACTCGAGGTAGAGCGGCACGCCGGCGTCCAGGAGATCCAACAGCACCTGCGCCTCGACCTCGGTCGGGGAGTGGGAGTACGCGTCCGAGCCCAACGCTGCGAAGACACCCCACACCGACTCGTGGTTCTCGATCACGCTCAGGTCGTCTACCCACTGCGCCGGCCAACCGACCGCGCGGATGGCGTCGACGAGCCGGTTGGACAGGAAACGGGGCACCTCTGGCGGGCCCCAAACGAAGTAGCCGCCCTCGTTGATCACGAAGAGGTCTACCTCCATGGCGGCACCAAGGTGGCCATCGTCCGCCTCCAACCGCACGACGTGCCGGCCCAGGTCGGCAAGCTCGGTGGGGGCGGCGTTCAACACGGTCGGAGTGGTCCCGTTGCCGGAACCCCCGCCGGCCTCCACAGCCAGGGAAAGGAAGGT
>CAZQPP010001025.1:0-1680 GCA_964594295.1 uncultured Myxococcales bacterium | reverse complement strand
AGGTGTTGATAAACGCGAGGTATTTCTGACGGTTATCGTAAAAGCGAAACGGCCGCGGTTTCCGAGGTGTTGGCGCCCGCGCCGCCGGTGCGCGCCCCCGGCTGCGGCGAGGACCCCGGCGACGGCGGCTTCGGCGCCATCTGCGAGACCGGCGGGGACTGCTCCTCCGGCCTCTGCCTGCCCACCAACTGCGGCCTGCGCTGCACCGAGTCCTGCGTAGACGAGTGCCCGGAGGGCTGGAGCTGCCGGCTGCTCTCCCTGCCGGGGCAGGACCCGCTGCTCGCGTGTCTCCAGGACCCGACCTCGCTGTGCCTGCCCTGCCGCTCGGACGCCGACTGCGTGGCCAGCCCAGGTGAGCAGGGCGACCGCTGCCTGAACATGGGCGAGGAGGTCGGCGCCTTCTGTGGGACCGCGTGCAAGAAGGACGAGGACTGCCCCGAGGGCTTCGAGTGCGGCGAAGCCCTCGCGCTCCGGACGGGGGCCGCGGTTCGCCAGTGTCTCCTGGTCTCCGGAGAGTGCGCCTGCAGCGCCTACGCCGTAGACATCAAGGCGAGCACCTCCTGCCAACCGCCGGAGTCCGTCAGCGGCTGCCGAGGACAGCGCGTCTGCACCGACTCCGGGCTCTCCGGCTGCGTGCCCGACGAGGACCCCCTCGACAGCGACGGCGACGGCGACCCGGACTGCGCCGACCCCGACGACGACAACGACGGCACCTGCGACGGCCCCGAGTCCGTGCCGCAGGTCTGCAAGACCGGGCCCGACTGCAGCCCCCTCGACCCGGCCGTGCACAGGGACGCGCCGGAGGTGTGCAACGGCATCGACGACAACTGCACGGGGGGCGCCGACGAGGCGGACGCCGAGGGCTGCACGTTCTGGCTGCTCGACGTGGACAAGGACGGCTTCGGGCCCGTGGAGCCTCTCCCGGGACAGGAGCCCGAGCGCTGCCTGTGCGAGGCGACCTTCCCCTACATGGCGCTGGTCGCCGGCGACTGCAACGACACCTCCGCGGAGGTGCACCCCGGCGCCATAGAGAGGTGCAACAACGTGGACGACGACTGCGACGGCGTGACCGATCCCGACGGCGCCGAGGGGGCGGTGCCCTGGTTCCGCGACGAGGACGAGGACGGGTACGGCGTCAGCGAGGACTCGGCCACGGCCTGCGACGCGACAGCTCCGTACACGGCCCGGGAGGGCGCCGACTGCCGCGACGACAGGGCGGACGTGAACCCGGGGGCGCCTGAGGTCTGCAACGAGGTGGACGACGACTGCGACGGCGTGGTCGACGGCCCCGGGAGCGCCGGCTGCACCGAGCTCTACGCTGACGCGGACGGGGACGGCTTCGGCTCCGAGAGCGCCGTCTGCCTCTGCGCTCCCGACGGGGACTTCAAGGCGGACAAGGGCGGCGACTGCTGCGACGACGACGCCGGCACCTACCCCGGGAAGGGGGAGTTCAGCGCGGTGGTGGACGCCTGCGGCTCCTGGGATCGCGACTGCGACGGCACGGCCGAGCTGCGCTGGACCGGGACCGGCAACTGCGGCACCTGGCCGGCCTGCGACGCCGACGACGGCCCGGCCTTCAGTGAGGGCTGGCAGGGGAGCCAGCCGGCCTGCGGCGAGCAGGGGACCTGGCTCTACGACTGTGACGCCCAGATTCTCCCGCCCTGCGAGGAGGACACCCGG
>CAZQPP010001024.1:0-1683 GCA_964594295.1 uncultured Myxococcales bacterium | reverse complement strand
CCGCGGGAACAGGATCGCAAGCGTTCGGGCTTGCCCGAACGCGCGCAGCGAGCCGGAGGCGAGCCTGGCCTCGTTCGGATCTCCGCGTGGGTGGCCGAGCGTTCGCTGCTCCGACGGGTCAAGTGGGACACAGCCCCTTTTTCCGTCGGGCGCCCGGGTGCTATGCTGTCAACCCGGACGATGGAGGCCCCAATGCCCGACGAGCCCGCCGGCGGCACTGCGAAGGACGACCCTGCGAACGGTGGAGACCCGCCCATCCCCCGCACCGCGGGGGGCTCGAACGTGATCATCGACGAGGAGGTCGAGCCGGAGCCCGAGGTCCAGGTCCGGGAGCCCCTCGCGCTGCGGCGCCCCGAGATCTGGATCAAGGCCAGGGTGATGGCGCGCGGCGGCCGCAAGCAGGGCCCGCCCACGAACCCGGCCGACGCCTACGCCCGCCTCAACAAGAAGCCCTGACGGTAGAGGCTACTCGGCTGCCTCCTCCCGGGCTGCCTCCTCGCTGGCCGGTTCCGCGGCCCAGGACGCGCTCCGCGCCAACAGCAGAGCGACCCCACGGGTGCGCTCCTCGAGATCCGAGAGGCGCCGGTGGGAACGCCACACGAGGAACAGCGGCACCGCCCAGATAACTATGTAGGCCGCGAGCATCAGGGTCCCGCCGGGCACCTGCTCGCGGGCCGGGGCCCCGGCCTGCGCGAAGGCGGCCTGCGTGACGAAGGTCGCGACCGCGGCGGCGGCCGCGGCGAGGATCAGGTGGCTATGCATCGGCCGGCTCCAGGTCGAGGTCCGCGTCCTGCACCGCCCGCCACAGGGCGTCATGGTTGTGCTCGAGCAAACGGATTCGGGCGCGCAGCGTGGTCAGGGTCAGGCTGAGGCAGAACATGGCGGCGATCGAGAGCAGGAAGGTCAGCCGCATCTCGGGGTCGCTGGTGTATGCGCCCTTGGCCAAGTTCGGTGGGTGGTGTCCGCCCCAGAGCTCCACCGCCACGTGGATGAAGTAGAGGGCCGGCAGGCTCAGGGCGCTCACGGCGGCGGCCAGGCGCCGGGAGCTCTCGTCGCCGGCGAAGCGGCGCAGGGCGGCGTAGCCCAGGTAGAGCAGGAAGACGAGCAGGGTGAGAGTGAGCCGCGGCTCGAACTCCCACCAGGTGCCCCACGCCTTTCGCGCCCACAGGGGACCGGAGCCGAGGACGAGGGCCGCCATCAACGTGCCCACGTCCGCGCAGGCGGCGGCGAGGGCGTCGGTGCTCGCGCTCGGTCTGAGGAGGAAGACTATCGAGAGCAGGCCCGCCGCGACGAAGTGCAGGATCATCGTCATCGCCGCCGCGACGTGCATGTAGAAGACCTTCTGCGCGAGGCCCATCTCCTGCTCGACCGGAGCGACGAAGAAGACCGCGTAGAGCGCGAGGGGCATCAGCACGGCTGCTGCGGCCAGGAAGAGGAGCTGGAGCTTCGCGACGGCTGACATGCCTCGGTCTCCGCTCACCCGCGGTCGCGGACGAGCATCGGGAAGAGCCACGCCGTACCAAGCACGAAGACCATGTCGTAGGCAAGCATCAGGCCCGTCCACGAGCGGATCTCGGCCGGGGCCGCTCCCTCGAAGGCGAGGCCGGTGGCCTTCACCCCGCAGATCAGCAGGGGGAGGACCAGCGGGAAGACCACCAGCGGGAACAGGACCTCGCGGAAGGC
>CAZQPP010001023.1:0-1687 GCA_964594295.1 uncultured Myxococcales bacterium | reverse complement strand
AACAACCAGGCGGCGTGCGACGACGGCAACGCGTGCACCACCGGGGATACCTGCTCCGAGGGCCAGTGCGCCGGCGTCGACACGTCGGCGAACGATTGCGACGACGGCGACCCCTGCACCGACGACAGGTGCGACGCCCTAGAAGGCTGCCAGCACTTCGACTGGAGCGAGGAATGCGACGACCGCAACCCGTGCACCGACGACACCTGCAGCGAGTCCCTCGGCTGCGAGCACGTCGCCAACCAGGCGGAGTGCGACGACGACAACCAGTGCACCATCGACGACACCTGCGCCAACGGCCAATGCTCCGGGACGGACATCTCCCAGACCGAGTGCAACGACCAGAACCCGTGCACCATCGACAGCTGCGACGCGAGCGACGGGTGCATCCACGAGACCGACTTCGAAGCCTGCCAGCAAAACCCGGACTGCAGCGACTACGAGGGGTGCTTCTGAGGGACGGTTCGTGAGAGCGCGATGAACTCCGAGGGCGCCCTGGCTACACCTTTCATCCACGCATCGGATCGAGCATCTGTTGCCCGAACGGAAGGTGTCGAGAAGGAAGCAGCCACGTTGGGCTCGACGCGGCACCCGGCCAGGCTCCCCTACTCAGCCTCCTCTCCCTGCTCTTCATGTGTGCTCGCGTCGGACGGAGACGCGGTCCCGACCTCCCCCTCGCCGCTTTCACAGGCACCCGCGAAGGTCACGATGAGTGCGAGAAGCGCGATGGCGGCGAATCTGAGGGCGATGAGAATCGCCCGGGAGGCTCTCCGGTGGTCCATCGTGCTTTCTCCTTGAGCTTGAGCCCGTGCTCGAGGCGCTCGAGGGCTCATGGGCTGACCCGAGACCGAAGACGCCCCCGCAAACAAGGTGTTTCGCTTGCGAAACGCCCGCCCCGCAGACAAGGTGTTTCGGCGTAGCACGACGCTGGTGTACAGCCAAACGTCTGCCGTGGTTGCTGGACGCGGCATCGCTACATAGGGTGCTTCGGATGCGTCGCCATTCTCTGCTCTGTGCCCTCCTCCTGCTCCCCGCCCTCGAGGCCTGCTCCAGCGGCGACGGGAAGGTGGTCGACCAGCAATGGGTACGGGCGGACGCGCAAGAGCTCGACGCGGCGGCCGCTGTGGATCCGGGGTCGGGGATGGACATCGTCATGCGCGTCGACAGGGGGCGCGAGGACCAGGCCGACGTCGAGGCGGCCACCGACTCCGAAGGCGGCTCCGCCGCCGATAGTGGCACGGTCCCGGACCCCGGACCCCAGACCGCCGACCCCGGCCCCCAAACCACCGACCCCGGCGCTCCGTCCCCAGACCTGGCAGCGGACTCCGGTCTCCCGGCCCCGGATCCCGGCACGGCCCCGGATCCCGGCACGGCCCCGGATCCCGGCACGGCCCCGGACCCCGGCCCCGCCCCCGACATCCCTCCCCTCTGCACCGACCACTCCGAGTGCGACGAGGGCGATCCCTGCATCCTCTACTTCTGCGACCCCGTATCGGGCTGCTGGAGCCAGCCGGCCTGCGACGACTCAAACCCCTGCACCATCGACCGCTGTGAGAGCTTCGCCTGCTATGCCGACCCCGTCGACTGCGACGACGGCGAGCTCTGTACCGCCGACTTCTGCGACCCGGAGACCGGCCTCTCCGAGCACATCTACGGCGAGGTCGGCGAGCCCGAGTGCGACGACGGC
>CAZQPP010001022.1:0-1690 GCA_964594295.1 uncultured Myxococcales bacterium | reverse complement strand
CCGGAGTTCCCGCGGCCGGGAGGGATAGAGGTCGTTGGACGTGACCGCGGGGAGAAGGCTCCAGCCGCCCGCTATGTGTTTTCTATCGAGGCGACTCGTGCGGCGTCGGACGCTATGTGTTTTCGGCTCATGGGGCGTTCGCGCTGATCGCCCGGCTCTGCGCCCCTTGTGAAGGGGGCTGCCGGGCGAGCTTGCCCGTGCCACCCGCCGCCGGGGACCGCTGGCGATGAGCCCCTCCGCAATGTGAAGGGGGCTGCCGGGTGAGCTTGCCCGTGCCACTGCTGTTTTCTTGCGGTCGCGCCAATTTCGACCAGCATCGGCCTCGCGCGCAAAGGAGCGAGACCCGTGGCGATCGACTTCTCGTTGAACGAGCTGCTGGACGAGCACAAGTGCTACGACCTGCTAGTCCGGGTGCTGCATCCGGAGGGGTTGCGGTGCCCGAACGGGCATTCGTTGGAGGACTGCTTCATCCACAAGAGGGATCGGGCCCCCCTGGTCGACTACTGCTGTCGGACTTGCGAACGGTACTTCAACGCCTTCACGAACACGACGCTGTCGAGGATTCGCTACAACGTCGTCCAGATCGTGCAAATGCTGAGGGGCTTCGTTCAGGGTGTGACGACGTCCAGGCTCGCGCGGGAGATGGGAGTCGACCGGAAGTGGCTCCTGGTCTGGCGCCACCGATTGCAGGGCTTCCTCGAACGGGCGCGGCAGGACGCCAGACTACCGGACGCCGTGCTCGAGGCCGATGAGCTCTACCAGAACGCGGGGGAAAAAAAGCGTCCCGCATCTCGATCCCGCTGACCCTCCTCGTCGTCGAGCCAATCGAGTGCGGGGGCACGGAACGTGGGATAACGACCGTCCACCTGTGCTCGGAGTGGTCGGGCGCGAAAGCGGCGAGATCCACCTCGAGGTCTGCAAGAGGAGCACCCGCGACGAGTTGGTACCCAAGGTCCTCGCCGCTACCGAGCCGGGCTCGCTTATCAACACCGATGAGTGGCAAGCGTACAAGTCGCTGTCGGACCACGAGCGAATGCACGTCTTCGTGACCCACTCCGGGCCGAAGGAGGACTGGGCCCGTGACGACGACGGCGACGGCATCCGCGAGGTCCACTGCAATACGGTGGAGGGCATCTGGACCGGGCTCCGGAACTTCCTGCGCCCCTTCCGCGGCGTACACAAGAAGTACCTCAACCAGTACGTCCGGACGTTCGAGTGGGCCCACAACCTCAAGGCGGTTAGCGACGACTACCTCCGGGTGCTCCTCGGGGCGATCAGCCCGAGCGCCCCATGAGCCTCTTCCGCATAGCCTACGGGTCGGCACACGAAGCCAGCGACACGCTCCAGGACCTGCTGGCCCTCGGGGTCGCCAAGGCCGATGGGTGCAGCCCTGAAACTGACGGATGTCGGCTCGCCGCCGGTGCGCGCAGTCCCCCGCCATTGTTAGGCGAGCGGCACGCAGTGGCTTCCGACATCACGTTCCTGGAGCGTACGATCTCGCGCGTCGTGACAGAATCGTCGTCGGAGTGACTCGATTGGCAGAAAAACATATGTATTTTCCATCAGTTACAGATCTGCACCCATTGGGAGAGAGGCAGGCCGGCGGAAGGCTGAGCTTTGGGTGGAAGCGGATGACAGGCGACATGGCTCCTGAGGTGCCCCGGGATGATGAGCAGCGGAGAGGAGTCAT
>CAZQPP010001021.1:0-1694 GCA_964594295.1 uncultured Myxococcales bacterium | reverse complement strand
CTCAGCAGGACGACGCTGATCCGGGTGCCGCCGGGGAGCCGCCCCGCCGCGAGCCGGTCGGCGAGGCGGAGCTCCTCCGGGCTGGCGAGGGCGGTGTCTCCGCCGACATAGATGACGTGGTGGGTGAGCAGGCTCCCGCCGGGGTGCCCGTTTCGCCCGAGGTGCTCCTTGATCAAGCTCAGCAGGAGGCTGGCCGGCGCAGCCCCGTGGGAGGAGATCTGCCCGTCTTCGAGCTCGTTGCGCAGCCAGCGGGCCGTCGCCGCCACGTCGCGCATGCCCGTCGTGGAGTTGCTGAGGCGGTGCAACGCGCCGTACGCGGCAGTCAGGGAGACGTACTCGGGGAGCTCGGCGGAAGACGCAGCGCGGGCGATCTTTCCGAGGGCTTTTTGCACGTCGAAGTAGTAGTTCCCCATCGTCGAGGAGATGTCGACGAGCAGGTAGGCTCGCGGGAATCGCGCGAGGGGCCGCGCGTCGAGCTCGGTTCCGCCGTCGCTCCAGGCAAGCCGGCCGGAGTCGTACAACGGGTCCCCCGCGGGCACTTCGACCGCCGGCAAGCGGGAGGCTCGGCAGCTCGGGCCGACCGCCCTGACCATGCGCAACGTGACCTTTCCGTCCTCGCTCACGGGAAGCGGACGTGGGCTGCCGCTGTCGTCTCTGGCTCTCAAGCTGCGAGGGAGAATGGGCTTCTTGCGGCAGTCGGTCAGAGAGACGACGGGCACGCTGCGCTCGACGTTGCGACATGGCTCGTCGATCTCTACGTAGAGCATGACACCCGTGTCTTCGGACTTGCCCTTGTTGCCGCCCGTTTTGGGCCAGTCGAAGCCGTGCTCCCAGTCCCGGGCTTTGAGCTCGCGAGAGTCCAGACGGACGCTCGAGATGTGCGCGGAGTCGCTGCCGCGAACCTCGAGGCTCACCCGCGCGCCCACTCTCCAAGTGAGCTCCTGGTTGTCTTCCAGCACCTCCGGATCACCTCCGTCCACCCTCGCGAACAGGGCGGCCGTACTCGGAAGGCTCTTCTCTCCCGGTGTCGGCTGCGAAGAGCCGCTCTCCCCCGGCCAGCCGATGAAGACCCGCCTGACAGCGTGCGACGCGACAAGGCGAAGGTCTAGCTCCCCGGGGCCGCCGGTTGGTATGCCCTTGGCGCGCAGCTCCACTCCGTCGGGCTGGCTTGGCGTGTACTGAGGAGCGCTCCCGGGCACGAGCGATACCCGCGGTCTCATCGCTCCGAGCCTCGGGCAGACGGGAACGCGGAGCCGGGCGACGCCCTGCGCCTTGCTCTCGGCCACGATGGGTGTCGCAGCCGCCCCTCCGCTCCCTACGGCTCCGGCCTGAGGCGAGCGAAGCTGCACCTCGACACCCTCGATCGGGTCTCGGTCCTCGCCGGAGACGCGGACGTACCAGTCCTGGGGGAGCGCATTGATCAACACGGTGCCGGTCGTGGCGACGGCAACGCTCTTCTTCGGCGCCCAATAGAATGGGCCGGAGGAGAGCCCGTCGAGGTAGCTTCCGGATGCCGGAGGGCGGGACAGCGTGAGCTCGCACGCGCCCCGGCGGCTCGACGCGTCCTGCGTCCAGGAGAGTTTTTGCCCTAGCTGGATGTTCTCCTCATGGCCGCCTCCCGCAGAGGGCACGCGCAGGTGCAGGTTCACCGTCGTCTGCTGGCCGCAACCTTCCCGCGGTCCGCAGCAGCAGGA
>CAZQPP010001020.1:0-1700 GCA_964594295.1 uncultured Myxococcales bacterium | reverse complement strand
GCTCTCGGCGCCGCACCCCGCCCCGATCAGTGCCACCGCGAAGCCCAAGATCCAAGCTCGACTGCCCGTGCTCATCTCGTCCTCCATCCTGAGGCGTGGCTCATGGCGACTGGAGCAGAAAACCTACCACAACTGTGTACTGTTTTCTATACCCCGGCGTGGGCTACGCACGGCACGTGGACGACACCGAATTCCTGCGCCGGCTCGGCGAGAACGTGCGAAGGGCCCGATGGCTTGTCGGGAGGACCCAGGAGAGCCTTGCGGCGGCTGGCCTGTCCGTCCGTTATCTCCGCGAAGTCGAACAGGGGCGGCGGAACCCGTCGGCGCTCCACCTCAAGAAACTCGCCCGCGCACTCGAGGTGCGAGTCGTCGACCTTGTTGACGTAGAGGACCCTCAGCGAGCTCCGCAGCTCGCAGGGAGGCTCGGGGACGCGGACGTCCATCCACCGAAGCGGGGACGGAAGCCCAAGGACGCCCGGCAGTAACCCCCGTCGCCTCTGACCCCCGGACGCAGCCACCGCGTCTTCTGCCGCCAGCTGCGCGCGGCGGGCCTTGTCTCGGCCGAGGCTGTCTTTCGCCCACGAGAGAGGGGAGCGACAACCTCGGTTGAGCACGCTGCTGAAGCTCGCCCGGGTGCTCTCCACGACCCCAATGCTGCTTCTCGTGGAGGCGCGCTTTGGGCAGGAGGATCTCGAAGCAGGCGAGCAGCGTGAGGGGCCAGGGCCCGATGGTGAGGACGCCTGCGGCCAAGCCGGCGTGGTGGCCGAGGCCACATCGCTGCTTCACGCGATCAACGCTGCGGACCCGGCGGCTGCCCGATTCGCGCTTCACTCGCTCCGCGGCATCGCGGTCGCCCTCGGAGCCGGTGTCGAAGACTCTGCCCAAGACTAGCCGTCCCCTGACCACGGTCGTCGCACCCCTGACGGAGGAGATCGCTGGAGGTTCGTGTCGATGGTCTGGGTGCTCCAGGGCAGGCGGTACGCCATCGGCCTGGTGCTGGGCGAGGGGAGAACGTGGGTGGGCCCGCAGACCGTCTCG
The DNA here is from genome assembly GCA_964594295.1 of uncultured Myxococcales bacterium. Taxonomy (GTDB): domain Bacteria; phylum Myxococcota_A; class UBA9042; order UBA3505; family UBA3505; genus CAZQPP01. The sequence goes on along the minus strand of CAZQPP010001020.1, from coordinate 662 downwards.
TTGCCGGGGCGGATTTGTCCTTCGTCCGGGTGAAGTATGTAGCACGGCTCGTGCCCGCGGTGTGGCAGCAACCTCCGAGGCATGGCAAAGCCAATGCCGCCGGGCCCAAAGTGAGCGACGAGCACGGGAGAGAGAGACCCGATAGCGCCTATAGCAAGGCCCACGAATAGAGGCTATCGCATACGCCAAGTTACCAATCAAAACGCCTGCAAGTTGCGGAAAAAACAGCGAAATCGGCTTGATAGGGTAATATACATTACCAGCAGCTTCCTCCGGTTGGCGGCCATTCCTGCCGCCGCGGTGCTTGCTGCTTTGCAGACTGCGAAGTCGGGAGTCTCCTGACTCCTCGAAGCAACTGTCCTCGTCGACTCGCACCTTGCCCAAGAGCCAGTTGTTGGAGCTTGTCCCACTTGACCCAGTCGAGCTGTCGGCCTTCGGCCTCAACGCGAAGCTCGGACTGAGGTCAGGGTGGATCTCGAGGAACTCCAAATGGAGCTGCGAAGGGACGACTGCGAGCGACTGCACCCGGAGTTTCGGCAAGGCAGTCATCATTGTCTGTCTCCTTGCGCGCATGTGTCTGACCACGGAAAAAGAGGGTGGTCGCGGGCTGACCTGACTGCGTTGTCCCTTGTGGATGGGTCTGGCGCTTGCCAGTAAGATAA
>CAZQPP010001019.1:0-1703 GCA_964594295.1 uncultured Myxococcales bacterium | reverse complement strand
CGGTTGGTCTTGTAGTCGACGACCTCGACGGTCTCGTCATCTACCCAGTCGACGCGGTCGATGAAGCCCAGCACCGTGAAGCGGCCTATCTTCAGGCGGAACTCCTTCTCGATGGCCAGCACGTCCCGGTGGTCGAGCTCACCCTGCTGGCGCACGAAGGCGCCGACGATATCGAGCCCCTCCTCGAAGACCTCCATGCCACTGAGCGCCTCCTTGGCCCAGCCCGCGCGGTAGAGCTCGACGGCGCGCTCCTCGGAGAGCACCCCGGTGCGCTCGTCCTCCATGTGCTCGCGCACGAGGACCTCGAGCACGGCGTGGACGAGCTTGCCGAACTTCAACGGGACGCCCGGCTCGGCCCGGCGCTTGTCGATGTAGTGGAGGCGGAAGCTGAGCGGACACTGCTCGAACCTCGACAGCCTGGAGTACGAGAGGTGCTTGTTGACGAACGGCTGCGCACTCATGCGTCGGCCTCCTTGTTGGGCTTGGGGTTCTTCTCGAAGGCGACGACCCGGGAGCCCGGGAAGGCCTGCAGCACGTGACAGATCGTCGCGGCGTGCTCGGGGGTGATCTCCTGCCGCTCCTGGCCCGTGTACTCGGGGACCAGCCACAGCTCGCCGAGGGCGTCTGAGCTGAGGCAGACCTCCACCCGGAGCGCCTTGAAGCTCTCGATGTCCTCGGTGGTCAGCCCGCGGGTGGGCGGGGTGTCCTCGGCCGGGTCGATCGGGGTCGGATCGGCGGGGGCCTCCCGCCGCACCTGGCCTGCTGGCCTCGATACGGGCTCGGGCTCGGGGAGCGGGTTGCCGAAGAGATCCGTCGCCGCCTGGCTCTGGGCCGCCTCGCTCGGCTCGGGCTCCGCGGTCGGCTGGGGAGTCGGAGCGGGGGCCGAAGGCTCGGCGTGGCCGTTCGCCTTGAGCCACTCGGTGCACATGAACTCGTCCGGCCGGGCGCAGGGCCCGCCGTCGAGGTAGTGTCGGCAGCGCTTGCTCCCCGGTATCGACTCGTAGTGCGAGCAGGTGAACGCGGCCGGCCCGGAGGGCTTCGAGCGGTCCCCGCTGTAGCGGTCGGCGAGGCTCATGGCGCCCCTCCCGATGTCGCTTCTGTGCTCTTGCCCCCCTCTACGGGCCGTTCTTGTGCAAGATCACGTCGCCGTGTGTCGGGCGCTTCTTCAGCGATCACCCGCGCTTGCGGCTCAAGATCACAAGAGCACGCGCTTCTGCGCGGAGGGCTCCCCCATAGGGGATCGGATCGAGTTTCCTTCTTGGACCTCGCCCCAGACCGAATCGAAGTCGAGCCATCACATACGTATCTCTTCTGGAGAGAGCGTGATCTTGTGCTCTTGACCGGGAAGACCCGGAGGACACTGGAGAACCCGGTGTGCTCTTGAATGTACGGAGCCGTGACCTTGGCTGTGCTCATGTGATCCTGCCCCCTCATCAGTCGCGCTCGTTCCAGGCGTTCATGGCGTCGCGAGCGCCGCCCCAGTTGCGGCTCGTGCCTTCGGGGAACTCGTCGACGTCGAGGAACTGGCCAGCCTCTTCGAGGTCGAGGGCGATGGTCCGCACGCGCCGGTCGCCCATCGACACGACCTTGCCGAGGTCCCTGACGTAGCCGCCCCGCTGGTGGTTCTCGCGCAGCATCCGCCGCATGGGTCGCAGCGAACCCGGGTCGACGGGCTGCCCGACTCTGCGCTGGTGCTCGAGGTA
>CAZQPP010001018.1:0-1721 GCA_964594295.1 uncultured Myxococcales bacterium | reverse complement strand
CAGCGTCATCGCCCGAAAATACGGAGTCGTCAGCGCCGCAGGCCAGGGCGGGGAGGCCGGTCTGCCACGGACCTTCGTGCTCGACGGCAAGGGCAGCATCCACACGATCTACGCCGACGAGGCCGGCAACTTCTGCGGACACCTCTCCGGCGTGCTCGGGTCGATGGTGAAATAGACTGCCTGGGCCGGATCGCGCTGCGGTCGTGAGGTTGGTAGAGAAGAGCGCGAGAGGAAGGTTGGCGGATCGTTGGATGTGAGAAGCCAACCGTGCGGGGGCCCGCTGGGCTATGCGCGCGCCCCGCGAACGCTTGACAGGCCTCGTGCCGGCTAGGACGATGCTCCACCTCGAACGAGGGAACTCGCTGCGCCGCCGGGAACGGATGAGCTAGGGACGACGGGCGAGCAGCCATCGAACGCAAGGCCACGGAGGAAGTACATGACACGCCCGAAGACGCTCGTTGCACTCTTGCTCACCATGTCCCTGTTGGTCGCCTGTGGCGGCCCGAGCTCCGGGGTGCGGCCGGCCGGCGACGCTCCCGAGTGGTTCGACAACCCTATCGACGGTTGCGGTGTTGGCAGCGCTACGCATCGGGGAGTCCGAAGCTTGACTCGAGATGCGGCGGTCACGAACGCTCGCGCCGACCTGGCGAAGCAGGTCAAGACCCACGTGGCCACGATGCTGAAGACCTACGCCGAGCAGGGATCGTCCGACAACCAGGAGTTCTCGGAGGAGCTGCAGACCCGCGTGACCAGGGATGTGACGGACATGGGCCTTCACGGGACCAAGGTCGCCAAGACCCAGCTCATGGACGGCGAGATGTACGCCGTGGTCTGCCTCGACCCAGAGACCTTCGCGTCGGCCTTCGATCGCATGAACGACCTCAGCAAGAAAGCGCGGGAGGCGCTGAAGAAGCGCGCCCAGGCCGAGTTCAAGGACCTCGACGCGCAGATCGAGAAGCTGCGCGCACGCTAGCAGTGCGGAGGGGGTGTGGCTGCCCATAGGGTGCGCACGACCTCCAGGGCCCGGGCACGGAGGGGCGTCCGGCTCGCCGCGGTGTTGTGTCTGCTTCCAGGCTCGCTCTGGCTCGTACCGAGTGCTGCCGCCTCCGGTGGTTCCGGTGAGCGTGCGGCGCAAAGCGAGGACGTCGAGGCCGCCGCTCTCGGTTACAGGTTGTTGGGACGGCTCGGCTCGGGGCGCCTTGTCCCGAACGAGAGGGTCCTCGACGCCAAAGCGGAGAAGCAGCTCCTCGCCAGCGGCGCGAGCACCGGAGCATGCCCGAGCAAGGGCCTGGTCGGGCGCGCTTCCGCTCCCGCCGGAACCGGGGCTGAGCTGGCCTTTTGGCTCTCCCTCGCGGACCTCTATCGCCAGAAAGAGCCCGGCGCTCCCGAGCAGGCGAAGGGGCCGGGGCGCGGCACCCTTCTCCACGTGCAGCGCACCGGCGGCAAGAGAATGGAGCGCTCGGGAGGCGAGCACGCGAACGCGTCGGCTTCGCGTGATGTGGTGGCCTTCGTCCCCGTCACCGGCGTCTCTTGCAGGGGCCAGATCAAGGTCTACCAGCGTGTCGCCGACGAGTGGGTGTCCCCGGCCGAAACGGCGGTGGAGCGTCTTGGTACGCCCCGGGCGAGGGAAGCGGGGCGGGCTTCCTCGTCGGGCATGTCTCCGCGGCAGGCCGCCGCCCGCGGCCAACTACTCTGGGAGATGGGCCCAAAGTCGGCGGCGG
>CAZQPP010001017.1:1125-1730 GCA_964594295.1 uncultured Myxococcales bacterium | reverse complement strand
GCGCGAGGGCGCCGCGCACGCCACCCGCGAGGTGGAAGGTGCCCGTCGCGCTCCGCGGGTTGTCCACGAGGCGCTCTACGACCGACTCGATGAGCTCCTGCGCCGGGAGCTGGAGCTCTCCCGGGACTCCGAAGAGCTCGAGGTCGGGCAGGCCGAGGCGGGTGAGCCCGTGGGTGTGCAGCCAGGAGCGCCGGGCCGGCGTCTCGCCCGGGGCTCCGAGCTTCGCGCCCCGTGCGTGCCCCATGCTGTCGTTGTCTCCGACGAGGTGGGCGGCGTAGAGGTTGGACAGGGGTGGCGCTCCCGGCACGGCCAGCATGTCGCGGACCGTGTCCGGTCCCCAGAGCCGAAGGGCCGTCGTATCGGCCACCGCGCGGACGGTGTCGTCGCAGAGAGCCGCTACGAGCTGAAGCTGGAGCGAGAGGTGCGAGAAAGCGCCGGCCGAGCTCACGGGCATCTCGAGGTGCAGCGCCCAGTCGGAGCGAACGGCGAGGCCGCGGAGCGCCTCCCCCGCCGAGTCGTCGAGTCGTCCTACGCGCTCGACCTCCTCTTCCACCTCCGAGAACCACAGCGCCATTGCCAACCGGTGTTGCGGTATCCGTGGAGTC
>CAZQPP010001017.1:0-1115 GCA_964594295.1 uncultured Myxococcales bacterium | reverse complement strand
GCCGTTGCCTCTCCGAGGGTGACGATCATGGGCGCCTCGGGCGACGGGGCGGCACCCCCGGCGGCGCCGCGCTCGAGCTCCACGTCGGTGGCCTTGCGCATGCGCGCGACCAGGTAGTCGCCGTCCGGTTCGGGCCCCGCCCCGAGCATCACGAAGCGCGACAGTGTGCCGTCGGGCTCTTCGGTCTGCTCCGCGTAGGGTGCGTCGAGGACGGGGGACATTCTCAAACCGTCAGCCGTTTGCGCTCGGCCTCCAGCTGGGGGCTGCCGGTCGCGCGCGCAGGTAGCGAGATCGACTCCGGGCCGATGCCGAACAGCTACCAGTTAGCGCCGTGAAATTGAACTCGGAAAGAGGGAGTGTGTCCCACTTGACCCGCAGAAACAGGATCGCGAGCGTTCAGGCTTGCCCGCCCCGCCAGGCTGAAGTCTCGCCGTGAGACGGCTCTCGAGACTCAGATGTCGGTGCTGACCGGAGCTCCGCTGGCGTCGGGCGGCACGGTGTTGGCTCCGACGCACTGGTTGCGGATACAGCGCAGGCTGTTGTCGACGCAGTCCTTGTCGGTGGCGCACACGAACTCCTCGCACGCCCCCGTGATGCAGCGCTGGCTGCCCGGGCAGTCGTAGTCGTCAGCGCACCCGCCACCGTCCGAGGACCCGCAGGCCGAGATGCCGAAGGCGGCGACGGCGGCGCAGATGATTAGTTGGAGGCGGTGCACGGAGCTTCCCTGGCGGCGGTGATGTTGGGGGCTCGGTTGGCTACAACAACATACACGAGTTGTCTATTCACTATCGCATTCATCGGCACGGCGCGGAAAGAATTGAGAGCAATCCTCAACAGCTGCGCGTCGCCCAAAAACACGAACGGCGGACCGTGGGGTCCGCCGTTTGGTGGAGGGCCCCGCCACCGAAGATCGCGGAGCGCCGTGGCGCGAGGCTAGCTTCGGGCGGGCAGCCCGGTGGGCTGCCCATTCGGCGGGCAAGCGGCCGAGCCAGTCGAGACCGCTCGCATTAAACACGAACGGCGGACCGTGGGGTCCGCCGTTCGGTGGAGGGCCCCGCCTCCGAAGATCGCGGAGCGCCGTGGCGCGAGGCTAGCTTCGGGCGGGCAGCCCGGTG
>CAZQPP010001016.1:0-1730 GCA_964594295.1 uncultured Myxococcales bacterium | reverse complement strand
GTTCCCGCCCTGAAAGCCTGTTCTGAGGCCTCGAGGGCGTGAGCGCACATGTCTCTGGGGCGGCCGAGAGAGACGGTAGCGGACCTGTACGAGCGACGAGGTTGCCGATCGGGGCGGTGGCGGAGCCCGAACCGCTCTTTCCCCTGTTCCCGAGGCACAGCTGGCCCTGGCGGGCAGCCGTCGCCCCGCTCGTCGGGTGAAGGGGCCGGCCTGGCGTCTACACTGGTGGCGCAGCCCGCGCGAGTCGGTGACGTGCGAGGATCAGGAAGTTGGCCGAGACCACCGAGCCCCAGACGTACGATTTGAAGTGGGCGAGCCCCTTCCACGTGCAGCGAGCCAAACCGAAGCAGCGCGAAAGGAAGGACAGGACGCCCTCGATGCCGGCGCGGAAGTGATGCAGGCGGCGGTAGACCCAGGCGCTCTTGACCATGTCGTGGACCTTGATGCCCCGTCGCTTGTGGAAGGCGACGTCGTTGACGCCACGCTTCTTGATGGCGTCCACGTTTGCCCTCGAGGCGAACCCGCCATCGAAGGCCGCCTGGCGCGGCGGGCGCCCGTAGATGTCTGCCTGCCGGTCGATCATCGGCGTTGCGAGGGTCGAGTCGGCGGGGTTGCCGTCCGGGATCACGCAGTCGAGGATCATGGACGAGGTGCCGCCGGCGACGCAGATCTTGTGCCCGTACTCCACCTCCCGTCGGTCCTTGATGATGATGTCGGTGTGGGTCTCGAAGATCGATACGAGCTTCTCGGATGCAGGGACCTTCTCCCCGTTGATGACGCGCCGCGTGGTCTGATCGATGACCCTCTCAGCGAGACCAGCGAAGTGCCTCAGCTCGACGACGAGCCAGGACAGCCGCAGAGAGGCCATCAGGTCGCTTGCCTCGGCGTCGGGAAGGCAGGCGATGGCGTCGCGTGCATAGCCGACCGTCTTCCTCGCAACCTTCAGCAGGTCCCGATACAGCCTCGTCCGCTGCTTGGGCGACTTCGCATTCATGATGCCCAACGCACGCCGCTTCGCACGACGGCGATGATCGGGGAACGTCAGGTCGAACTCCTGGGCATCGACGAGCAGGCGTGCCAACGTCCGCACCGAGTCCCACAGAAGGGACGAGTCGGTCGGCGCGTGGATGTTCGACTCGACCACGGCACAGTCGACTCGCACCTTCCGCCCGGTCTCGATGCCGTCGCTTTTGGCGATCCCAAGCACGGCGCGGTTCACCTGCTCGAGTGTCTCAGCCGAGATGAGGGAAACGTTCGCCTGCAGTGCCGAATCGCTCGGCGTCTTGTCCATGACCCCGTAGCGACAGAAGCGGCGGATGGTCGTGGAGTCCTCGATGTGGAACGCGAGCTCCTTGTAGCTGTAGCTCTTCGTCTGCTTGACCAACAGCGCCCGAAGAACCTGGTCGGCGGTCATCCCCGGGCGCCCGGCATCCGGGTCCACGTCCGCCGGCAGCACGTCGGCATGCACCATCGCCAGCACCTCGGGGACCTCGTCGAGGATCGCGGAGATCTCCTCGAGCTCGCCGGCATGCTCGTGCTCGATCTGGACTGGTGCGAGCCCTGGTTGGGCTGCTATTCTCCCACGCATCGGAGTACTGGCCTCGTTTCGTTTGCCTGTGGTTTCGTGTACTTACCATCGCGAGGCATATCACAGGAGTCGAACGAGCGCCAGCTCCGATGTCAACAATTCGAACGTAAGATCAAGCTGTTACGCTTTCAGGGCGGGAACT
>CAZQPP010001015.1:1517-1731 GCA_964594295.1 uncultured Myxococcales bacterium | reverse complement strand
GTTCTATCGGTCTCTGCAGTCGAGGACGTCGTCCCTCTTCGGTTGTTTGCAGCCCTCGTCGGAGTCGCAGCCATCGTGGGTACAGGGGTTGCCGTCGTCGCAGTCGGGCGGCGCTCCACCCACGCACGAACCGCCTGCGCACACATCGCGCGTCGAGCAGGCGTCGCGGTCGTCGCAGTCGGCCGTATTGCTCGAGTGGACGCAACCCGATGAC
>CAZQPP010001015.1:0-1507 GCA_964594295.1 uncultured Myxococcales bacterium | reverse complement strand
GGCCGGGTGGTCTGCGGCGCTGTCTTCGGAGCCGGCCGCGTTGCTCGTGTGGACACAGCCCGCCGCCGAGTCGCAGCCGTCGTCGGTGCAGGGGTTCTCGTCGTCGCAGTTTGGCGCTGCACCACCCACGCACGAGCCCGCCGCGCAGGCGTCGAACGTCGTGCAGGCGTCGCGGTCGTCGCAGCCGGCAGTGTTGTTCTCGTGGACGCAGCCCGAAGTGGAGTCGCAGCTGTCGTCGGTGCAGAGGTCGCCGTCATCGCAGCTTCCGCAGCTGCCGCCGCACCCGTCGTCGCCGCATTGCCTTCCCTCGCAGTCAGGGCAGCACACCTCGCGGCAGGTGCCGTCGGTGCGGCAAAGCTCCGGCGCTGGCCCGGCGCAGCCGGCGCACTTCCCGCAGGTGCCCCCGCATCCGTCCGGCCCGCAGCCCCTGCCGTCGCAGGAGGGCTCGCAGGGGTCGCACAGGCCTTCGCGGCAGATCTCGGCCAGGGCGCAGCTTCCGCAGCTTGCGCCGCAGCCGTCCCCGCCGCATTGCTTGCCCTCGCATGACGGAGCACATTCCAGCGGCCAGCAGGTTCCCCCTCGGCAGGTGGCGCTGCTCGCGCATGTGCCGCATGTGCTCCCACAGCCGTCCGCGCCGCACTCGCGTGAGCCGCAGTTGGGCGTGCACCCCTCGTCGCAGGCGTCGCCGGTGCCGTCGTCGTCGTCATCCAGCTGGTCCGGGTTTCCCACGGTCGGACAGTTGTCCGCCCCGTCAATGAGCCCGTCGTCGTCGGTGTCCGGATCCGTGGGGTCGAGGCCCCGGCCCGGCTCCTGGGAGTCAGGGTAGCCGTCGCGGTCGCAGTCGCCAGGCTCCGGGCAGACCTGGATCACGCTCGCGCATTCTGGATCGTCTGGTGCGCAGCAGTCCGAAGGGCAGCGCGTCTTGTCCTCGTTCAGTTGACCGCACGGGCTGCACACGCCGTCGCCGCAGTAGCCGCAATCCACGGGGCAGGCCTGGTAGCCCTCGCCCCCGTCGCAGGCGCAGTCTCCGCAGGTCGGCGTGCAGTCCGACGGGCAGGTCTCCGCGCTCTCCCCCGCCTCGCACCTGCGGTTGCCGCACGCCGTCCGGGCGCAGTCGTCGGCGCAGGAGTAGGGGCTCTCGCCCCGTTCGCAGGCGCCGTCGCCGCACGCCGTCCCGCAGTCGTCGGGGCAACTCTCGGGCGACTCTGCGCACGCGTAGCCGAGACAGTAGCCGTCTCCGCAGCCCCCGCTGCCGTCAGCACTCTGGCAGCAGTCCTCCGGGCAGTTGAGCGGGCTCTCGCCGCAGGGCGAGCAGCTGGCGTCGCCGCAGGTGGCGCAGTCGCACGGGCAGTTGGAGAGGTCCTCGCCCAAGGCCTCCTCGCAACGGCCGTTGCCACACGCGCAGGCCTGCGGCAGCTCCTCGTCGGTTTCGCCGTCGCAGTCGTTGTCGAGCAGATCGCAGGAGGTCTCCACCTCCTCGTAGAGCGGATGCCGGCCATAGGTCTCC
>CAZQPP010001014.1:0-1731 GCA_964594295.1 uncultured Myxococcales bacterium | reverse complement strand
GAAAGCCCCTCGCACCCCGCTACTACAGGCCCTACCCGATTTGTAGGGAAGCTCTGAAGTCTTGGGGCCTCGACTTCGAGGCGTTCTACATCGACGGTTGCAAGGCCTATCGTCAGGCGATTCCGCTGGTCTTCCCGAAGGCCGCAATCCAGTACGACTACTTCCACATCATCCAGAACATCTGGCGCCACTTGTGGAGGGCGCTGGTCAAGCATCGGAAGTCCATCAAGCGCCAGGCGGAGGGAGAGAGCGATGCCGAAGAGGCCCAGCGCTTGACCGAGCTCGCCAAGCGGCTGTGGAAGCGTCGAGGGCTGATCTTCAAGAACGAGCACCGCATGTCGAACGAGGAGCGCGCAGAGCTGCGAAACCTCATGGCCATCGAACCCCACGTAGGCATACTGCGCGGCTTCATGGACAGGGTGTGGGGCATCTTCCGGGACAGCAAAGGCGAGTTCGGCGCGCGTCAACGCCTCGGCAAACTCCGACGCCGCCCAGAGGTCCAGTCGGACACCGCCTTCGCCAAGGTCACCGAGTTCCTCACAGACCGCTTCGACGACATGACCGCCTTCCTCCGCGACCCACTGGTGCAGCGCAACTCCCTTGCGGAGAGCGGCATTCGCTGTCTGCGGCGGCTGGAGCAAGGACACGATGGCTTCCGAGGCCCAAGTGGGCGCGACGCCTACCTGCGCCTCTATCAGGCCATCCGCTACTGCGGCTGGTCGGTGCACCGGGGGGACGGGCTACTCATCCTGCCCACTCCTCTGCCAGTCGGCGAAGTCGCCGCCTAGCGCGCTCGGTCGCCCGCTCCACGCGGAGAGCTGGTTCCCTCGCCGCGGGACACTCGTTCGTCCTGGCGGGCGCTGATCCACTATCGCCGCACCGTCACATCGCCTCCGTGACACCTCACGCTCTCCTCACCGCCGGCGTCACCCCACCGTGCGACCACAGCGGTGAAGCTGACGGGTCAAGTGGGACACACCCAAAAAGAGTCCGGCCGCATCGTTGAAGCGCTGCACGAAGACCACTGCACCCGGGTGGGAGTGCCGGGCTGGTGCCGGGCTTCGCTTGCGCAGCCAGGAGAACAGGACTCGGATGACGGCGGAGGTGAGGTCAGCGTCGAAGGCGAGGCGGCGGGCGAGATCGGAGGGGAAGGTTATGACCCACTGCCTGTAGGGGACGTCGGCGGGGAGGAGCCGGGCGACCATGTGGGCCGCCTGCTCGGACATCCTACGGGCCGAGCAGGAGGGGCAGACCCTGGACTTGCAGGAGAAGGGCACGACGAGCGGAGCTCTGCAAGACGAGCACTCGAAGCGCGCGAAGCCTTGGAGGAAATCGCCGCAGGAGACCATGGCGCGGAGCTGCTTGACGACGAAGGCGGGGAGGCTTCTCTCGGCGTCGGCCTCGACCCTCTCAAGGAAGTCAGGCAGGTGTTCGCGCAGGACGCGGACGATGGCGCTGTCCTGGGTCGTCCTCGGCCGGTATTGGGCCCAGCGATGGGGCATGACGCCTTGCCTCTTGGACGGACGTGGGAGGCGAAGGGCATGTCAGGGTCAGAGTGCCAGAGAATCCAAGAGGTTGTGGGCGGGTTGGCGGGAAGAGGAGTGCCGAAGTGGCACTCGCGGTGGGACTGTTGGCGCCGAGTGGGACTGGCGGAGAGGGGAGGCGTCAGGGCTCAGGGGCATGGCCGGGGTGGCGCGGCCAGCGTGCACACCTTCGAGCATGGCGGCTACG
>CAZQPP010001013.1:0-1736 GCA_964594295.1 uncultured Myxococcales bacterium | reverse complement strand
CCATACCAGGGGCGGTAGTAAGGCGGAGGCTGCACGGGGCGGGGGCGGCGGCGGGGCCGGCGCTCGGGGAAGATGGCCACGCCGATGACGCCGACGTTTCGGGCGTCTCCCATCCTGGCGGCGTATGAGTCCTTGACCTTGGAGAAGCGGAAGGTCGCCACCGAGCTCAGGTCGAGCCTGAACCCGTCGACGGTGACCTCGCCCCAGGGCTCGACGATGTAGCCGCGCTTCTTCCAGCTGGCCTTTCGGCCGTCGATGGCGTCGCGCCCGTCAACGGAGACAACGGCCTCGACACGGCGCCCGGTCCGGTTGCGAACACGCAGCCGGTAGCGCTGGCCCTCCGCGCCGAGCACGTAGGTGCCGCCGCGGTACCGGTAGGTCGGGAGCTGCCGCCCGCGGGCGTCGGTGACCTCGAGGCAGTAGCGCTTCGTGCACGCCGGCTCCTCACCGTTGTGCGCCATCCCGGGCCCGGCCCCGGCGCAAGCGAAAGTGAGCGCGAAGAGGAGAGTCGGCGTCCATCGCATCGTGCTGCTCCGTGAGGGTCAGCGGGATGGACGCTCGAGCCTCAAAAAAGTTCTGGGCCCGCGCCAAGAAGCTCCTCCGTCGCTCTGCCGCGGCGCACAGCGGGTTGACACCAATATGATGCGCATGCACAATGCAGTCATGCGCACCCTGACGATAAGGAACGTGCCCGAGGACGTGTACCGCAGCCTCAAGGCCACCGCCGTGCGGAACCACAGGAGCATTCAGCAGCAGGTGCTCGTCCTGCTCGAGACGCTTCGCCGGCTCGACACGGAGTCGCCCCTGACCGAGGCGGCCTCCATGCGCGCGCGGTTGGCCGGACGAGATCTTGGGGACAGCGTCGCCGAGATCCGGGCGGAGCGCGAGCGTTGAACGTCGCCGTCCTTGACACCTCCGCACTGGTGCGCCTCTACGTTCCCGACGGCCCACTTCCCGACGGCTTGGAGCAGCACGTCGACGCGGCGTGGCGTGGAGACGCCGTTTTGCTGTGCCCGGAGCTAGTCCTCGCCGAGCTGGCGCAGGTCCTGCTGAAGAAGGAGCGAGCCGGCTTCCTCGACGCCGCGACGGCGACGGAGATCCTCGATCGCGTCCTTGAGCTCCCCATCGACTTCCGCCAACACAGCATGCACATCTCCCGCGCGCTGGAGCTCGCGCGACTCACGGATACGAGCGCCTGCGACGCGCTCTTCCTGGCGGTCGCAGAGCGTCACGGTGCCGCGCTGGTCACCGCCGACGCGGAGCTGCGAAGAGCGTGGGCTGCCGTCGAGAGGCTGACTCACGCGGGCTCTTAGTGCGCCTCGAGCCAGCTCTTCCCAAACGCCGCGTCCACGACCAGCGGGACGTCGAGCTCCACGGCCCTCTCCATCTCCGACACGACCAGCTCCCGCGCGGCCTCCACGCTCTCCTCGCGGACCTCGAAGACGAGCTCGTCGTGCACCTGCAAGACCATGTGGGCGCCGGGGATCTCGTCTTCGAGCCGGGCGTGGATCGCGATCATCGCCTTCTTGATGATGTCGGCGGCGGTGCCCTGGATGGGCATGTTGATGGCCATGCGCTCGCCGGCCTGGCGCTGGGCGTGGCCGCGGGCGCGGGTCTCGGGCAGGTAGCGGCGCCGGCCAAGCAGGGTGGCGACGTAGCCGCGCGAGTAGGCGGATTTGATGGTCTCGTCCATGTAGCCGCGGATGGCGGCGTATTTCTCGAAATAGGAGGCGATC
>CAZQPP010001012.1:0-1741 GCA_964594295.1 uncultured Myxococcales bacterium | reverse complement strand
TCGGGGACCCCGGGTCGGGGGCCGTGGCCGTGTCGGGGGCCGTGTCGGGGGCCGTGTCCGCGTCGGGAGCCGTGGCCGTGTCGGCGGCCGTGGCCGCGTCGGGGCTCCGATTGCCGTCGCGGCGGAGGACGTACTCGGGCCCGAGGTCGGAGGCCGGGCCGGCATCCGGCGCGGCGTCGGTCGCGGTCGCGGGTGAGCCGGGGGGAGGCACGCGCTCGTCCGCGGCAGCGCAGCCGACGAGCAGAGCCGCCGCCAGGGTCAGCGTGGGCGTCAGGCGGGCTGTCACGGGAGCCCCAGGATCTTGTGGACCTGCAGGCACAGGCGCCAGCGTGGGTTCTCGAGGCAGAACCTGGTCGCCTCTTCGTTGCTGCGATCCCCGTCCGGGCCGTCGAGCGGTTGCACGAAGAGGTGCTCGAAGTCGAGGTCCTCGAGATCGCGCGGATCGAGCCCCTCCTGGGGGTAGACGACCTTCAGCTCGTCCCCGCGGCGCTGCAGCAGCGGCGCTCCAGCCTTGGGGCTGACGCAGATCCAGTCCACGCCTGGCGGGACGGGCATGGTCCCGTTCGTCTCGATCGCCGTCTCGAGCTCCTGCTCACGGCAGGCCCGCAGCAGCTCCTCGTCCAGCTGGAGCAGCGGCTCCCCTCCGGTGAAGACCACGTAGCCCACGCCACCCTGTCCCTTCGTCCCCTCGTCCCAGGTCCGGCGGATGTGCGCCGCCAGCTCGGCGGCGTCGTCGAAGCGCCCGCCGCCGGGGCCGTCGGTGCCCAGGAAGTCCGTGTCGCAGAAGCCGCAGATCGACTCGGCGCGGTCCTCCTCGCGACCCGACCAGAGGTTGCACCCGGCGAATCGGCAGAGCACGGCCGCACGCCCGGCCCGCGCCCCCTCCCCTTGCAGGGTGACGAAGACGGACTTGAGGGTGTAGGCCATCGCAGCTCCAAGTCGGGCAAGGATGCCACGGGGAGCCGACGCGGTCTACGGTGCGTGCACATTCGCGGCGGAGGGCGCGCCCGGATTGGCCATTGTCGGCAGCGCCCGAGAATGGCAGAATGCCTAACGTCCCTGAGGTGCGACGTTGGGTGGCGGACGGACCTTCAGGGGCGCCGGACTCGAGCCACGGTTGGATAGTGATGTATGTTGGAAGAAAGAGGCGCCTGCTGCGAACCTCGCTCGCGGCCTCGCTGGTGCTGCTCTGGTGTGGGACAGCGTACGCGACGACCGTCAGCAAGGCTCCCGAGGGCGACCTCGACAAGGACGGCTCGCTGACCTCGGCGGACATCCAGTGCATGGTCCTCGTCAAGGCCGCCTGGGCGGCGGCGGGCACCCCCTCCGCAGACCAGTGCACCCAGGACTCGGACTGCACCGCCAGATCGAACGAGACCTGCCGCCCCGGCTACAACGACCACAAGGTCTGCCTCCCCGACAGCCTCCACGCGGACGTGCTCCCGACCACCACCACCCCCTCCTGCACCGATCCCCAGGCCGACACGGAAGACTGCAAGGGCACCGTCGCCAAGAAGAGCTCCGACCTCGACTGCGACGGCGGGGCAGAGGACGACGACCTCGAGGCCATCGCGGCCCTCATCCTCGGGCGCAGCTCCGGCGCGAACAGCCCGGACTACGACGACGACGGCACGCTCAACGGCTGCGACACCGACTCCGACGGCGACGGCGTCACCAGCGCGACCGACTGCGACGACCTCGACCCGAGCCGCGGCGCTCCCACGGCCGAGACCTGCAACAA
>CAZQPP010001011.1:0-1744 GCA_964594295.1 uncultured Myxococcales bacterium | reverse complement strand
CGGACAAGGGCGACAGCATCTTCGACTCGGTGATCCTGGTCGACGCCGTCAAGATCGAGTAGGCGGCCATGCCGCTTCCCGGCGGCATAGCCGGGGCGCCGCTCAGAGCGTCAGCGTCGCCTCGCTGAGCACCACCGGTCTGCGCCAGCTCTCGGGCGCGCCGACCTTCTCGAGCAGCGGGGCCGGCGCCAGGCGGTACTCCAGCCACGCGCGCAGCCTGACGGCCCCAGTCGGCAAGGGGTAACGAAGCACACGGCTGCCCTCCGGCTCAAGCCGGGTGTCCACGGGCTTCGCGGTCGTAGCGAAAGGTGGCACCGGGTGCTTCCCGTCAGGGCCCGGGAAGAGCCGGGCGAAGAGCGCTCCCTGCGGAGCCTCGTAGGGGTCATCCGGCGCGCTACGCCAGATCGAGGCCCCGGAGGCGTCGAAGGCCTCCACCCTGGCCACCGCCGAGCGCAGCGGGCTGCCGGTCGGGAACGCGTGGCCGAGCTCCCCGGCCTCGACGGTGAGCACCACCACGCGGGCCGCGCCTTTGCCTCCCACCTCGAGCCTCACGGTCGCCGCGAGCTTCAACATGGCGGGCGAGTGGCCGCCGCCGATTTCGTGGGAGGCGTGGCTCGCCTGCTCGCGGCCGGCGGTGCCGGGACCGTCGACCGGCTGCATGTGGCAGTCCAAGCAGTCGCCGGCGCCCGCCCCGGCGGCCTCGTGGCCGGTGGTGCACACCGGACGGCCGTCGGGCGCCTCGAGCTCCGCGTGGCAGGACATACACAGGCCGTTCGAGCCCTCGTGATCCGGGTGCCGGCGGGCGAAGGTCCACGGGATCGTCCGGTCCGGGTGCTCGGGGTGCACCTCGTGGCAGACCACGCACGAGACGCCCTCGACCTTGACGTTGCGCTCCTCGGCGAGCTCCCACCAGTCCGGGTAGTGGCAGCCCGAGCAACGCTTCTCCGCCTTGGGGCCGAGCTTCTCGACTGCCATCGCGCGCAGCGCCCGATAGAGCGGATCGGCCTCGACGGTCGAGCGTGCGTGCATCGAGGCGCGCCACTCCCCGGCGATGGCGGGGTGGCAACGCGCGCAATCCTCCACCGGCCGGTGTGGCCACGTGGGCATGCCGGCGACGGGCTCGGTGGCCGCGGCCTTGTCGGGCGACGCCGCGACCACCCCGGCCGGCGCGACCGGGCCGGCCGGAGCGGGCGTCGGGGTCACGGGGGGCCTCCGGGCGCAGCCAAGACACAGGCAGGCGGCGAGCGACACAGCGATGCGGGAGTGAAGGGGGCTCATGCTGGCAAGCTACCTCAAATGGTCAGGCGGGGCGCCTCACCACCACGGCAGGCGTGTCTTCACGTCCTCGCCCGGGAAGCGCCCCTCCGCCTCGAAGGCGTCGAGGAGCTCGTCCTTCTCCACGAAGCGCTCGTGCAGCCACGCCGACAGCCCTTCATCGTCGTCCGGCAGGTCGTCGACGGCGTAGCGCCGCACGTACAGGTGGAAGCGCCTGACCGCCCCGCGCAGCAGATCGGTGACGCTCGGGACGCCGTCTGGGTAGGCGATGGTGATGTCGTAGACGGCGGCCGCGTGGCCGCGCAGCCCCATGACGGCCGCGGCGAAGCCCTTGGTCCGCGGGACCATCAGGTTCTTCGGAACGCGCATGCCGACCTTCTCGGCGTAAGCCTGTGACCTGGCGAGCTTCGGCGGCGTCATGCGGGTGCCCTCGGGGAAGCAGATGAGCCAGGAGGGGATGGACTCGTCG
>CAZQPP010001010.1:0-1746 GCA_964594295.1 uncultured Myxococcales bacterium | reverse complement strand
CCTCACCCCCCGACTCCTCGGCCGGCGCCGCGCACTCCGGGATGCCACCGCAGTCCGCCCGCGCCTTGCACGGCTCGCAGACCTTGGCCTCCTTCGGGACGCAGACCGAGGTCAGGTCCGAGCCGCCCCCCAACGTGATCGCCTTGCAGCTCCACCCCTCAGGGCAGGAGTCGACGCAGTCCACCGTGCACACGGCCCCATCCGGGCCCTCCACGCACCAACCGCCGTCGCAGTCCCCATGCCCCTCGCACAGACGGCCGCACATCGGTCCGCCAAAGAGGACATCGGGTGCAGTGCCGTCATCCGGGCCTGCCGCGCTCCGGTCCCGCGGAACGTCTGTGCCAGTTGCAGGAACGTCTCGGAGGCCGCCATCGTCGAGCAACACCCCCACGTCGTGGGCCTTGCCGCTCTCACTTGCAGATCCTCCGCAGCCCCCATTGCAGGACGGAGCCATCCACCACAGCGTGAGCAGGGCGGCGATCCAACAGGCGGCGCGCATCCATTACCTCCGGTCCACAGCGCGAGGGTAGCCCTCCGACAGTTCAACGGCAACCGACGGGCACCTTCACCAACCACTCGGCGCCGGTTGAGGCCGCTGCAGCCGGTGGCGATCCTCCCCAAGCCCACCCCGGAGGCTAGGACCATGCCAACAGCCAACCGGAAGATGTCCATCTCCGAGGCCGTCCCGCGCCTACTCGAGATCGTTGCGGCCCTCCGAGCGGCCTACCCCGGCCGGAAGTTCACCCTCGACGGGCGGCTCGTCGGAGACCTGGGCGAGGTCCTCGCCGCAGAGCACTACGACCTTGACCTGCTCCCGGAGTTGACAGCGAAGTACGACGGCGAGACGAGCGACGGGCGCAGCGTCCAGGTGAAGGCGACCATGCGCGGTCACCTCACCTTCCCCGCCGACCACGTCCCGGACTACTACCTCGGGCTGCACATCCACCCCGACGGTAGCTTCAAGGAGTTGTTCAACGGCCCCGGGGCGATCCTCGCGCAAGCGCTGGCTGGACGGAAGAGGCCCAAGAACAACCAACTCTCGTTGGCGGCCAAGAAGCTCCGAGAGTTGAGCGGACAGGTGCCGGACCACGAGCGGGTGCCCGGGCGCAGGGCGCGTGGTTGACGGGGGTCACCCTCACGTCGGCTCGCACGGGTCCGCGCGTTAGGTGCTGCATCGTTGAAAGTGACTGGTGGGGCTCCGGACTCCCGGAGTGACCACACCGCCACCTCCCGCCGCAACGGAGGAGCCAACCCTCCGGATGACGTCTAGGCTTCGGCGTCCACCCAGAGTCCAACTTCTTCAAGGCGCGTGCGGAGCGCTTGCCTGAAGTCCGGCCCGAACCTGTCTGCCAAGTGCAAGATCCAGAGCACCAATGCGGCCTCCGACGAGCAGTGCCCGCGTTCGTAGCAGTAGGCATAGCCCGCGTCGATCCACTCCCAGGTGGCCTCGGCGATGGACCTACAGGTGCCGCAGATCGACCGCATGCCGTGCACGAACTTCGCGTGGCACTCATCGACTTCCTCAGCCAGTCTTGCTCCCAAAGCGCGACGAACCCTGTCCGCTTCCCATAGATCGAATCCACTCAGGTGGTGCATCAAGAGCATTGCCTGGTCCTGGAAGAGGAGGTAGTTGCAGGTGTCCGCCACGGCAGACCGGCACGCCGGGTGGGGGACCTTTGGCTCGAGCCTTGTGCACCGCGCCAAGACGTACGGCTGAAGGACTGAGCGGTAGGGCGCACATGGTTC
>CAZQPP010001009.1:0-1746 GCA_964594295.1 uncultured Myxococcales bacterium | reverse complement strand
GACGTAGTCCGGCTTGTGCTCGGCGAGGAGCTTGAGCAGGGTCGAGGTGAAGCCGTACACGGCGTTGGTCGGCACCCCCTCCGGGCTCGTCAGCCCCCGGACCGCGAAGAAGGAGCGGAAGACGAAGTAGGTGCCGTCGACGAGGTAGAGGCGCTTCTTTGCCATCTGCCCTAAGCCTCCCCGCCTGGCGGGGCGGGTGTTTCGGGGCGAAACCCCCTACGCGAGGCGTTTCTCGAGCGAGACGCCAGGCGGGCCGGGTGTTTCGGGGCGAAACACCCCTACGCGAGGCGTTTCTCGAGCGAAACGCCTTACTACCAGGTGTTGTTGACGGTCTCCAGGAAGTCGTAGGGGTAAGGCAAGGGGAAGGCGCTCGCCTGCTCGAGGCGCGTGAAGAGCTCGTCGGGGAGCTCCACGTCGAGGGCCCCCGCGTTGTCCTCGTACTGCTCGACCGTGCGCGCGCCGAAGATGACCGAGGTGACCTCGGGCTTTCGCATGCACCACGCGAGGGCGACCTGCGAGGGCGTCGCGCCGATGGCGTCCGCCGCGTCGCGCAGCACGCCGAGCACCTTCCAGCAGCGATCCTGGTCGAGCTGCTCCATCTGCCACATCCACTTGGCGAGGCGCGATCCTTCGGGGGGCTTGCCGTGGTGAGCGATCTTGCCGGTGAGGAAGCCGCCGGCCAGCGGGCCCCAGGGCAGGATGCCGACCCCGTGGTCGCGGGCGATGGGCACGTGCTCGAGCTCGATCTGGCGCGCGACGAGGCTGTACTGCATCTGCATGGAGACGAAGCGCTCCAGGTTCCTCCTGTCCGAGGTCCACAAGCTCTGCATGAGCCTGTAGGCGGCGTAGTTGGAGCAGCCGATGTAGCGGACCTTGCCGTCGCGGACGAGGTCGTCGAGGGCGCGGAGGGTCTCCTCCTCGGGCGTCGCCATGTCCTGCATGTGGACCTGGTAGAGGTCGATGTAGTCCGTCTGCAGGCGGCGCAGGCTGGCCTCGCAGGCCTCGATGACGCGCCGCCGGCTCGCGCCGGTCCCGAGGGGGCCGTCGTACATGCGAAAGCGCATCTTGGTGGCCAGGACTACCTTCTCGCGCCGCCCCTTCTCCGCGGCGAGCCACTCTCCCACCACCTTCTCGGTGCGCCCGTCGTCGCCGTAGACGTCGGCGGTGTCGAAGAAGTAGAGGCCGCGGTCGAGGGAGCGGCTCATGATGTCCTTGCCCACCTGCGCGGGCGCCGCGACCTCGTGCATGAAGGTGCCCTTGGCCGGCTCGCCGAAGGTCATGGTGCCGAGGCACAGCGGCGGGACGACCAGGCCGCTGCGTCCGAGGTTGCGTGACTCCATGGCTCCCTCCTTGTCCAGTGCAGTCAGCGCTTGTAGCCCAGCGCGGGCCGCGGCGCCAGGGTGAAGCTGGCAGGGAGCCCTCCCCGGAGGTACGCTCCGCCTCCACACAGGCGACCGATGTTGGACTTTGGAAGACACGCCGCGGCTTTCGCCTCTGCACTGGTCCTGATGGCTACTACGACCCAGCTCCCCGACACAGCCGACGCCCGGACTACGCGATACGTCAACGCGACCATCTTCGGCTCCGAGGAGCGCGGCTTCGTCGTGAAGGGGGAGCGCGTCGTGCCGGCGGGCCGGGAGGAGAAGGTGGACCGGGAGGTGGACCTCGGCGGAGCCTTCGTGGTCTTCCACCTCGCCGACGGCCACGCCCACCTGCTCGGGATCGGCGCCGCGCTCGAGCGGGTCG
>CAZQPP010001008.1:0-1748 GCA_964594295.1 uncultured Myxococcales bacterium | reverse complement strand
GCGACCCGAACATGCGCACCGTCCGCATCGACCAAAGCTATCGGGCGGTGGTGCTCAAGCCGCGCGAAGGCAACGTCTACGTCCTGCTCTGGGTCGACAACCACGACGAGGCGATGGCCTGGGCGAAGAACAAGCGCTGCGTGATCCACCCGGACACGGGCTGCCTGCAGGTTTTGGCGAGCGCTCCGGTCGAAGCACCGGCAGCGCCGCCACAACTGGGGCCGCTGTTCGAGTCCGCACCGGCCCCCGGCGGCGAAACCCTCTTCGAGGCCTTCAGCGACGAGGACCTGAGCTCTGTCGGCGTGCCGGCCGACCTCTTGGACCGGGTCCGAGCCCTCGCCACGACCGCACAGCTCGACGGTGAGGCCGGCAGCTTTCCGACCGATGTCTATGAAGCTCTCTTCTTTCTCGCTGCCGGCGAGCCACTTGACACCGTCCGCGACGCATTGGGCATCGACGCGACCCTGGAGGTCGACACCGAGGACTTCGAGGCCGCCCTCGCCCAACCCGCAACCCAGCGCCGCTTCACGGTGGTAACCGATGACCAGGAGCTCGAGGCCGTGCTCGACGCGCCCCTCGAACGATGGCGCGTCTTCCTGCATCCGAGCCAGCGCAAGCTCGTCGCCGCCAACTTCAGGGGACCGGCCCGTGTGCTCGGAGGAGCAGGGACCGGCAAGACCGTCGTCGCGATGCATCGCGCAAGGCACCTCGGCACCAAGGTCTTCACCGGCGAGAACGACCGCATCCTCTTCTTGACCTTCACCAACAACCTCGCCCGAGACATCCAGCAGAACCTCCGCAAGCTCTGCGCACCGAGCGTGCAGCGCCGCATCGAGGTCGTACACCTCGACAAGTGGGTCTCCGACTTCCTGAAGCGACAGGGTTACGGCTACCGAATCGCTTATTGGCCCAGCGCGCCTTTGAGAGATCTGTGGGAGCAGGCCCTCTCCCTCCGGCCAGAGGGCTTCTCACCTCAGTTCTTCCGTGAGGAGTGGGACTACGTCGTGCAGCCCGACGGCTGCGCCAGCTTCGAGGACTACAAAAAGGCCAGGCGAGCGGGGAGAGGCGTACGCCTGAGCCGTCAGCAACGCAGGGCCATCTGGGCGGTCTTCGAGGAGTACCGAAACCTGCTCGACGCCCGAGGTCTGAGAGAGAGCGTTGACGGCATGCGAGACGCCGCGGGACTGTTGGAACACCGACGCAGCCAGTCGCCCTACCATGCGGTGCTGGTCGACGAGGCGCAGGACATGAGCACGGTGGCCTTCCAGCTCCTCAGGCGAATCGTCCCCGTGGAGCAGCCCAACGATCTCTTCATCGTGGGCGACGGCCACCAGCGGATCTACCGACGCAAGGTCGTCCTTCGCCGCGCCGGAGTGAACATCGTCGGGCGCAGCCGCAAGCTCTACGTCAACTACCGGACAACCGACGAGATCAGGCGTTTCGCGGTCGCCTTGCTGCAGAACATCGAGGTAGACGACCTCGACGGCGGCAGCGACGACAACCGCCGCTACAAGTCCTTGGTCTTCGGCAAGGAGCCCATCGTCCGAACCCTCCCATGCTTCGCCGACGAGGTGGCCGTCATAGGCGAGTTCGTGCGAGCAGGGAAGGTCTCGCGCACATGCCTGGTAGCCCGAACCAACGAACTGCTCGACCAGTACGCGGCAGCCTTGGAGGAGATCGGGCTCGAGACCTACCGGCTGCGTCGAAGCGAAGCGAAAGGGGTTGAAGCTGGTCGGCCAGGGGCGAGT
>CAZQPP010001007.1:0-1755 GCA_964594295.1 uncultured Myxococcales bacterium | reverse complement strand
AGCGTCGATGCCCCTGCCGGTCGCCAACTTGCACATGACGATATCGGCCTGCCTCCCCGCCCGCGGAACGATGTCCTCGATGGATGCCAACCAAGAGCCATTGGCAAACCGGCACAGGTGATCCCATACGATGGCCTGCAGAGTGTGCTCGGTCAGCTTGCCCTTTTGGAGAGCGCCGTGCTGAAGGCGTGGGTCTTTCTCAACCTCGCCCTTGAGCCGAGTCTTGATGAACGCGCGGAGTTGGTTTGCGGTAGTGCCCATAGTGTCACGATACTCCTGGACTAGTCGTCCGCAAAAAGAGTCGCTCCCTTGCTCATCGACAGCGACACCAGGCGACTCCGAGCTCCGCCCCGCAGGAGCGCGACGAGGGTGCACCGAAGGTCTTCAGCTTCTCCCTTGAAGCCGCACGATGGCCTTGCGGCACCTTCGCACCAAGACCTTCGCATCGTGGAGGACGTAGAAGAGTTCAACTACGTCCTCCCGGGAGCAATCGAAAACCCCGACCAACGAAGCGTTGCAGAGACTCGCCCGCCTGACAGAAAAGGGGCACCAGCGAGTTGGGCTTCAAGCCCACGACGCGCTCCAACTCCTCGAGTACCAGGACGTGCACGTCACCTCCACCGCCCGGCGCGTGCCCCAGGGCGTCTGCGGCCGCGTCCGCGATTAGGTTCACAGCCAGCCAGCCGTCTTCCGCTACGTAGTTCATGATGTAGGGCGAGCTGCGATGGCGCATGTTCTTGGCTTCGCTCCACGCACGCTTGATCAAGACCCTGGGGTGGTCGAGCGAGATCTTGAGGCGCCTGGTCGTCAGGTTCGCCTTCTTCGCCTTCTTCGCCTTCGAGGTCTTCCTTGTGGTCCTTGCCATCGTTGGTCTCCTCTTCTTGGTCGCCGCTCGTCGTGGTTGACCAGCGCGAGTGTTGCCTGTCGTTCGTGGACGTACTGGGGTGGCACCGCTCCTGCGGGACGACCCCACCGTCTGCGGTCTTCCTCTGGAGCGGGACAGCGTCACGCCCTCACCCCACATGCAGTCGGACAACCTCGGCGATCTCTCCATCGTCGTCGCGGTAAAGCCGCTCCGGCACCTCCAGCACCAAGGCCACGGCTTCCGCCAGCGGGAGACTGTCGGGGTCAGTGCAGACGGCGACTATGCTGAGCGTGTGCCCGACGAGGAACTCCACCACGTTGGGGTCGACAATCCCCTCGTCTATTCTCAGGTCACGCTGGTGGCCGCACAGGAGACGAAGGTTCCGCCGGAGCCGCCGCCGTCCGCGAACCCGGATCACCCGGCAAACGCTAGGGCCCCAGAGCCATACCCAGGACTACGAAGGTTCGCCGGGTCGTCGTTGCCTCACCTCCCGAGGAGCTCCTTGGCCTGATGCGAACGGCCGAGCAAGGGTTGCGCGCTGAAGGAGTCGTCTCCCGTCTTGCGCGGCCAGGACTTGCAGCGTCATAATCAGTGTGTTCGCGCACGGGGAGGAACATCCGATGAGCGCAATCCCCGATTCATCATTGCCAGGCCACGCGTCGGTCCATGAACGCGTGTTGGCGGCTCTCGGAAGGTGCCACGAAGAGCGCGACGTAGACTTCAAGAGCGGCGTGGCGTGGACCGCACTTCGCTACTCGCTCATTCGGACAAGCCTCGCCATGGCGAATCTGCGCAATGGTGGCATTGTCGTTGTCGGCGTTCGTGAGGACGGTGATCGATGGATTCTGGAAGGAATCTCGCCCGAAGACCTGAAATCGTACGACGAAGAC
>CAZQPP010001006.1:0-1764 GCA_964594295.1 uncultured Myxococcales bacterium | reverse complement strand
TTCTTCTCGACGTTGGCCTTGACCGAGTCCGGGAGACTCATCTCGACCGGGTGGCTGTAGCCTACGTTGAGCACCATGGTCTGGCCCTGGACCTCGGCCCGGTAGCCGGTGCCGACGATCTCGAGCTTGCGCGTGAAGCCCTCGTGGACTCCGACGACCATGTTGTTCAGCAGCGCCCGCGCCAGACCCCAGTAGGCCCTGCCCTGGCGGTCCGAGCGAGTGGGTGTCACGACCAGGGAGCCGTCCTTGTTCTCGACGCTGACGTCGCGGAGCACGCGGGAGAGCGTGCCGTTCTTGCCCTTCACCGTCACCGACTGGCCGTCGATCTTGACCTCGACGCCTTTCGGGATCTCCACGGGCATTTTTCCGATGCGGGACATCGTCTTACTCCTTGCGCGCGCTACCAGATCTCGCAGAGGACCTCGCCGCCCACGCCCTGCTCGCGGGCCGACTTGTCGGTCATCACGCCGCGGGAGGTGGAGACGATGGCGATCCCCAGGCCGCCGCGGGGGCGCGGAAGCTCCTTGGCCTTGCGGTAGACGCGGTAGCCCGGCCGGCTCACGCGCTTCATCTTCTCGATCGTGCCGAGGGCGGGGCCGCGGTACTTCAGGTCGATGTGCAAGATCCCGGAGGGCTTGTTCTCCATCAGGAAGAAGTCCTTGACGTAGCCTTCTTCCTTGAGGATGCCGGCGATGGCCTCGCGCATCTTCGTCGAGGGCATCTCGACGAAGGCGTGCCGCGCCATCTGGGCGTTGCGGATGCGTGCCAGCATGTCGGCGATGGGGTCGGTCATCATCGGCTCGACTCCTATCAGGCCTACCAGGAGGCCTTGACGACGCCCGGGATCTTCCCCTCGAGCGCCAGGGTGCGAAGGCAAATCCGGCACAGGTTGAAGGCACGGAGCACGGACTTGGAGCGCCCGCAGCGCTGGCAGCGGCGGACTCGCCGGACGGCGAACTTGGGCTCGCGATGCATGCGAACCATCTGGGTCTTTCTTGCCATCTGTCAATCAGCTCCGGCTCAGTGCTTGCGGAAGGGGAGGCCGAACAGCTCGAGCAGCGCGTGGGCCTCCTCGTCGGTGCGGGCGCTGGTCGTGATCGTGATGTTCATCCCCTTGATGCGCTCGACCTTGTCATAGTCCACCTCGGGGAAGATGACCTGCTCGCGCACGCCGAGGTTGTAGTTCCCGCGGCCGTCGAAGGACTTGGGCGAGGCGCCCCGGAAGTCCCTGACTCGCGGAAGGGCCACGTGGAGCAGGCGCTCCAGGAAGTGATAGGCCCGGGGGCCGCGCAGGGTGACCCGGACGCCGATGGGCATGCCCTCGCGCACCTTGAAGGAGGCGACGGACTTGCGTGCCCGGGTCACGACGGGCTTCTGACCGGCGATGGCGGTCATCTGCTCGACGCCGGCGTCGATGAGCTTGGGGTTCGTGATGGCTTCCCCGAGGCCCATGTTCAGCACGACCTTGGTGACCTTGGGCACCTGCATCCTGTTGGCGTACTGGAACTTGCCCATGAGGGTGGGCACGATCTCGCGCTGGTAGGTATCTTGAAGCTTGGACATCGGTGTCTCCGCTCGGCGCGTCCGGCCTGGCTATGCCAGCTCCTGGCCCGTCTTCTTCAGTACACGGACTATCTTCCCGTCGTCGCCGCGCTTGATGCCGACTCGACTGGGAGCGCGGTCAGCGCCGACCAGCATCAGGTTGCTGAGCGGGATCGGCACCTCTTTGTGCACGCGCCCGCCGTGGGGGTTCTTCTCGTTGGG
>CAZQPP010001005.1:1394-1776 GCA_964594295.1 uncultured Myxococcales bacterium | reverse complement strand
CCGAGGTCCTCCTCGGTGTCGACGTGCACGAGCACGCGGCCCACCTCGTCGAAGCGGTCGCGCACCTCGTGGCGCACGCGCTCGGCGACCTGGTGACCTTCGGAGACCGAGATGTGCGGGTCGACGACCACGTGGACGTCGACGTGCACGACGGGCCCAACGCGGCGTCCCATCAGCTCGTGGATCTCGATCACACCCTCGACCCCCAGGACCGCGCCGGAGACCTGCTCGAGCAGGGCCCTCGGCGCCGTGTCTATGAGCTCGGTGGCGGCGGCCCAGAGCATGCGAAGGCCTGCCGTCAGGATGAGCAGGGCGACGACGAAGCCGGCGAGCACGTCGAGCATGGGGACCGGCCCCACGCTGCAGTTGATGCCCACGATGT
>CAZQPP010001005.1:0-1384 GCA_964594295.1 uncultured Myxococcales bacterium | reverse complement strand
CGAGCATGGGGAGGCCGAGGCGTGAGAGGGCGATGCCGAGGAGCGCCGCCACCGACGACGCGGCGTCGGAGCGGTGGTGCACGGCGTTGGCGATGATCAGCTCGCTGCGGCTGCTCCGCCCGACCTTCACCGTGAGGCGGTAGAGCGCCTCCTTGGCGATGATGGAGGCGGCCGCCGCGAGCAGGGCGACGGCCTCCGGGGCATGCTCGGGAGGAGCGAGGAGCCTCCGGACCGCTTCGGCGCCGATGCCTAGCCCCGCGACAACGACGAGGGCGGCGATGGCGAGGGTCGCCAGGGTCTCGATCCTGCCGTGGCCGTAGGGGTGGTCCTCGTCCACCGGGCGCCGGCCGAGGTGCACCCCCGCGAGGGCGACCGCGTCGGTCGCGAGGTCGGAGAGGGAGTGCACGGCGTCGGCGATCAGGGCGTAGGAGCCCGCGATGATCCCGATCGCCGCCTTCAAGGCCGCGAGCGCCACGTTGGCCACCGCGCCGATGACGGTGATGCGTAGCGCTGCTTCTCGTTGCGTGGCCTGCACCTGCTCGTCGGAGCCGGGCGCCCGGTGTGGCAGGTGGTCGCCCGTCACCGCCCCTCGTCCTCCACCGGCTTGCCCTCCACCCACCGGTAGAAGCCGCGGCCCGCTTTCTTCCCGACGCGCCCCTCGCCGACCAGCCGCTTCAGTATCGCGGGCGGGGCAAAGGTGTCGCTGCCGAGCTCCCGGTGGAGGTGCTCCGTGATCGCGAGGCGCACGTCGAGGCCCACGTGGTCGGTGAGCTCGATGGGTCCCATCGGGTGGCCGTAGCCCGTGCGCATGGCTGTGTCGATGTCCTGTGGACGCGCCACGCCGGCCTCCACCATCCTCATCGCCTCGTTGCCGAGCGCGATGCCGAGGCGGCTCGTGGCGAAGCCGGGGGAGTCGTTGACCTCAACGAGGACGCGCTTCATGTCCCGAGCCCAGGCCCGGCAGCGCTCCAGGGTCTCGGCCGAGGTCTCGCGGCCGCGGATGAGCTCGAGCAGCCGCAGGGCGAAGGGCGGGTTGAAGAAGTGCATGCCGGCGAATCGATCGGGGCGCCCGCTGTGGGGCGCGAGGCCGGAGATGGACAGGGAGGAGGTGTTGCTCGCCACGATCGTGTGCTCGTCGAGGCAGGAGGCGAGCGCTGCGAGCACATCGGCCTTGACCGAGGGGTCCTCGACCACCGTCTCGATGACCAGATCCGCGCCGCCGGCTGCCTGCTCGAGGCCGTCACAGGCCGACAGGCGCTCCGCGCAGGCTTCTCTTGTCGCCGCGTCGAGCTTCCCCCTGGCCAGCGCCCGGTCGAGGGTGCGGCCCACGGCGCCGAGGGCGCCCTCACGGGCCGCCGGGTCGAGGTCGTAGAGCCTCACCTCG
>CAZQPP010001004.1:0-1778 GCA_964594295.1 uncultured Myxococcales bacterium | reverse complement strand
TCGACCTAGCCAGCTCAGTGGGCCTCTCGGAGGGGTTCGTCAGGATGGCGAAGCACCTCGACAAGGATGGGCCGCAGGTTCGGGCCCTGAGCGGGGGGGAGCCTCTGTTCACGAACCAGAGCCAGCTCGAGATCCCCCCCGGGGCCGACGACGTAATGGAGGGCCTCCGTGGCCTGGGGCTCTTCCCCATCTTCCACTCCGGGGAGTTGTCTGCCTTCCTGAACGTCGCCTCCCACACTGAACACGAGTTCCCGGAGCCCGTTCGGGACGCCCTTGTGGCGATGGCACAGCCAATCGGCGCGGTCATCTCGCGCCTGCAAGCCGAAGAAGCTCTCCGCGAGAGGCTCGCCCTGATCCGGGTCGAGGCGCGAGAGCTCGCGGGCCGGCGCCGAGCCCGCGGCGAGCACCTCGGCGGCGCAGCCGTCCGCCTCGTCGAGGAGCCCGTAGAGGCGGGCGGCGGCGGCCTGGAGGTCCTCCGCGTGGACCATGCGCGTCCAGCGCGCCTCGAGGCGCTCCTCCTCACCCTCCTCGGGGCCGAGGGCCTCCGCCCTCGCGAGCAGGTCGCTCAGCTCCTCGACGCGCTCGGCGCGCTCCCTGACCGAGCCGGCCAGCGCCTCCCTCCGCGCGAGGGCCTCGCGCCACCGCGCGAAGGCGCTCCGGTAGCGCTCGGCCGCCGGCGCGACCGAGGGCGTAGAGTCGAGGAGCTCGCGGTGGGTGGCCGGGTCGAGGAGGCGCACGTGGTCGTGTTGGCTCGTGAGGTCCACGAGCAGGGGTCGGAGCGGGTCCAAGGCCCTGAGCGCCACCGGCGCCCCGTTCACCTGCAGGGTGCCGCGGCCGGAGCGGCGGACGATCCTCCTGAGCACCAGGCGCTCGGGCTCGTCCGGGTCGCCCAGCTCGGCCTCGTCGAGGCGGCGGAGCAGCTCGTGGCCCTCGGGAATCCGGAAGACGGCGCTGACCTCGGCCCGCTCCTCGCCCTCTCGAACGAGGTCGCCGCGCGCTCGCCCGCCGAGGGCGAAGCGGAGGCTCTCGACCAGAAGGGACTTGCCCGCGCCCGTCTCCCCCGTGAGCACCACGAAGCCGCCGGGGAGCTCCACATCCACCGCTGCGAGGGTTGCAACATTCCGGGCGATCAGGTGCTCGAGCATGGCTGTGGGGTAGCGCAGGCAGACGATCGTGGCAATCAGGGCTTGACCCTCGCGCCCGCGTGACTTAAATGCGCGCGTTTCGCGGTCTCAGAGTCGATGCCACCGAGGGAAGAAAGATGTCCGAGGTGATGATTCAAGTCTCCGAGCTTCGTAAGAATTACGGAGACTTCGAAGCGCTCAAAGGAATCTCGTTTTCGATCCCGAAGGGACAGGTCGTAGGTTTCCTGGGGCCCAACGGCGCCGGGAAGACCACGACGATGAAAATAATTACGGGCTACCTGGCGCCCACGGCCGGTGCCATCGTCGTCAACGGCCTCGACGCTTACGAGCACAACCTCGAGGTCCGAAACCACATCGGCTACCTGCCCGAGAACAACCCCCTGTACTCGGAGCTGGTCGTCCACGACTTCCTGCGCTTCGCCGCCGACATGCGGGGCATCTCCAGAGCCCGCGCCGACGAGCGCATCAAGGAGGTCGGCACGCGCTGCGGCCTCGCGGAGGTCATCGGGAGGACCATCGGCGAGCTCTCGAAGGGCCTCCGCCAGCGGGTCGGGCTCGCCCAGGCGCTCCTGCACGATCCGCCCCTGCTCATCCTCGACGAGCCGACCAGCGGCCTCGACCCGAACCAGATCG
>CAZQPP010001003.1:0-1787 GCA_964594295.1 uncultured Myxococcales bacterium | reverse complement strand
GCCGACGCGTGCCGGGCCCGCATCGAGTGGGAGCTCGACCTGCGCGACCTGCCTTGCCGCCCGTTGTCCGAGGAGAGCAGGGCGGCGCTCCTCGACGGGAACCGCTTCGAGACCGTGCTGCCCGACTCGGACAAGCGGGTGTGGTTCCGGCTGCTGACCGGGGCCGACGAGCGGAAGCTCCCACAGCTTCGGCGCGGGGCCGGGGACAGGCTGCTGTCGGCGCTGCTGGCCTTCCGGGTGGTGGAGGTCGAGGGCGTCGAGCCGCGTGAGCGACGGCGCTTCATCGAGGACCTGACCATGCGCGACGCCGACTTCCTGGTCGACGAGTTCGACCGGGTCGACTGCGGCGTGGACACGACCATCGAGATCGAGTGCCCGGAGTGCTTCGCCACCCAGGAGGTCGACCTCCCTTTCGACCGGACCTTCTTCATGCCGGGCCGGGAGCGGACGGCGAGGCGCCGGGACCGCAGCACATCTTTCCCCGGGTAGACCTCGATGGCTGGCGAGAAGGCGTGTTCCAGGTGTGCTGGCGGCAGCACGGCGGCTCGGGGCTGGGGGTGAGCATGGCAGAGGTTCTGGAGATGCCGACCTCCGACCGCGACTGGTTCCTCGAACGGATCGGGTCGCAGCGCAGCCGCGAGGCGAAGGAGCTCGAGAAGGCCGGGAAGCGGAGGTAGACGATGGGGCTCAACAACATGGGCCTGGGATTCGTCTTCACGGCGCGAGACCTCGCATCCGGGAAGATGCAGCGGCTCGAGCACCGCTTCTCTAGCCTCGACGAGCGCGTGACCGGCGGCACGGACCGCATGACCAGCGCGTTCCGCCAGCTCGGCGTCGGGCTGGCGGTGTTCACCGCCGGAGCCGCCGCCGTCGCCGGGGCCTTCGCCCTCGCCAACGCGGCGGGACGGTTCGAGCAGGGCCTGGCGGCCATCGGGGCGGTGACTCGGGCGACCACCCGCGAGCTCCAGATGCTCCGGGAGGCCGCCATCAACGCCGGCATCGAGACGCAGTTCTCGCCGACGGAGGCAATCGAAGGTCTGACCTCCCTCGCCACCGCGGGGCAGACAGCGGAGCAGGCCACCCGGACACTTGTGCCCGTCTTGGACCTGGCCGCCGGCTCGCTCGGTCAGCTCGGCGTCGCCTCAGCCGCCGAGGCGGTCGTCGGCACGCTGAACGCCTACGGGATGGCGGCCGACCAGGCCGCAGGCGTGACGGATCGGCTGCTACGGATCACCCAGCTCACCAACTTCCAGACGCGCGACTTCGAAGCGGGGTTGTCCAAGGCCGCCGCGAGCGGCGCGGTCTTCAACCAGAGCCTCGACGACGTGCTGATCACGATGGGGCTCCTGCGCAACCGGAACATCGACGCATCGAGCTCGGCCACGGCCTTCCGCGAGGCGACCCGGCGAGTCGGCTCCGACCAGCGCGCGCAACAGGCGGTCACCGGTGCCGGCATCCAGGTCTTCGACCAGGCCAGCGGACAGATGCGCTCGATGGTCGACATCATGAGCGAGTTCGCCGACGCGACCCGCGACATGAGCGCGGAGGAGCGCAACCGGCGGGTGGTCCAGGCCTTCGGCGCGCGGGGGCTCCTGGCGTTCAACGCCGTCATGAACGCGAGCTTCACCACCATGCGCGACGGTGCGGAGGTGACGCTCCGAGGCGCGGAGGCCATCGAGGCTCTGCGCCAGGAGATGGCCGGCGCCGAGGGGACGGCCGCCAGCTTCCGGGAACAGCTCCTCGACACCTTCGAGGGGCAGAAGACCCTGCTCAAGGGGACGCTGCAG
>CAZQPP010001002.1:0-1793 GCA_964594295.1 uncultured Myxococcales bacterium | reverse complement strand
GAGGTGCAGGACCTTCCGGTGCGGCGAGAGACGCCTCCTCAAGGTTCGCCCCTGCGTCAGAAGCACGCGGAGCTTCCGGCGCGTCAAGATGGACGCCTGTCGGGGAAGCCTCAACTTCTCCGTCGGCGGATGAGGCGAGGACGTTGATCTCCATGGTGCCGGCCGCGACGAGCTCGCTGGCCGACGCCAGATCGGCCATTCGTCGGAGGTCTGCGCGGTCGAGGAACAGCTCGCAACGCCTGCGCGCGTCTGCGTCACGGAACGAAATCCAGGTCTCTCCGCCGGATTCGGCAGCCTCCAGAAGCCCGCTGGTCAGCGCCTCGGCAAGCAGGAACCCCGTGGCATCTATGCCGACGTGGGCGGCCAGCGCCTTGGGGGCGTCGAGCGGATGGCGGTCCGCGGGAAAGGCGGCCAGGAGCCCGAGCAGGCGCATCGTGTGTGGGTGCAGCGCGGCCTCCGTTCGAGCCACGAGCTGCGCCCAAGCAGCATGGTCGCCCTGCCGCGGCCGGGCAATGGGGCGAGCTGCGTGAGCCGCGGTGGGGAGCGCGAGGAGCGGTGTCCCCACCGGTCGCCCTCCTCGAAGCAGACGGGCGACGGCCGCCCAGCCCGGACGATCCGATGAAACCACGAGCAGCGGAACGTGGTCAGCTCCGGTGCCCGCAAGCCCGGCGCGGGGTGCGAGCCGCAGACGGCCGGCGGGGGTCCGACGCCAGGCGGGGCGAGGCCAGGGGTGGATCCAGGCCACGCGGGTCGACGCCGGAAGGTTCGCGAGCGACGCGCCGAGTTGAGAGAAGCCTTCGGAAACGCCGTCGGTCCATAGCAGAACGAGGTTGTCGTCCCCCCCTCCGAGCACCGTCGTCAAGTCGATGCGGTCGCCACTGGCCGACCGGCACACCGGGGTCGACCCAAGGTCCAGCGAGAGGACAGTACAGCGTTTCATGCCGCTCACGGTGCGAACGAGCCGCTCGAGGTGCGTCGCCTCCCCGGACCAGGGCGACATGGTCGGGCCATGGTCGACGAGGAGCACGACGTGGGTGCTCGCCACCCACTCGGGGCTCATCGCCATGACGGGCTCGCCGGCCCGGCAGGACCACGCGATGGTGCGGGGCAGATCGAGCTCCTGGCGATACGGGTGAGGGCGACGCAACGCCAGGCCGGCGATACCGGCGCGATCGGCGACGGAGACCGCCCGCGGAGGCGGTTGCGGCACCATCACGCCGCGCGGACGCCACCCTCTCGCTCGGGTCTCCCCGTGGGGCAGCGCGATCTCGGCTCCATAGTCCTGCGCGTCGAGTTCGTCGTCGTCCTCGCCTTCGTCTTCTTCCTCGTCCTCCTCGGGATCGTCTTCCTCGTTGTCGCCGCTTTCCGATGGCTCCTCACCAACGGATGCGGACGTGGGCTGGGGCTCCGGCGCCAGCTGGGCTCCGATCCAGATCGCCTCGAGGACCTCGCGCGGCGAGAGGGCCAGAAGCGAGGCGTCGAGCAGGCTACGTACGATTGGAAGGAGATCAGCCAAGGCAGCTCCGGTCAGGTCGTCCGCCGGAGGACGTCGCGGACCGATTCGAGGTCGTCACCGCGCGACATCGCGTACACGACCTGCAGCACAACGTCGGTCTCGATGTTCTCGAGGGCCTCCAGGGTGGAGGCGGTGGCTGCGTCATCGCCGAGCTGCGACCGAACGACGGCGGTCATCTTCTCTGCAGACAGCGTGGTCATGGGCAGAGAGACGCACCGGCGGTGGAAGGCCTCGGAGAACTCGCGCTCCCCGTTCGAGGTGATGACCACGACGGGAT
>CAZQPP010001001.1:1157-1794 GCA_964594295.1 uncultured Myxococcales bacterium | reverse complement strand
CGGGTCGCTGTCCGACAATCTGTCGGACAACACCAACCGCCTGGCGAAGGAAAACTACAAGACGCATCCGGACAAGCACATCACCTGCATCCCGTACTCCACCTACCTGTTGCCGCCGCACAAGATCGAGCAGATGAGCCCAAACCTGGTCGTTGGGTTCTGCTACTGGCGAAGTCACCTCGGCCACGCGGAGGAGCGCGAGCGCCTCGGGGGCATTCGCAAGGCCTGGCTCGCCAAGCTGCCATCCAAGAAGGTGTTCGTCTGGGACTACCTCCGTTACAGCTTGCCCGGGAGGCCGTTTGAAAGCGTGCCGGTCATCTTCCCCCACGCGATCGCCGGGGATCTGCGAGCCCTGAAGGGCGTGTCGTTGGGCGACTACATCGAGGTCTACCGGAACCACCACACTCACGATCTCTCAGGCAACGTGCTCGCCAGCGACCACTTGAACTGCTACGTGAACGCGCGGATGCTCTGGGACGCGGACCTGGACGTGGACGCGCTGCTCGAAGAGTACCACAGGAACTACTACGGCCCCGCGTCCAAGGCGATGAAGGCATTCGTCGACTATTCCGAGCGGAACTGGATGAGGGCGACGAGCGACCCCAAAGTCATCGACCGCTTCTTTGAACTCATCGGC
>CAZQPP010001001.1:0-1147 GCA_964594295.1 uncultured Myxococcales bacterium | reverse complement strand
GACGCACAGAAGGCCGCAGGGCAGAACAGCGTCTACGCGAGACGCGTCGCCATGATGGCCGAGTTCATGGACCGCATGAGGCAACTCCGCGCGCGGCTGCTCAAGGGCCGTGACGACGCGCTCAAGGCGCGGCTGCTGACCAGGCGGAAGGCGGACATCAAGCTCGACGGCAGGCTGGACGACTCGTTTTGGCGGGACCTGCCGGTGTACTGGCTCAGCGACTTGGAGACAGGAGCGCGGCCTCACTTCCGGACCTCGTTCCGAGCCGCGTGGGCGGACGGCTCGCTGTATCTTGGGATATGGTGCCAGGATCGGGACGCGGCGAGCCTGAACATCGCCGCCCGGAAACACGACGACACCAACATCTGGAATGGCGACACGGTCGAACTCCTCCTGGAGACACAGACACACGCGTACTACCAGATCGCGATCAGCCCGAACGGGTCCGTGGTCGACTTGGACAGGAAGAAGGGCTTCAACACGCTGTGGACATCGGGTGTCCAGGCGGCCACCCATATCGCTGATGGACATTGGAGCCTGGAAGTGCGCGTCCCGGCAGCCGGCGAAGGCGCGCAAGTCGACCCACTCGGCGGAGTGGCCGGCAGGAAGCCGAGCAACACGTATCCCTGGTACTTCAACATTTGCCGGCAGCGCCTGCGAGAGAAGGGCAAGGAACTCTCGGCCTTTTCGTCCACGGGCAAGCCGGACTTCCACGTGCCCATGAAGTTCGCGCGGTTCCTTGTGCCGTAGGGACAACCATGCACAAGTGCATTCTCCTTGTTGTACTGGCGTCGTGCCTCTCCCATGCGCAGGCCGACTACATCGCCGATCGGCGAGCCGCGGAGGCGCTGGTGCGAGACCGTAAGTACGAAGAGGCCATGGCCGCGTTTGTCAAGATGGGAGAAGCCACGGCCAGCGATCGCCAGAAGTCCGATGCGTTCGAGCAGGCGGCCCTGTGCGCGCGCCGCCTCAAGCAGTACGACCAGGTCATCGCCCTGGCGCGCCGCATCCCCTTGGCTCCCACGGCAAAGACGGTCCAGATGCGGATCATGTGCGAGAGAGGCAAGGCCGAGGAGCTGATCGCCAAGTTCGGAAGTGAAGACACCAGCGACTGGCCGGAGAGGGAGACAGGCGAAGCCCACTTGCT
>CAZQPP010001000.1:0-1795 GCA_964594295.1 uncultured Myxococcales bacterium | reverse complement strand
CACGGTCAACTTCTTGAAATCCCGCATGTTTGCCTCTGTCGGGTTGGCTAATGGCAAACCTCTAACAGCTAACTGGTGTGCATCCTGAAACTCGCGTTTCAGGATGCAGCGATTAGCGATTAGCGATTAGCGGTTAGCCGGAATGCAGTGATCTCAGGTGCCTGGCTAACGGCTAACAGCTAACGGCTAACAGCCCCCGTCCTGAAACGGGAGTTTCAGGACGGGAACTAACTGCTTGCCCGGTCGCCCAGACCCCCTTTTTGCCAACGCACCCTATTGGGTGATGGACTAGGCTAAGACGACCGCGGTGCACCGGAGGTGGCCATGCGCCTGTCAGCCCTTGCCGTCGCCATTCTTTTCAGCGCTCTCGCATCTCTTGGGTGCGAGACCCAGCAGGGCACCTCGCGTCCGCCCGACATCCCCGGGGGCGCCGCGGACGCGGACGGGAGCGGCGGCTCCGTCTATGACCCCTGCGAGCGCAAGGGCTGTGGCGATCCCTGCACGGCCTGTGCGCCGGGAGACGCGGACTGCGAGGAGACAGCCGTGGTGAAGGCCTGCGGTCCCACCGGCCAGTGCGTCGCGGACAAGGAGGGGCTGTGCGGGGGTTCGACCTACGATCCGTGCGCCGGCAAGGCCTGTGGCGACCCGTGCACCGTCTGCGCGCCCGACGACGACGGCTGCATCGAGTCCCCGGTCGTGAAGGCCTGCAACCCCTCGGGCCAGTGCGTGCCGACGGCCTCGGACCTCTGCCCCGTCACCGGGGAGGACGCGGGCGCGGGCGACACCACGGATGCCGGCGCCGCGTCGGACGGCGGGCCCGTCTCGGACGCGCCCCTCGAGGACCCCGGGGCCGGGGCGGACACGGGAGCGGACGCAGGTGAGGCTCCCGATCCCGGAGAGCCGACCGATCCGGGCGAGGGAGAGGACACCGGCGAGGCTCCCGACGAAGGCGAGTTGGAGGATGCTGGCGAGGCCCCGGACCCCGGCGAGTCGGAGGATGCCGGAGAGACACCCGACACCGGCGAAGCGCCGGACCCGGGCGAGGCTGCGGACGGCGGGGAGGCCCCGGACCCGGGCGAGGAGGGGGACACCGGCGACGGACCGACCTACGACCCCTGCGAGGCCAAGATCTGCGGGGACAAGTGCAGCCTGTGCGCGCCTGACGACCCCGACTGCGAGGAGACGCCCGTCATCAAGGCCTGCGACCAGGACGGCAACTGCGTGCTCGACCTCCCGGGCTTGTGCGACGGCGCCTGGGACCCGTGCGCAGAGAAGCAGTGCGGAGAGACCTGCAAGCTCTGCGCGCCCGACGACACCGACTGCGTCGAGACGGACGTGCTCAAGTACTGCCAGCCCGACGGCTCGTGCTAGGCGTCGGTCCCGGAGTGCTCGGAGTAGGGCGCGTTAGCCCTGCGGGGGCTTCGGGGGCATCGGGGGAGGCGGGGGCGTGCCTGCCCGGGCGCGGGCGGCGAGCTCCGTGGCGCTCGGCTGAGCCGGCCCGGCGTCCTTGGCGCCGTCGCCGTCGCTGAAGCGGCCGAGGTACTCGGGCAGGTCGAGCCCGGCCTGCTTGGCCAGCTCGTGCAGCGGAGGGAGCACGCCCATGATCTGCTTGCCTACCCTGGCGACGCCGTCGCCGTTGCCGCCGTCCCAGACGACGATCTTCTCGAGGGGCAGGCGCTGGATGGCCGTCGCCTGGATCTTCGCAAGCTCGGAGAGCTTCTCGACGATCAAGAGGGAGGCGAGGTCGGCCGAGCCGCCGACGCCCTGGACGAGCCCGCGGTAGCCGGCGGCCTTG
>CAZQPP010000999.1:0-1802 GCA_964594295.1 uncultured Myxococcales bacterium | reverse complement strand
CGGAGCCGCCGCCGCGGGCCACAGGAAGCGCACCTGGGGATCGCCGCCGAAGAACCCCCGGTAGAAGCTCTCGAGGCCCGTACGGTAGACGTCGGGCTTGTCACGGAGCCGGCGGGTCGCCCAGCCCATGGCGCCGCAGTCTCGGCAATGCACCACCGGCAGATGCCGGGCTCTCTGCTCCTCCGTGAGATCGTCCGAGAAGCGCAGCCTCGGCTCGGGGCTGACGCTGGCGACCATCCGCCGCAGCTCGCGCTGCCACATCTGGAGGCGGACATCGAGGAAGGGGCGGGCCCTCCGCTCTCCACCCTCGGCCTCTCGCTTCTCCCTTTTCTCGGCGCTCTCGGGCAGCCAGCTCCGGGCTTCGGAGACCAGGGACAGGAAGGAGATCAGGGCAAGACGGGCTAGCTCCGCGTCGTCGCGGAGGCGCCGGGAGGTGCGGCAGATGCCCTCGACAAGCTCCGAGATCTCTACCGGGCCGCCGGAGAGCAAGGTCACCAGGTTTCGCAGCATCCCGTGGCGCAGGAGCTGCTCTCCGAGCTCGACCCTCCAGGCCACGGACCCGGGCTCGCAGCTCAGCGGCTCGTCGAACCACAGGCCCTGCTGGGCCAGCACGTACTGGTCCGGCGTGGCAAAGCGGGACGGATCGAGCTCGGTGCAGGAATCCCTTGAGACGACACCCCCGAACTCGATGAGGTGGTCGGCAAAGAGCTCGCCCGGGCTCACGCGTTGCTCGCGGATGACCGCCCCTTCGTCGAAGGGCTCACCGAAGATCGCCTCGGCGTACTCCAAGAGCTCGCCTGCGTCGTCGTCAGCCCCCAGGGTTGCAGAGGTTCCAATGCAGCAAAGCTCTCCGGGCTCCACGGCAAGGCGTGCCTTGAGGCGCCGGATCAGGCAGGCCAGGTCAGTCCCCTGGGCGCCGTCGAAGGTGTGTAGCTCGTCGACGACCAGGAAACGGAGCGGGCCGCCTCGGTTGTGCTGCCAGAGCTCCTGGTCACGCGGCCGGACCAGGAGGTAGTCGAGCATCTTGTAG
This sequence comes from uncultured Myxococcales bacterium, assembly GCA_964594295.1. Taxonomy (GTDB): domain Bacteria; phylum Myxococcota_A; class UBA9042; order UBA3505; family UBA3505; genus CAZQPP01. Next base: position 772 of record CAZQPP010000999.1, on the reverse strand, counting down.
TTGGTGAGCAGGATGTCGGGAGGGTTGAGCTGGAGGGCCCGCCGGTCGGAGATGACCTCGACTTCGCCCATGGTCTTCCGCGCGTTCCGCCGCTCGCCCGGAGACTCTCCGACGTACAGGCCCGCCCTGACAGCGCCGCGCAGCACGTCGTTGGCGTGGATGGCGTTGGCGATGCGCCCCGCCTGGTCCGTGGCCAGGGCGTTCATGGGGTAGACGAGGACGGCCTTGATGCCAGGGGTGCCGACCTGCCGGCGGCAGTGGTCAAGGATTGGCCAGAGGAAGCACTCGGTCTTGCCCGAGCCGGTCCCGGTGGCGACCAGAGTGCTCCGGGGTTTTTCGCCGGCGAGGCGGGCAAATGCCTGCTCCTGGTGGAGGTGGGCGGGGAAGCCCAACGGCACCTCGGGGAAGGGCTCACCGGCGCTCCCCTGCTTGAACGGCAGATGCACCGAGACATAGGGCCCCTTGAGGATGCCACCAGGGGTCTCCAAGAGGCGCTCGATGACGCCTTCCATTCCCGGCGTCGACGACCAGAAGCTGACGCGCAGGAAGTCCTTGAGCCCCTGTTCGAGCTGGCTCGCGAGGGCGGCGGGGATCATTGGGAGTCCTCAGCTCGCGGCGACGTCAGGTGCCAGGGCCTTGCCCAGGATCCGTTGGGCTACCTCTTGGAACTCCTCCCGGCATCGCGCCACGGCCTGGGTATGGGCACCGATGGCGCCGTCGGCCGGCTTCAGGGAGAACATGGGCTTCTTCGCATCTTGAGCAAGCGGCATGA
>CAZQPP010000998.1:0-1804 GCA_964594295.1 uncultured Myxococcales bacterium | reverse complement strand
CGACCACGCCATGTTGGCAGAACCATCCCTACTGTTGGGCGCCCTTCGGGCACGTGCGTCAGGTTGACAGAAGCGGCATCATCCGCGAGACCTCCCTGAGGCATCTCCGCGAGTTGGCAGAACCAGGCTTATCTGCAAGATCTCACGAATGCACCTACCGGGTTGACAGAAGCAGCCTTATCAGCTGAGACGGCCGGATCGGCCCGCGCCGGTCGCCGCCAGCGACATCGCTTGCCATGACCTCGCTCCCCCAGTAGACTTCGTGCAAGCACGACACGACGCCGGGCAAGCAGCGCCCAGGGTCTGGACTCGGGATACTGGCGATGGGGCTGCCAACGACGGGAGGCCTGGACCATGTGGAAACTCGCGACCATCGGCCTTGCGGCACTCGCACTCGTCCTCTCGGTGATGGTGTGGCGAGTGGCGGATCCTATCGTTGATTTCGAGGAGCAGCTCAAGCGGCAAGTGGCGGCCTACGCTCGCGCTCAGGCTGTCGTGGATAGCGGAGTTGCGTGGGGTAGTCAGATAGAGGTGTCCGTCCTTCCCTTCTGTCCGCCGGGAGAACGGACATACAGCCACCTCGGTATCTGGCTCTCGAGTTCTGTGGAGGAGGTCGTCAGCAAAGAGCCGGTCTTCTCTTTGCTTGACCGGAGGCACATCCGCCAAGTCCTGGAGGCGGCGAGCGCTGAACACTCTGACCTCTACGACACCGACCGGATACCAAAGATCGATTTCCTGGGCTCTGAGGCGCTGTGTCTCGGAACATACGAATTCTTGCGGCTGGGAAGTCGAGAAATGGCCGAACTCAAGATGAGGTTCATCGATGTCCGCACCGCGGAGGTACTGGCCCATCCATTTACAGTGCGTGTGCCCCGCAGCGCTCTGCCCGACCTACCGGTGACCACGATGGCGACGATCGTCAATCTGGCGGAGATCGCGCTAGCTGCGGACGATTGCGACCGGGCGGGCAGGTTGGCAGCGCAACTGCGCTCACTCGATGAAGACGTCGCGGCAAGGTATAACCAGCGATCCGCCGAGTGTCGGGCCCGTAACGGGCTGCCACCGGTGGCGCCCCAGCCGGAGAGCGAGGACACTCTGCGCCAGATGGAAGACTTGGAACGACGAATTCAGCAGGCCTCGTACAGAGGTGACTGGGACGGTGCTGCTGCCCTCGTGCGGGAACTTGCGAGCCTTGATGTGGAAGCCGGAGGGCGATACGGCTTCCTTGGCTGGCGTTGGAGGCATGAGTCAGCCATGCGGCCCGGCGGGCGGCACTCTGCTGCTGCCGTAGCGCTCGGCGGTAAGATCTACGTTGTAGGGGGATTCGGCTACAACCAACGGTCTGGATGGCTTGAGTCCGCGGAGCAGGTGCCGTACGTGCGGACCTACGATCCGTCCACGCAAGGCTGGAACGCCGAGTCGGACATGCCGACCGCACGGCGAAGTCTGGCCGCTGCAGCTCTGGACGGCAAGCTCTACGTGTTGGCAGGCTCTGCAGGCGGTGCCACTTCGTCTCGTGTGGAGGTCTACGATGTAGCTGCAGACCATTGGTCTGCTGGCACGTCCATGCCGACGCCGCGCAGCCGGCTGGCCGCGGCAGTGATCGGCCGGAAGGTCTACGTCGTGGGAGGGTGGGACGGTAGAGCCCACACACGGCGGCTGGATATCTATGATCCCTCCACCGATACGTGGGCGCCTGGACGCGATATGCCGACCGCGCGGTCGGCCCTGAGTGCTGCGGCGTTGGGTGGCAAGCTGCATGTGGTGGGCGGACTGAATGAGAACTCTCTTGTGAGCAAGCTCG
>CAZQPP010000997.1:0-1806 GCA_964594295.1 uncultured Myxococcales bacterium | reverse complement strand
CGGCAGCCGCGCGCCTCGCTGTTGCCCCCGAGGACGCCATCAGAGCCGGCCATAAATGCTGTGATTCCGCGGAGATGTGGTCTGAGCTAATGGCTAACCGCTAACGGCTAACGGCTGGGCCCGGACGGCAATGCATCCATTTTGCGAACGCGCGACAGCGCCCCTCGACCCCCGAAGGGGGCGCGGCGACCTCCGGACCTCCCCGAGGGGCGCGGGGCCTTCGCGACCTGTTCCCCGTTGCAGGCGTGATGCTATTGCGCTTCAATGTCGCCGTTCGGGTTGACGGCAACCTGCCCAACGGGAGCAATGCCTGAGGCGCGCTACTGTCCGATCTGCGAAGAGGCGACCGAGGCGGAGATCTGCCCGACCGACGGCGTGCCCACCGTGCTGCGCGAGGTCGTCGAGAGGGGCGAGGAGGTCGACCCGCTCGTAGGCCAGGTCTTCGCGAAGCGTTTCCGCATAGACGCCGTCTTGGGCCAGGGCGGCTTCGGCACGGTCTACTCGGCCACCCAGCTCAGCATGAGCCGCAAGGCCGCGGTGAAGACCCTCCGCTCCGAGCTCGGCTCGGACAAGGCCCAGCTCAAGCGCTTCTACCACGAGGCCAGGGCGGCGAGCGCGCTGACGAGCCCGCACGTGGTGCGCATCTACGACTTCGGCATCGACGACGAGAGGCGCACCCCCTTCATCGCGATGGAGCACCTCTCGGGGCAGGACCTCAGCGCCGCCATCCGCGCCGAGGCGCCCATGCCGCCGCGCCGCGCGGCGGGCATCTTGTGCCAGGTGGCCGAGGCCCTCATCGAGGCCGCCGAGCAGGGCATCGTGCACCGCGACCTCAAGCCCGACAACATCTTCCTGATGGAGCGCGCCGGAAGGGGCGACTTCGTCAAGGTCATGGACTTCGGCATCGCCAAGGTCGTCCGCCCCGACTCGTCGCTCCAGGAGAGCCTGACCGGCACGGGCATGACGATCGGGACGCCCAAGTACATGTCCCCCGAGCAGGCCCTCAGCGAGCCCCTCGACCCGCGCAGCGACCTCTACGCCCTCGGCTGCATCCTCTACGAGATGCTCACCGGCAAGGAGATGTTCAGCGCTCCGGACACCCTGGGCGCCCTGATGATGCGGGTCACCGACGAGCCCCCCGATCTCCCGGACCCGCTGCCGAACGGGTCGCCCCTACCCGCGGCGCTGGCCCTGCTCCACTCGCGGCTCGTCGCGCGGCACCGGGAGGATCGACCCTCGGGTCCGCAGCCCGTCGCGCTGGTCCTCGAAGCCCTCGCCCGGGGCGAGGAGATCGACGCCCACAACCTGCTGAACCCGATCTACGGGACGGACGCGGCCGCGTCATCGAAGACCGCTCCCGTCATCCGCGTCTCCCGACCGCCGGCACCGACGCCATCCTTCCCGTCGCCGTCGCTGGTCCACGCCGAGCCCGCCTTCAGCGAGACCCTGGCCTCGACGCCCAGCGCCTCGCTGCACGCGGCGGAGCCGGCCGGGTCGGAGGCACCGCCGGCCCCGGCGCCGGCAGCGAGCGCAGCCGACCCCACCGGTGAGACGGATCTCAGCGAGGTCGCGGGCCTGTCCTCGAGCTCGCCGTGGCGGAAGCTCGCCCTCGCCGCCGCCGTCATCTTGCTCTTCGCGGGCGCGGGCGCGGGCGCGGCTTTCCTCCTCTCGGGCTCCGACGCCGAGACCAGCGATGCTTCCCCGAGCGCCGGCGGAGAGCCCGCCGCGAAGGTCTCGGAGCCCGGGCGACCCGGGCCGCCCGAGCCGGCGGCCGTGGCCCCGGCGCCCGAGCCCGGCCCGGAGCAG
>CAZQPP010000996.1:0-1810 GCA_964594295.1 uncultured Myxococcales bacterium | reverse complement strand
CGGGCCCGGCCGAGGACGCAACCGAGGCTGTACCCCCGACCATCGACTTCGCCTTCGTCGTGCGCGGCAGTCCGCTCGGCTTCGGTCAGGCCTTCGTAGACCTTGAGAAGGACGACGAGCCCGCGGCCTACCGATCCACGCCGGGATTCCAGATAGACATTGAGGTGCGCACGCGCGCGATGGAGAGATTGCGCCCAGTGCACATCTTCATTGGAGAGGACGACGTGGCCAAAGGCAACGTGTTCGTCGGTGAAGATGGGGAGACTGGCAGGGCAATCCTGGAAGGAGTGACCTTTCCGCACTCTAGCGACGGGTATGATGTGAGGGTGGTCGGCGTGAACAAGGCCGGCCTGGAGGGCGAAGGGGTCAAGAACGTGCGAGTCGACACGGGCAAGTGCGGCGTCGTTCTGCTTCCGGCCAACGACAAGTGCGTTACCGAGGACTCGCAGCCCAACACGGAAGGCATCCAAGTTCGCTTCACCGTTCTCAACACCGAGGGACTCTGCGACCGCGCGCACATTGAGCTAGCACCTGAGAGCGGCGGCGAGAATCACTTCGACGCTGAGCTCGAGGGTGGCCAGGCAGACCTCGAGGTCACCGTGGCGAGTCGCGACGAGGTGGATGGGGAGACGGCCACGGTTGACGCCTCAGTCCTTGACGACGACGCGGCCGATCGGACCGGGCGCACCGGGGCTCTTGTGTACACGGTCGACAACGTGCCTCCCAGGATCGAGATCGATTCTCCGGGCCCCGACGTCTCGGTGCTTTCGATCGCCGATGACGCCGACGAAGAGGCAGACGGTCTCCAAGTGAGCTTCGGTGGCTCGGTATCCGGGCTGCCCGAGGACGCGCTCAACGTACTCCAGCTTCAGGTCGGCGATGCCGAGCCTATCGAGGAGGTCGTCCAACCGGATGGCCGCTTCGGGTTCGACCACCTAACGCTGGCGGTACCAGGCACCCTCGACTTCCGATTCACCACAACGGATGGCTGCGGCAACGAAGGAACCGCTACTCGTACTATCGATGTCTTTCCGTTGCCGGCCAGCCTGGTCATCCTCTCACCGGAAGAAGGGGAGACGCTGCGCGCGGTCGACGACCAAAACCCCGACACACCGCTCCAGATGGAGACCGAGTTCATCGTGGTGGCAGTGAACCTAGTGCCCGGGTTCCGACTGGGCGTCGACTGCCGCCAGGCAGAAGTGGACGCGCCCTTCGTAGATGTGGGTGGAATCGACGTGAACGAGATCGCCGAGGATGACCGGTACCAGGTGCCGGTCATCCTGGACACTTTCTCTCAGGGTCGTCAGCAGGTCTGCCGCGCGACCTACGCCGCGCCAGTAACTGGAAGCAGCGCCGAGGTTCAGGTGACAACCGGCCTCCCAGCGCCGAAGCTCGTCTTGGAGCAACCGCGTGAGGGCTTCGTGGCGCTGCAGTCCCAACTAAACGTACGCGCGTACGGAGAAGGCCTGGACGGGCGCCCCTTGCTCATTCAGATTCGCAAACCGTCCGGTCAGGTCCAGCTGGAAGTACAGACAAGCTCGCACTTCGACCAAGGAGAGATCCGCGCCGCCGTACCGCTCTTTGGGGAGGGGGGCATTTCGCCGTTACCGGCGGGTGCCTACATCCTCAGAACCGACGCGTCGGACGACTTCGGGAACCACGCGGCTGGCAATCCGTCGTCCAGGACCCAGGCGCGGTTCATCTTCGACGACACGCCTCCGTGGCTGGATCTGGTCGCACCGGCCGAAGGTACGCTCCAGCCAGACACCAACCCCGACCACGCCGACGCTAGTGAAAGCCTGCCCGGCTA
>CAZQPP010000995.1:0-1813 GCA_964594295.1 uncultured Myxococcales bacterium | reverse complement strand
AGGTACTCCATTGCATGGGCCTTCTCAAGCAGCTTGCTGACGCCTGACGGGCGGTCGTCGCCGAGTCCGTGAACCTCGTCAAGCGATAGGCCTAGCTTCTTCGCGAGACGCACGGCGGTCTCAAAGTGAGGGGCTTGCTCGCCTCTCTCCCAGGCGCCAATGGTGCGAGCTGAGCCGGGCTCTCCAAAGGCGATTGCCAGCCCGTCCTGAGACCAGCCTTGGGCTTCGCGAGCGGCCTTGATGGCCGCCCCGAACGCTCTCGTAGCCCTGCGCGCGTCTACTCCGGCGTGAGGGCGCTTGCCGTGCTTCATCTTCCCTCTTCGACTCCTGCGCGAGCCGGAGACGGCCAGACCATAGATGCTCGACTGGCCGGATGCAAGTACCCGGTGAGAGGACGGAAGTATCCTCGGTAGGGTACCTCTATCCGCCAGGCTAGCCCTGGACGTCAACGCCGCCCTGACGGCCGCCAGCAACATCAATCTGGCCGCGAGAAGCAGCCGAACAACTTCCGTTCTCGGCCTGTCGCTGCAGGATGTTGCCCGTCACCATGGAGGACGTAGTGGATTGGCATCGCCCGGCTCCGACCTCCTGGACACGAAGAAGACCACCTGTTTCCAGGTGGCCTTGTTGCCATGGGAAGGGGGCGCCTCAGCGAGGTGGAGTAGCAGCTCCAGCCTCGCCTTGGCGCCCAGGACCCCCGGTCGCAGCCATTCCACGCCGGAGGTCCGCCCGCGAGGCGACCTCCGACTCGAGAACCGTGGCTGAACACACCAGCCGCCGATCCCAGGGAAGGCCGCCCCCGAGAATCCGTAGGAATTTTAGCAGGTTATGGCCATTCCCGCAAGCTGGATCGTGGTGCGTCAGCCCAAGAGGCGCCAGGAGGACTCGGTGCTCAGACACCGAGCCCTGGCGCCAGGGAGGACTGCTCCATGGCCCACATCCAGTCGGGCTCCAGCCCCAGGTCGTGGCCTCACGCCTGTTCTAGTCGCGCCGCGCCGCGCCTGCTGGCTCCGCTTGCTGGAGCGCTCATCCGAACCGTGCTGGCGACGAGCACGACGTCCTGCACCGAACCCGAGCTGCGCTCGCAGACCGAGACGGTCGTTGGCTTCGTCGCCGAGCAAAGCTCGAGCCGGCGCAACCGCGACAGCTGCTACCTCTGCGACGAGGTGGTGACGGCCGCCTCTTCGGCCATTGTCGAGCACCGCCGGTTCAGGTTCCTCGCCTACGGCACGGGGCTGACCAGAACGGACCCCTCGCCCGTCGAACTTGTGCCACCCGTGCGCTTCAAGGGCCAGCGCCAGCGGCTGTACGAGGCCAAGCAGGTCAGCGGGCAGGAGCGGGTCTTCTTGGAGAGTCTGCACCGGACCTGCGTCGGCGAGATCGCGATCACCGACGAGATCTCCGCCATCATGCTTGCGCTTCGGCACGCCAAGCTCGGAGTGGAGGCCCAGTGCGCCTCGCTCCCGAGGTCCGACGACCAGACCTGTACCAAGCAGCTCCGGGTGGCGAGCGATGGCCTTGAGAGTTTCAACAAGACCATCGCTCGCAGCCTCAGGCGGGGTCCGAGGAAGACGGCCAAGGGGAGCGAGGGCGTGTCCGAGTCCATGCGCCTCTCGTTCGACCCCGCCGATGGCTGGCTGCCGCTGGTCTGGTGCGGAGCGGCGGACACCCAGGGCGACCCGGAACTCGGCGGACATGTTGCGCTGGAGCACGTCAAAGGCGTCTGGGAGGGGCTCGTGGACGGCGAGATCCGCTGGCTCCCCTTCTGCCCCAGGGAATGGAGGCAGACCTGGCCGGGGGCGGAGGACGACCG
>CAZQPP010000994.1:0-1818 GCA_964594295.1 uncultured Myxococcales bacterium | reverse complement strand
ATGAAGCAGCGGGTCCGAGGCACCTTCTCGGCGCGTTTCTCGACTGCGCCAGGCAGCTCCGAAACCAATACGTAGCCACGGTTGCTCAGTGTCGCGACGGAGCAGACCCGGTAGCCCTCAACGCCCCCGCTGAAGACGCTCGAGAGCCCTGCGGCACTTGCGCTCGAACGCCCTGGCGTCGTGCAAAACGCAGAAGAGCCCTTCTGCCTCCTCGGGCGCGCCGTCGCAGCCGCGACCAAGGAACCTAAATAGGGTCCTGTGCGCCAGCCAGTAGGGGGTTGTCAGCGAGTCAGGTCTCAGGCCCGCGGCATGTTCCAGCTCCCCCAGTGCTGCTTCGCGCGCGCCCATTCGGCCGCCAGGCCTGCGGCCCACGGCGACTGCTGCCAGGTCGGCGATCAGGTTCACTGCCATCCATCCGTCTTCGGCCGCGTGTGCCATGCTGAAGGTTTCGCCGCGATAGCGCATCTTCTTGGCCTCGCCGTACGCGTGCTTGATCAACGCCCTGGGGTGGTCGAGCGAGATGCTCGGCATGTTGGCTGCCGGCTTCGCCTTCTTCCCCTTTCCGGTCTTCTTCGTGGTCTTTGCCATCGCTGTTCTCCTCTCGTTGTCGCCGGTCGTCGCGCGGACCGGTGTTGGTTTTCTCGTGGTGCAAGTGCTCACCGCCGGGTCCTCGCTCTTGGCGCGGGCCCCGGTCGCCGTGGTTTCTCTGGGTCAGAGACAAGGTCCCCGCCCCCTCAACCCGCATGCAGGCGCACGACGGCTGCGAGCGGGCCGTCCTGGTCGCGGTAGAGGTGCTCCGGCACCTCGGGCACCATGGCCACGGCTTCGGCGAGCGGAAGGCTGTCAGGGTCTGTGTAGACGCCCACGATCCCGAGGGTGTGCCCGACCAGGAACTCCACAGCATCCGGGTCGGCGTCCGCCTTCCGCAGACCGCTGACGAACCCCTTCCTGAACGCGTGCGTGGATCGGCGCTGCCATTTGCGGGGGTCGACGCCGGCCGCCTTCCAGGCCTGCGCGAGGTCGGCATTCCGGACGCAGGTCTTGCTGACAATGAGCCCCTCGGGCAGGGGCCCCCAGGCCCTCAAGACGGGCAGAAGGGCCGGGGCTACCGGGACGTGCCTCCCGGCCTTCTCAGCCCTGCTCTTGCCCAGCTCCGGCCGGACGTGCAGGCGCCCCTCTTCGAGGTCGAAGTCTGACCAGTCCAGGCGGAGAACCTGGCCGATGCGAAGGCCCGTGCAGCGCTGAAGGAGCAGTGCGCGACGGAGCGCCTCTGGGAGGGCCGCATCGATGACGCGGTCCAACTCGTCCCAGGTCGGCGCGATGGTCCTCTGCGGGATGATCGGGGGCACCTTCACCTTGCGCGGTGTCGGAACCTGCCCCTCCCAGGCCTCGTTCTCGGCCGCCCAGGCCCAGGCTCGCTGCACCGCCCCGACGTAGTGGGCGACAGTGGAGGCGGACTTCTGCTCCCCCCTCAGGCGGGCGACGAAGTCCACGAGCGACTGGCGGGTGAGCTCGTCCACGCGGAGGCTGCCTCGAGGCCGTCCGTCGCGGAGGTGACCCACGAAGCGGTCGAGGCCCGTGATAAGCGTCTTCACGTACAGGCCTCGCGCCTGGAGGTCCCGGATGTAGGCCGCGAACACATCCTCGAGGTCGGGGACCGGGATGGCGCTCGCGGGGGTCCAGACGCGGCCGAGCTGGTTCGCCGCTTCGTCCTCGAGCTTGAGGGCCTGGGCGGCGGCGTTGGTGGAGACCGTCCTGGGCCGTTTGCGGGAGCCTCGGCCGCCCTCACGCCACCTAACTCTGTAATTGCTGTGTGCG
>CAZQPP010000993.1:0-1828 GCA_964594295.1 uncultured Myxococcales bacterium | reverse complement strand
ACGGCGGCCGAGTGGACGCGGCGACACGCCGGGAAGGTCCTCGGATTCGCCGCGTTCGTCGCATTCTGCTGCGGTGCAATAGGGTTCCAGCTGAGCAGGCCCGAGCCCACGTTGCTCCAAGCGGTCTACTCCACGCTGCAGCTGTTCGTGCTGGAAGGCAGCTTCGAGCGCTCGCCCGACTGTGCCCTGCTCGAGCTCGCACGCTTCCTCGCCCCCGCGTCCACCTTCGGCAGCGTCGTCACTGCCTTCCTCCTCGCCTTCGAGCTGCAGGCCAAGCGCCGCAATGTCGGCAGACTGCGCGATCACGTGGTCTTGTGCGGGCTGGGGCCGTGGGGCGTCGCCCTGGCCAGGGAGCTGAGGGCGGCTGGCAAAGCGGTCGTGGTGCTGACGCTCGATCGCAGCGCCTCTCACGTGGCCGAGGTCGAGGCCCTCGGCGCCGCCGTGTTCGAGGGGGACTCAAGCTCTGCGCGCTCGTTGCGACTGGTTGGCGCTGACAAGGCCGCCTACGTGCTCGCGATCACAGACGACAGCGCCGTTAACTACCGCGTGGCCGAGCAGCTTCGCACCATGGATGGCCACCCTACCGTATACGTTCACACCCCCGACGTGTCGTCCATGGAGCTGCTGCTCGGGGAGTCGGAGCACGCGTTCAACGCTTACGAGCTGGCTGCCCGGCAGCTCCTGGAGGACGTGGCGCTCGACGGGCACGCCGGGATCAGGTCTGACGAGCCACACGGGCACGTCGTCCTCGCCTTCATGGGCTTCGGGGTGATGTCGGAGGCCATCCTCGTGCACGCGGCGCGCACGATGCACCTGGCCAACGGCGAGCGGCTGCGGGCTCGAGTGTATTCCTGTGACGCCGACGTGCTGAAGCGCCTTGTCTCCAATCACCCGCACATCAACGCTGTGTGCAGCGTCTCGCACGTGGCTGTGTCGCCCAAGGACTCCGCGTTGTTCTCTGATCTCGAGCAGCTCGAGCAGGCGCCGGGGGCTCGGGTCAGCATCATCGTCGAGCTCGACGACGACGTGCAGTCGCTGGCAGCGGCGGTGCGCTGCGAGAGGTCCACCAACGACGCCCAGGTTCTCGTTCGAGTGGACGAGCTCGGCGGATCGGGGGTCGTCGCCACGGATGCGCGGCGGCTTCGTGTATTCGGCCGCCCTGACACCTACTGTACGTGGGAGGCGATCCTCGACGGCGAGGACGGGGTGCTCCTGCAGCGCGCCAAGGCCAGCCACCAGGCCTACCTGGACAGCCTCGACGACACCGGCGAGGAGCGTCCGGCTCAACGCCCCTGGGAGCGGCTTCACCGCGAGTACCGAACGGCCAACATCCGCCGGGCCATCGCCGCACCAATCCAGTGGAGGGCGCTGGGCCGTGGGCCCGAGGGCAGTCCGGCGGAGCTGACGGCTTCGGAGTGCCGGACGGTGGCGCAGATGGAGCACGCGCGGTGGCTCCACGACAAGATGCTCGACGGCTGGACATGGGGCGAAGCCCGCGATCCCGCGCGAAGGAAGAGCCCCGCCCTCGTAGCGTGGGACAAGCTCCCCGAACCGGAGCGGAAGCGGCAGACGAACGAAGCGGCCACCCTTGTCGACATCATGAAGATAGGCGGCGCGGAGCCCGGAGGGTCCGGAGGGTAGCCGCGGGAGACTGAAGGCACACCAGGCGTCACACAGACACGAAGCTCGGACCGCCTCGGCGGCGTTCTGCAACCGCGCAGGAGCACAATCATGGAGCCCATGCCCTTTCCAACGGCCCCGAGACCGTCTTAGGAGCTTCCCTACAAATCGGGTAGGGCCTGTAGTAGCGGGGTGCGAGGGGCTTTCC
>CAZQPP010000992.1:0-1830 GCA_964594295.1 uncultured Myxococcales bacterium | reverse complement strand
CGTACCTGACCCCGGCACGCATTGCTTCGTCATCCCGGTGTTCTCGGCATCTTCGTGTTCCTCGCAGACATAGCCAAGGAGGCAGTCAGCGCTGCTCTCACACTTAACGCCGCAGAAGCTGCCTTTCTCTTCGCCAAACTTGAGGCAGCGATGCCCCGCGCCTTTCACTCCTGACGGTTGACACTCGCTGTTCTCGTTGCAGGGCCGGCAGAGATTCAGGAGCATGTCGGCGCACAGATAGGTGGGATCGGCGCCCTCCAGCTCGACCAGATGGCACTGCCAGCCGGGGGGACAGTCCTCGATGCACGAACGCGTGCAGACACTTCCGTCTCGCGAGGCGACGCAGAAGGCGCTATTGCAGTCAGCGTTTTGGTCGCATGGGCAGAAAGGAGCGCCGGGGTCCACGCCACAGTCGACCTCGGGCACATCGACCTCGGGTAGGTCGGCATCAGGCACATCGGCATCGGGCCCGTCGTCGATCTCCAGGACATCCATGACCTCGCCTTCGTCGCCGTCGACCTTGCCGTCGCGGGGATCTCGGATACCCGGCACGTCAATCCGCGTGACGTCGCGGACATCGGCGTCTATGCCGATGCCGGGATCAGGCGACGGCTGCGGCAAGGTCGGCGACTCGGTGCAAGCCGGCGAACCGACGACGGCGCAAGCCACGACGAGCACCAGTAGGTCGGTGAAGCTCGGCGAGAGGTTCGTTTTGCGTTGGTGCATCTCTAGAACCCTCCAGTCATAATAACGGCCGCTCCCCCCGGAAGAGCGCACGGCGTGACGGTCAGACCTGCTACAGGCTCGTCATCGGCGTCGCCGGTCAACAGGAGCACGAACCCGGTGACGACGGCGGCCCCGCCCGTGCCGAAGAGCGCCCAGGAGAGGACCTCGGCGGTCGACCGACTGCTGTCAGCGTCTTCGAACTTGGCGCGCAACGCGTTGTACTCCGAGGAGCCGCCGGGGTTGTCGGCCAGCACTTTGGCTGCCTCGGCAGCATAGATGCTGGCATCGGACTCCGCGGAGTGAGCCCACAAGGTCGCGCCAACACCACCGCCGGTGAGGGCGGCGCCGGAGCCGAGCAGCACCCACGCAAGCGTCGAGTCACGGCTCGGCACCTCGCTACGGTGTGAGCCTGCGTCCGGGACAAGCTTCTTTTCCGTTCCTGGTGGGGCCGGAGGAGGAGGCTCGACGTCGAGACGCACGCGGGTCTCGCGGCCGGCGGCAACGGTCAGGACGATCTTGCGTTCGGGGCGGCCCAACACCTGGACCCGTGCGCCGTGAGTGCCTGCTCGCAGGCCGACGGTGCGCGGCGCCAGAATCCGGGTACCAGCAATCTCCACAGCCGTGTCGGGGATGTCGGAAAGCAGGCGGACCCAGCCGAGCGTCGCTGGGCAATCGATCCCGGTGCGCTCAAGGGCTCGGTGAGCCCGCACCTTCTCGTCGGGGGACGGCCCGAGGGCGAGGGCGACTAGGTAGGCCGAGAAGGCCCGGCAGGGGCGGCGGTTCTTCTCGAGGATCTGACCCCGCACAATGGCGGCGTACGCTACTGGCCAGGCAGCTAGGGCTCGCTCTGCCGCTGTCAGGGCCTCATCCAGGTTGCCCGCGGCGAAGTGCGCCCGGGTCTGTCTGTCTGCCTCCTTGAAGGCGTCCGGGGCCTCGGCGGAGCGACCGGTGACATCGGGCACATCGGGAACCAGGACGGTTGGAGGCGTTTCCTGTGCGTTGAGGTCAGTCGGGCCTGCCATTGCGCCAAGGAGCAGTGCTGCCAGCACCAGTCGCAGCGCTCTTCTGGCGCCTTCCCGAGTTTGCCTCCGTCCCTGTGCCATG
>CAZQPP010000991.1:0-1832 GCA_964594295.1 uncultured Myxococcales bacterium | reverse complement strand
GCGGGGAATGCACGCACCCCCAAAAGAAGGACGGCACCCTCTGCAACAGGGTTGACCGATGCACCTTCGCCACCTGTCAAGGCGGCGAGTGCAAGAGCGACGAGCAAGTGGAGTGTCCGCCGCCCAACGACTGCCATGAGCCGGGAGTCTGCAATCCCGAGACAGGTGAATGCATACTCGAGCCGAAACGAGACGGGGCGCGCTGCGACGATGGAGATGCTTGCACTACTGGAGATAGCTGTTCATCAGGGCAGTGTGTTGGTGGCAAGGGCGTCATCTGTACCGCCCTCGACCAATGCCACGAGGTTGGGACCTGCAATCCCGCCACCGGCGTGTGCTCGAATCCTCTCAAGCCGGGGAACGCCCCCTGCGACGACGGAAACGCCTGCACGCAGTTGGACATCTGCAGTGCTGGCACCTGCACCGGCACCGAGCCGGTGAACTGCACTGCGGTGGACCAATGCCATGATGTGGGCACCTGCGATCCTCAGACGGGCGATTGCTCCGATCCGCCAAAGGGTGACGGCACGTCCTGCGATGACGGCGACGCCTGCACGAGGACCGACACTTGCCGGTCGGGGACCTGCGAAGGCTCGGATGTGGTCGTCTGCTTCGCGAGTGACCAATGCCACGAGATAGGGAGGTGCGATCCCGAAACAGGCTTGTGCTCTGACCTGCCGAAGCCGGAGAACACACCCTGCGATGACGGCAATGCCTGCACGCAGCGTGATGCATGCGGCTCGGGTACGTGCGTGGGCGCCGAACCGGTGACTTGTACTGCGCTGGACCAGTGCCACGATGCGGGCATATGCGATCCCGACTCCGGAAAGTGCTCCAATCCGCCCAAGGCCGACGGTGCCTCCTGCAACGACGGCAACGCATGCACCAAGACCGACACCTGTCAGTCTGGAGCTTGCGCTGGCTCCGCTCCAGTAGCTTGCGCGCCTCTTAGCCAGTGCCACGATGTCGGCGCCTGCGACCCGTCGACAGGCCAGTGCACGAATCCGGCCAAGGCCACCGGAAGCCCTTGCGACGACGGAGACGGATGCACCCTCAACGACACGTGTCAGTCCGGGCAGTGCGTGTCTGGGCAGCCTGTGGAATGCCCACCCTTGGGCCAGTGCCATTTGTTCGGGACATGCGACTCGGCGACGGGCGCGTGCTCGCCCCGTCAAAAGGTGAACGGTGCGGCCTGCGATGACGGAAACGAGTGTACTCGGACCGATACCTGCCAATCTGGCACATGCGCAGGCGCTGACGAGGTGGTTTGTGCCCCCCTTGACTCCTGCCACGTTGCGGGGACGTGCAGCCCCGCTTCCGGCCTGTGCTCCAACCCAGCGAAGACCAATGGAGCTCCCTGCGACGACGGGAACCTCTGCACTCAGACCGATACCTGCAGCGCGGGAGCGTGCGTGGGTGCCGACCCGCTCCTCTGCTCTCCGGCGAGTCAATGTCACGATGTTGGAACCTGTGATCCCGACACGGGGGCCTGCTCTCACCCTCTCAAGCAAGAAGGCGAGGACTGCGACGATGGCAATGCCTGCACGCAGCTCGATGTCTGTCGTTCCGGGGTCTGCACCGGAGAGGCGCCCGTGACGTGCGCCCCCGCGAACGACTGCCACGATGCGGGGACCTGCAACGCTGACACGGGGCTATGCTCCCAACCCAAGAAAAAGGACGGCACGAGGTGTGGGTCGTCGAACGCCTGCACCTCCTATGTCTGCAATGCCGGTGTGTGCGAGCTCGACGAGTCCGTGACCTGCCCGCCCTTGAGCCAGTGCCACGAGGCGGGGAGCTGCAACACGGAGACGGGAATCTGCTCGAACCCGACG
>CAZQPP010000990.1:0-1832 GCA_964594295.1 uncultured Myxococcales bacterium | reverse complement strand
CTCGAGGGCGCTCAGCCAGCGCACCTCCTTGGTCATATGGGAGTCGGTGACGACCCGGTAGGGAGTCTCGATGAAGCCGAGGTCGTTGACGCGCGCGTAGGTGGCCAGAGACGAGATGAGGCCGATGTTCGGCCCCTCAGGGGTCTCGATCGGGCAGATGCGGCCGTAGTGGGTCGGGTGCACGTCGCGCACCTCGAAGCCCGCGCGCTCGCGGGTGAGGCCGCCCTGTCCGAGGGCGCTGAGGCGCCGCTTGTGGGTGATCTCGCTCAGCGGGTTCGTCTGGTCCATGAACTGGCTGAGCTGGCTCGAGCCGAAGTACTCGCGCACGACCGCCGTGACCGGCTTCGCGTTCACGATGTCGCCGGGCATCTGCATCTCGATCTCTTGCGAGAGCGACATCTTCTCCCGGATGGCCCGCTCCATGCGGATCAGGCCGATGCGGTACTGGTTCTCCAAGAGCTCGCCGACCGCGCGGATGCGGCGGTTGCCGAGGTGGTCGATGTCGTCGACGTGGCCCTTGCCGTTCTTGAGGTCGACGAGGTAGCGGACCACCTCGAGGATGTCGCGGTGGGTGAGCACGGTCTGGGTCAGGGGCTCGTCGAGCTTGAACTTGTAGTTGAGCTTGACCCGGCCCACCGTCGACAGGTCGTAGCGCGCCGGCGAGAAGAAGAGGTTGTTGAGGTAGGTGCGCGCGTGGACGGGGTTGCTCGGCTCACCCGGGCGGAGGCGACGGTAGATCTCGAGCACCGCCTCGTCGGGGCTCTCGACCTTGTCGACCTTGAGGGTGTCGCGGATGTAGGGGCCCGCCTTCTGGGCGTCGATGTAGAGCACCTCGAAGAAGGGGATCTGCCGCTCCTGAAGGTCCTCGAGCTGCTGCTCGGTCACCTCTTCGTTGCACTCGGCGACGACCTCGCCGGTGTCGAGGTCGATGATGTCGGTCGCGAAGACCTTGTCCAAGAGCTGCTCTTTGGTGACGGGGATGGACTCGATCCCCATCTTCGACAGCCTGTTCACGCTGTTCTTGGAGAACTTCTTGCCCGTCTTGATGATGACCTTGCCGTCGGCGTCGGTGATGTCGGCCTGCACGCGCTGGCCGACGAGGAAGCGGGCGTCGAGCTTGCGCCTCCAGTTGCCGTCCTCGTCGAGGAGGATGGTCTCCTTGGCGTAGAAGAAGTCCAAGAGCTCCTCGGTGCTGTAGCCGAGGGCCTTGAGCAGGACCGTCGCCGGCATCTTCCTGCGGCGGTCGATGCGGACGTAGAGCAGGTCCTTGTGGTCGAACTCGAAGTCCAGCCAGGAGCCGCGGTAAGGGATGACCCGGGCGCTGTAGAGCAGCTTGCCGCTCGAGTGCGTCCGCCCCTTGTCGTGGCCGAAGAACGCGCCCGGCGAGCGGTGGAGCTGGCTGACTACGACGCGCTCGGTGCCGTTGACGATGAAGGTCCCGTTGTTGGTCATCAACGGGATCTCGCCGAAGTAGACGTCGTTCTGCTTGATGTCGCGGATCGACTTCTCGTTCGTCTCGGGGTCCACCTCGTAGATCTCGAGGCGGAACTCGACCCTCATCAGCGCCGCGTAGTTCATGCCGCGCTCGCGGCACTCCTCGACCGTGTACTGCGGCCGGTTGAGCTGGTAGCTCACGAACTCGAGCGAGGCCGTCTCGTTGAAGTCGCTGATGGGGAAGATGCCCTTGAAGATGCGCTGGAGCCCGACCTCTTCGCGCTGGTCGGGGTCCACGTCCTTCTGCAGGAATCGGGCATACGACTTCTTCTGGATCTCGATGAGGTTCGGCACCGCGAGGGCGTGATCGTGGGTGCCAAAGTTGTGCCGAATCCTAA
>CAZQPP010000989.1:0-1843 GCA_964594295.1 uncultured Myxococcales bacterium | reverse complement strand
ACAAGGCGCTGAAGCCGACGAATAGAGGCGCAGGGATCCTGGAAGCGAAGGTCGTGAGGCATCGAACTCGGTCTATAGGCGGAATCAATCTGCGAATCGCGCCTCTATTCGCGGCTTAGCTTTAACCGTTCGGCGCTTCTCTCGATCTTGATGTCCATCCTTCTGCCGCCAACGCGATGCGAGCGACCGCCCCAGCCGTTGACCACCCCACCACAGATGCTACGTTTGGCACTCAATCTGAACATCAGGGCATGAGATCGTGAGGGCAGCATTGCACGTCTTCTTGCCGTTGCTCGCCGGCGGAATGCTCTACCTTTGCTGGCGGCCCCAAGACATCCTGCTTTTCGACTGGGTCGCTATCCTCGGCATGTCCGACATCGTGCGGTCCCTCCGCCACATCGCAGGCCCAACTCCTGATTGGGCTCTGTCTTCGTTGGTTGGGTCCGCACCTGCCGCTCTCTGGCAATACTCTCTCTCGGCTGCTCTGTTGCTTGTCTGGCGGCGTCGATTGACTCGCGAGTCTGTCGGTTGGATCGCACTCGGTCTTGTCGTCGCCTGGCTCGCAGAGATTGGTCAGTCCATCGGTTGCGTGCCCGGTACGTTCGACCTCAGCGACCTCATCTTCCCTACCGCCGCAGCAGGTCTGGCCGTCGTCGTGTGCACCCAGGCAAACGAGGTTCCCGCGTCATGAAGTACCATCTAGGCACCCGGGCTCACGTCACGTCGCTCCTCGTCCTCAGCGCATTCTCCGTTCTTGCCTTGGGCAGTTTCCAAGACGAAGCGCCCGGGGACTCTGTGGTGTTCAATCAACCCCCGGTGGCCTCTCTTTCTGCTGCGGAACTCTACCAAGCCTACGAAAACAACGAGGTGGCCGCGGACGCGAAATACAAGGGCCAAGTCATTCTCGTCACCGGCGCCATCGGCAACATCGGAAAGGACGTGCTGGACAAGATCTACGTCACACTCGACGCTGGCCATCTTGTGACCTCGATCCAAGCCTTCTTCACCAAGACTCACACAAACGCCGTGGCTTCCCTCTCGAAAGGTCAGACGGTCACCCTCAAGTGCAAGTGCGACGGCAAGTTCGGCAACGTCCTCCTGAAGAACTGCCTCGTGTCGGCGCGACACTAACAGACCTCCACCACGGAGCAAGGCCATGTGGTACTTTGTGCTTTACGCCCTTTGCGCAATCTGGGTACTCGTAGATGCCCGCTCGCGCAGGAACAACATCATTGGATGGCCTCTGGCCACCTTCTTCCTCGGCCCCATCTTCTTGCCCATCTACGGTGCCAGACGGCACCTCAAGCAAGGAGAGATCCGCGAGGGCGGCACTGGCTGGAACATCATGAAGAACTTTGCCCTCCTCTGGACTCTCAC
Source organism: uncultured Myxococcales bacterium (assembly GCA_964594295.1). Taxonomy (GTDB): domain Bacteria; phylum Myxococcota_A; class UBA9042; order UBA3505; family UBA3505; genus CAZQPP01. The sequence goes on along the minus strand of CAZQPP010000989.1, from coordinate 466 downwards.
GATGTTCGTGGCTGGCATCGTCGGCATGGTTGGTGCCGGGGAAGTAGTGCAGCAGGCAACTTCCGAAGCCGAACAAGCGGGAGCCGCAATCGGTGCGACACTCGGCGTTGGCATGCTCATCGGCCTGTGGTTCATCGGGGTACTCGGTGCCCTTGTCTTGGGTCTGCTCCTCAAAAAGACAACCGTCGTTGAAAAGGGCCCCACCGGTCCTCTCGCAGGAGCCGCCCCGCAACAACAATAGTCAAAACATGGGGTTCTCGCGGCCAGGTCAATCCCACATTCCGTGCGACTCGGCCAGAATCCGCGGTTGAATGCACAATCGGTCAAACCACCGCTCTGCATCCGCCCGACCATTTCACCGTGCTGCTCGGACAGTGCACCGCAACATTTGGACTTTATTGCGTAATTCCAGCGCCGAACAAGATGGGGTGAGGAGGCCGTGACCCCTTGCCCATCAACACACACG
>CAZQPP010000988.1:0-1844 GCA_964594295.1 uncultured Myxococcales bacterium | reverse complement strand
CGAAGCCAGGCGCCACTGCGAGGCATTCGAGGGCTTCTTGCGCGCAACCGACCTCAAGCTGAGCGGGGAAGAGCAGCAGCAGGTGGGTGAGAGGCTGCCGCTCGCGGCACGCCAGTGCGACCCGGGCTTCGGCTTCGCAAACCTCGACGTCATTCCAGCCCACGCGACGGTGACAATCGCCGGCGCGGCCATCCCCGCCGGGCGCACCGTCGGCGTCCGCGCGGGCCGGCACCGCCTGACCGTCAGCGCACCAGGCTTCGAGGACCTCAAGCTCTTCGTGCGCCTCGAACCAGGCGAGTCTCGCAAGGACAGCTACGAGCTGACCCGCAGCACCAGGCCGGCAGCCGAGAGGCCGGCAGCCGCCACGGCCCCGGCTCCTCCCGAGCCGGTGAGCCCGAAAGCACCGCCGCCCCCGGTCGAGCAATCCGCCGGCCCCCCCGAGGCGGACAACACGCTCTCCTGGGTCCTTTTCGGCAGCGGCGGCGCCGTGGCCGCCGCGGGCGCCGGCTTCCTCGTCTGGGCCATCGACGCCAAATCCAAGGCCGACGCCTTCGCCGACGGCAAGCCCGACCTCACCGAGAAGGAGAACAAGGCGGGCTACGACGCCGCGAGCGACGACGCCTCCACCCGCTCCATTCTGGCGTACATGTCCCTCGGCGTGGGCGCCGCCGCGGTCGTCGTGGGCATCCTGACCTGGTCCTCCGGCGACTCCTCTGAACCTGCCGGCTTCGGTCTCGCCCCTTGGCTTCGGCCCGGCGGCAGCGGCCTGAGCCTGCACGGGCGCTTTTGAGCGACAACCCGAGCCACACCGGGAGAACATCATGGTGCACCACGGGACCACACGCCGGCCCAACGAGCGGCCTGGCGGCACCGAGCCGAGCTGCCTGTTGGCTGCAGCAACGCTCTTCGTGTTGCTCCTTGCCTCGGGCTGCGTCGCCCCCAAAGACTACCCGGCGTCGCGTGACACGGCCCCTGGCATTTCCGAGGACAGCGGCCAGCCCGCGGCGGACGAGCTCGACTCGAGCCGGCACGCCGAAGACCACGGGGTCGACGGCGGCGCGGCAGCCGACGACGCGACCACGGGCGCGGACGACGGGGCGACACCCCGCGAGGACCCGGGCGGCGGCGATCCCGGTCCGGCGGACACCGGCGACACCGGCCCCGCCGACACCTCTCCGCCTTCCGACACGGGGAGCGACCAGGGGACCGACCCGGGCCAGGACGCGGCGGCGGACCCAGGCGAGTCAGCCGACACCGCCGACGAAGGCGCGGCCGCTGACGGGGACGCTCTCACCACCCTGGATCCCGGCGAATCACCCGACCCTGGCGACGGCAGTGGCACTGCCGGCGAGGACACTCCCACAGCCGGCGATCCCGGCAACTCGCCCGATGCCGGAGACGAGGGAGAGCCGGCCGATGAAGGGCCCGAGGACGGGGGCGACAACGGCGAGAGGCCGGACAACGGCACGGAGTGCGACCCGCTGGGCGACCCCACTCAATGCAGCGAGGACGAGCACGACTGCACGACGGTGACCTGCAGCGAGGACGGCCGATGTGTCTTTGAGACTGACGATACGCTGTGCGACGACAGCGACTCTTGCACGGACGACGCGTGCGATCCGGCCTCGGGCTGTACCCACACGAACAACACCGCCGAATGCGAGGATGGCAACGCCTGCACGACCGGCGATGTCTGCGCCGACGGGAGCTGCGCTGGCGTCGACACTAGCGCCATCGACTGCGACGACGGCAACGTCTGCACCGACGACGGCTGCGACCCGGCCTCGGGCTGCACGCACGGAGACAACACGGCGGCCTGCGACGACGGCAAAGCGTGCACGACC
>CAZQPP010000987.1:0-1855 GCA_964594295.1 uncultured Myxococcales bacterium | reverse complement strand
GAATACAGGCCGACGCGACACCCTGATGGGCCGGCCAGGCAGGTAATCGCCATGACTGAAACAACCAACAAGCGAACGTACACCTTCGGAGACGGCACCGCGGACGGCCACGGCGGCATGAAAGCCCTGCTCGGCGGAAAGGGTGCCAACCTCGCCGAGATGGCCAGAATCGGCCTGCCGGTGCCTCCGGGCTTCACCATCGGCACCGATGTCTGCCTCGAATTCCAGGAGCTCGGCGGCCTGCCCCCGGACCTGATGGGCCACGTGCGCGAGACCATGGGCTGGCTCGAGAAGGTCACCGGCAAGAAGTTCGGCGACCCCAACAACCCGCTGCTCGTGTCGGTCCGCTCCGGCGCCATGATCTCCATGCCCGGCATGATGGACACGGTCTTGAACCTCGGCCTGAACCCCGAGGTGCGTGACGGCATGGAGAAGACCGGCGGCTCCCCCCGCTTCACCCGGGACAGCCACCGCCGCCTCATCCAGATGTTCTCCAACGTCGTCGACGGCGTGCCCGGCGACCGCTTCGAGGAGGTGCTCCACGAGGTCAAGAAGGCCAAGGGTGCGGAGCTCGACGTCGAGCTCGACGCCGCCGCCTGGGACGACGTGATCAACGGCTTCCTCGACGTCTACGTGGACTTCATCGGCACGGCCTTCCCGACCGACCCCTGGGAGCAGCTCGAGCGCGCCATCTCGGCCGTCTTCCGGAGCTGGGACACCCCGCGCGCCCGGACCTACCGCCGCCTGAACAACATCAGCGACGACCTCGGCACGGCCGTCAACGTCCAGACCATGGTCTTCGGAAACCTCGGCGAGGACTGCAGCACCGGCGTCGGCTTCACGCGCGACCCGTCGACCGGCGAGGACAAGTTCTACGGCGAGTTCCTGCCCAACGCCCAGGGCGAGGACGTGGTCGCCGGCATCCGCACTCCCCTGCCCGTCCGCGAGGAGCGCGCTGAGGCCTTCGGGCTCAAGAGCCAGTCCCTCGAGAGCATGTTCCCCGAGGCCTTCAAGGACCTCATGGACGTCGCCGACAAGCTCGAGTCGCACTACAAGGAGGTCCAGGACCTCGAGTTCACCGTCGAGCACGGCACCTTCTACATCCTGCAGACCCGCACCGCGAAGCGCACCGGCCACGCCTGGGTCAAGAACCAGGTAGACATGGTCAACGAGGGCCTCATCGAGCCCGTGGATGCCGTCAAGCGCGTCCCGCCCGACGCCCTCTCGCAGCTCCTCGCCCCCGTGCTCGCGCCTGCCTCCGCAGCCGAGGCCCGGTCCGAGGGCCGCGTCATCGCCACCGGCCTGAACGCGGGCCCCGGCGCCGCCGCCGGCAAGATCGCCTTCGACGCCGACGAGGCCGAGGAGCGCGTCGCCAACGGCGAGAAGGTCGTGCTCGTGCGCGACGAGACCACCCCAGACGACATCCACGGCATGCACGCCGCGGAGGGCATCCTCACCGCCCGCGGCGGCATGACCTCCCACGCGGCCGTCGTCGCCCGTGGCATGGGCAAGCCCGCGGTCGTCGGCTGCAAGGAGCTCAACATCGACTCCAAGGCCCAGACCTTGACCGTGGGCGGGAAGACCTACGGCACCGACGACGTCATCACCCTCGACGGCTCGGTGGGCGAGGTCTTCTCCGGCTCCGTCACCATCATGCCCTCCGAGGTGGTGCAGGTCACCGTCGACAACTCCCTCGATCCCGAGGAGGCGCCGCTCTACCAGGCCTTCGACAAGCTCATGGTCTGGGCCGACGAGTTCCGCCGGCTCGGCGTCCGCACCAACGCGGACACGCCGAAGGACAGCAGCGTCGCCATCGCCCTGGGCGCCCAGGGCATCGGCCTGTGCCGCACCGAGC
>CAZQPP010000986.1:0-1873 GCA_964594295.1 uncultured Myxococcales bacterium | reverse complement strand
CGCACGCGGTTGCTGTGCAGGTGTCCCCGGTGGTGCACGGATCGCCGTCGTCGCAGCCCGTCACGGCCTCCACCGGGGTGTGCACACAGTCGCCACCCGAAGAGCACGCGTCCTCGGTGCAGACCTCACCATCGTCGCAGTCGACCGTGGCTCCTGCACACGTGCCGGCCGCGCAGAGGTCTTGCGTGGTGCAGGGGTCGCCGTCGTCGCATGCCACGCCGTCTTCTCCCGGCTTGTTCAGACACTCCCCGTCAGGCCCGCAGGAGTCGGTTGTGCAAGGGTCGTTGTCGTCACAGCTGCGCATCGACCCGGCACAGGTTCCTGCCGTGCAGCTATCGGTCTCGGTGCACGGGTCGTTGTCGTCGCAGGCTGTTCCTTCCATCTCGACGGGGTCATGCTCGCACTGCCCGCTTGCCTGGACGCATCGGTCTGCCGTACACGGATCTGCATCGTCGCAGCCCTTCTCGTCGCCGGTACATGACCCAGCGCGGCACTGGTCAGCGTCCGTGCACGGATCGCCGTCGTCGCACTCAGCACCGTCGCTGACGGGAGCAAGACGGCACCTCCGCTCCTCACAAACGTAGGTCCGGCATGTGGGCGGGCTCGGGAGCAGATCATGACAGACCGTGGACGACGCGCACGCCGGGAGCACTACGCTGTCTTGTCCTCGACCTCGTGGATAGGCGTCGATTGGGCTCCCGTCGTCAGCGGCGGGGCGGCCGCCCTCGCTGCTGGGGCATCCAAGAAGGAAACCGACGAGCAAGAGCGATGGGAGTCGGCGGAGTGGCGAGAAATGCATCTGGCTGCTGGACGTGTGTTTGCTCTCCGTTCCAGCCAAGACTCTATTGACGTGGTTGGGGTGGGTCAAGCAGAGGCTTCGTCGGGCTCGTCCGGCGGGTCGGGAAAGCAGGGCGTGTCCATGGGTGGAGGGCATCGGGCAGGAGTGCGGTATTGAGAGCGAGTCTGCTCGCTGAAGCCGGCGGAGGAGGTGTGGGGCGCGGAGGTGGGCGGTGGAGGGGAGAATGGGCAAGCGGTGATCTCGCCGTGAAGGCTGTTGTGGGGGGGGAGGAGGCGACGTCAGAGGTGGGATGTTGGCGAGGAGAGAGGGGTGATGGCTTCCTGCGGTGGGAGGTGTGCGAGGATGGTCGGGAGCACGGGAGCAACGGGGATGACGGGGCCGTTGTGATTTGGGTCAGCGAACGAAAACGGCCCCGGCGGCCCCGTTGCCTGTGGGCTCTTGGGAGAACTTCGTCGCGTGCGACTTCTGCCATGTCTCCGACTGGCTTCGGCACGAGGGCAGCGTCGCCGGTGGCTTTGTCGAGGGAGGCATCGTCGCGGGCGTTCGTGTCTTCTGGCGTCGGCAGATGCTGAGCGAGCGGGAAGCTTTGCCGGCGGAAGGCAGGCCGTGAGCGTCGTTGTGGTGGTCGCCGAAGGATGTCGCATGTCGGAGGTTGGCCGAGGTGGAGAGCTTGCGGGTGCGGCGAGAACTCGCCGTGGCTCCGGCTGGTCCGCGGCATCGTTGCGACAAGCTGTCCTCACGCTGCCGCCCGAGGTGCTCCGACCGGACGGCAGGCTTGGTAGGTCTCAGCAGAGGTGAGCGACGCCGATCCGCGACGCTTCACTTGGCTTGGACGGGAACAGAGTACGCTGGGAGCGGCTTCGAGGGCGATGGTCCTGGAGGCGCCCAGGCGCTTGACGGATCACGCGGCCCTACGACCGGTGGTCGTCGGTGTGGTGTTGCCAGCAGGCTACATGGCGGAAAAGACGGAGTCAGTTGGTGTGGGGTGGGGCGCACCGCAGCGGCCGACTTCACGTGACCGTCGGGATCGACGGCGAGCCCAAGCGGCAGCACTTGAGCTACCTTATGATGGCT
>CAZQPP010000985.1:0-1879 GCA_964594295.1 uncultured Myxococcales bacterium | reverse complement strand
CAAGTACCTTCGACACGTCCTCGTCAACCTGCGCAGCATCCTTCGGTGCGATCCAGCGGAGCCGCCTGAAGATGGCTACCATACCGTCAATCAGTAAGGCCAGCATCAACGCTGCCGGCCAAATGGCCAAATAGGCGCCGAACGCGTAGGCCACGAACTCGCCGAGAGGGTAAGCTGAAAGGCGGTCCGCGGCCCAGTCGGACAACTGCCAGGCGCCCCAAAGCCAGAGCGGCCCCAGGATCCAAATCGAGGCACATCCTACACGGCGAAGCCTCTGGTCATCGAGCGCCAAGAGCAGCCTTAGGCGGTAACCGAGGAAGAGCAACCGGTCCGTCCAAGCCGGCAAGCGCCGCAGTTCTCGCGCTACATGTCTGGCCAGTTCGAGGGCCTCCGGGCGCCTCCCGAGTTCCGGCCACAGCACCCGTGCCTGGTGCCACCAGTTCCGTACCAACGCGGGGCGTCGCCCCAAAGACACCAACGCCTTTGCCTGCTCCTGCAGACAATAGAGTTTGTCATCGGTGTCCACCCACCCGCGTTCGGCGATGTCTCCGAAAGCGCTTCCTAGAAGTTCGTGCTCCTCGCGGACTTGACCGTGCTGAATCTGTTTCCGGAGTGCATCCCAGAGTCGATGTTCGTCGCCGTGGAACTTCGCCACCGCAACTGCGGCACGCAGAGCTAGCGCGCGGTAGCGAGTGTATCGCAGGCGGTCGACTGCTTCCTCAACTTCGCTCATGCGGCTTCCGATGACCTCGGTCCCGTTCGCGAGCTGTCTCTCAAGATGCTGTGCTGAGTCTTCCCTGTTGCTCGAAGGACTCGAATCCAGTGTCCTCAACAGTCTGCCCAAGACCGACCGAGCACTCTCGAACACGGTCGATGTGAGGCCCTTGGCAACATACTCCTCCAGCCAGAGGATCGCTGCTTCGGTCTCGAGGACGGGGTCTTGTGCCCCCTCCGCGATCCACATTCCCCGCTCCCGCAGCGTTTGAAGCCGGCGTGCGAGCTCGATACGCGTGCCCACGCTGACCGGAAGAACGCCCCCCAGAGCCAGCCGTTGGCTCAGAACTTGCGCTTGCCCACGCACCGCACGCAGAGCCGCTCCTGGATCCTCAAGCGCGGAGGCGCGCGTTTCAGCCTCCGCGAAGGCCTCCTCCGCTTCAAGCAACGAGCCAGCTTCAAACTGAATCTCTGCGATCGTCAGCATAGTCTTGAGTTGACGCGGAGAATCGCCTTCCGCTTGGCCCGACTCCACGGCGCAGCGGGCGAGATTTAATGCGGCATTCCAGTGGCCCAGCTGCCGCAGCAGGTTCATCGCTGCGTTACGCAGAGCCAGTGGAAACCCTCTGCAGGCGGCCGCAGCGCGGCGCGAAGTGTGTTTCTCCACCTCCGTCCACAGTTGGCACACTTCGTTGGGGTCGAGCTCCCACACGGCTTCGAAAGAGGCCGGCTCCTCCAGCCAATCGGCGAGCTCGGCCCATGCCTCTAGCTGGCGAAGGTGAAAGGGCAGTTCAAGAGCCGCTCGAGGCGGGGTTGAGGCTGCAAGAAAGTAGTCTGCCAACCGCCGATGTAGTTCTTGTTGGCGCTAGGGCGTCGACACGTGTCTTTCTCTGGAGACATCAGCCGCCTCGCGCTGCGCGAATGTCCAAAGGCCATTGCGGGATACAAGCACACGGTCGAGGGCGATTTGCAGCAACGACCAAGGGCGCTGGGGCAGACGTCCGGCGGGGCCCCCGACGAGATCACATAGCTCTGCGTCACTCAGCCCCCATCGAGCCGTCGCCAGCAGGCCAAGGATGTTCGCCGTGAGACGTCGGGATTCGGCTTCGTAGTCCCGCTCACAACGGTCGAAGATCTTGCCCAGGAGAGAACGGACGTCTGGTGC
>CAZQPP010000984.1:0-1885 GCA_964594295.1 uncultured Myxococcales bacterium | reverse complement strand
GAGGCTGAACTCCCCGCCCCCGCCCCGGTGCCCCATGCCCAGCAGGTAGATGCCGGTCACCCCGATGTCCCGGTAGAAGCGCAGGTCCGCGGCCATGGCCCGGAAGTTGGGGAAGGGGTTGTAGTAGTGCATGAAGTCGACGATGTAGTGCCAGGCGTAGAGCTGGGGCGCGACCTCCGACCACGCGAGGGCGCGGCGTTTGTAGTCTGCGTCCCTGGCGCAGGTCTCGATCGGGTGGCTGTCGCACGAGGGGAACATGTGGCAGAGCCAGACCGCGGTGTTCGGGTGCATCTCGAGGCCGACCGGCGGCTCCACCGTGTAGGTGTAGGCCAGGGTGCCTATGACCTTGTCCGGGAAACGCTCGACCGTGCGCTCGGCGAGCTTGCTGACGAACCAGAACTGGGTCCCGCCGGTGGTTTGGTACCGGGCGTTCATCGCCGAGCAGCTCTCGCAGGTGCAGTAGTTGTAGTGGTCCATCTGCGAGAAGTTGTGCTGGCGCATGTCGGGCTTGCTCTCCATTCGGGCGAGCATGCTCTCGGCGACTATCTCCAAGACCTCGGGGTTGGTCAGGCAGAGCTGGGTCTCCTCGCGAATGCGCTTGCCGCCGACCTCGCTGAAGTACTCCGGGTGCTCGTCGTAGTAGTCGCCGGGGCTCAGGTAGCGGAAGTAGCTGTGGCATCGTCCGTCGTGGCGGCGCCTCAGGCCCCACTCGCGGTCGGCGCCGCCGCTGCCGTCGTTGTTTGTGAGGCGCGCGCGGAAGGCGTCGGTGGCGCCGGGCCATTCGTAGGAGGTGTGGCGCCACAGGAACGCCGGCTTCTCGGTGACGTCGAGCTCGGGCACCTCCACCGCCTCGAGCTCGTCCGCGCGGCTCACGTCGGGCGCGAACCAGCGCACACCAGCGTAGCGCTCGAGGAAGCGGTGCGCGCCGTAGAGGGTGCCGGCGCCGGGGGTGCCCGCGATCACCACGTGGGGAGGCGCCGTCTTCATCGCGAAGCCCTGCTCCCCGAGGCTCTCGGCGGCCGGCTCGACGCCGAGGGCGCTCGCGATCGGGCCCTGGCCCAGCACGATCATCGGCCCCTCGGCCGCCTCGCTCAGCTCTGTCACCGGAGGCTCCGTCCCGAGCACCTTGCCGAGCCACGACCTGAGCTCGTCCGCGGCTTTCAGCTCGGAGGGGCTGGCGCCAGGTTGGGTGACGACCGTGTGCGAGCCGGAATTGATGACGACCACAGGCGGCGCGCCCGCGTCGGGTGGGCCGGGATCCGAGCCGGGATCCGAGCCGGGATCGCCCCCCGGGTCGTGCTCCTTGCCCGGATCGGTCGGGGAGCCACGGTCGGAGACGGAGCCCGGATCGAGGTCCGCCCCCGGATCGGAGCCGAGCCCCGGGTCTTCCTCGGCTGCGGGGTCCGCGGTCGCGTCCTGATCGACCGTCGCCTGCCCGGGATCCGTCGTGCTCCCGGTGGTGTCGCCCTCCGACTTGCACGAGGAGACCATGACGACCACCAGCAGCAAGCTTATGCACATCGTCCAAGCGCGCATGCCCGCCTCTCTGCTCAGCTCGGCGGCGAGCATACTGCATCAGGCCCGCGTTACTGCATGGGATCTCGATGGGCCTTGGCATTGCAGGGTATGGCGCGCTACCCTGGTGCGGCTCGACGTTGGGGTGCGCGACATGCTGAGTCGGATAGGGGCAGCGGCGCTGGTGATCTGGTGGGCAGCTGTCGCCGCTCCGGGCTGCTCTTCCTTCGACTCCGAGATCTCCGCGAGCGAGGACGCGTTGGAGGGCGTCCTCGACACCTCGTCCGTCGCCGACTCAGATATCCCGGCGGCCGCACCGGGCGGCCTCGACGCCGGCGGGCGCGCCGGCTCCGACGCCGCCGACATCACC
>CAZQPP010000983.1:0-1886 GCA_964594295.1 uncultured Myxococcales bacterium | reverse complement strand
CGGCACCCCGCCCATCGAGCGACTCCTCGATCATGGGGCGGAGCTTGGCACGTTTGCGCCCTCAAATCCATGCGCTGCCTCTCTCGAGGGTTCCTTCCAGCCTTCTTGAACACAGCATGATGGATCAGACGGCGCAACGGCGATCATATTCAGGCATTGCTGGATACAAACGCGAAGAAGACGCGGGTCGGCGGTTTGGCGCGTCCATTAGCCGGCTTCGTGCGCTACGTTCGCGCTCTTCGGTGGCGTCGTTCGCGTGATCATCGGGGTCAGCGGTCCACGTGAGACCGGCGCCACCTGTAGAGAACCACGGCAGTGTTCCCGCCTGACAGCCGCCGCACCAGAAACCTGGAGTCCGGTTCGCGCCAGGCGTTGACACGCAGATGCGATTGATGGCAAAAAACCAAGCTATGCAGGCTATTTTCACTGTGAGGGGACGGGTGGTTGATGCCGGCGGAAAAGCGCTCGTCGGCCTCAGGTTCGCGGTCGTGGACAAGGACCTCGTGCACGACGACCTCATCAGCGTCGGTTTTAGCGACGAGGGTGGGCGATTCTGGTTCGGGTTCACGGAGAGCCAGTTCAACCTGGACCCATTCGAGCGCGAGACGCACCCCGACCTCTACATCCTGTTCTCGACCCGCGACGGAGACCGCTACCGGGTGGTGCACCGCGCCGATTTCGGGCACTTGAAGATCAAGAAGGGGGAGACCGACCTAGGAACGATCCGGATCGACACCTGGAGCGACGGGCCCGTCTTCCTCAAAGGCGATCCGGACCCGACGCCGGGCTGCCATGCCAACGTCAGGCGCCTCGTGTTCGACCACGATCTCGCCGTCGCCTGTCTCATGGAGGTCGCGCCCCTCGTGGAGAGCCAGTTCTCCGTGAAGGGGCTCCTCGAAGAGGTGGATTTCGAAGTTGGCGACGACCTGTCGCACGCGATCCGGCAGCTGCTCCCTCCCGCAGAGGAGCACCTCAGCGACCTCGCGCAGGCGCTGATCGAGTACCTGGCCGGCCCATTCTTTCGGGCTTTCTTCGATCCCCTGGCAGGCGAACGGGGGGTCGTGTACGTGAATCGCAGGGCGCTCGAGAGACAATCCCTCGATGGCGCGAAGATCGAGCTGGGTCGGGAGCTGGCGCGGGTCGCACATTTTCGCGCGAATCCCGATCTGGTTGAACGCTGGAAGGACGTCATTTCGCGGCTGGGCGAAGCGAAGCCGAGGCTTGAGAACGGCGGCGCTACGTCTTCGCCGCTGTCCACAGCTTCTCGCGAGGAGCTGCACGAGTTATTCGATCTGGCAAAGGAGATGGACCAGGCCACCGCCGCCGTGATGGAGGAGCTTCGGAGAGCATACTGCTGGCCGGATGTGCTTCCCCATCGATCCTTTCTTCACCGAGCGGCCGTCTTTTTCGCGACCAGGATCGACGACGCGGAGGCACGCGCCATGCTGGAGGCGCTGGAGGAGCAGTACGATCGAGACCTTGGCCCAAGCCTGGCAGGGTAGCCCGCCGCGCCCCGGTGGGTCCCCTCGCGGCCACGTGAATTCACCGTGATGGACGGGACTGTGCAACGGCGGCCGTGGTCCACGTGCTTCGTGGCGCCGATGCGCAAAGCACGACTGCTCCGATGGGCGGCTGCCGGGGTCGTGGTGGGGCTCTTGAGCGGATTCGCGTTCGGCCGGCTCGCCTTTCAACTGGGGAGGCTGTTCGGCGCCGGTGCCGATCCGACGTCCGGACCTTCCGACGTCTGCCCAGTGAGGGACAGCTCCCAAGCGGAACAGCTGCTTGGTTGGGCCGGCAAGAACCTGGAAGAGGCGGGCAAGACGCTCAAGGATGGCATGGGGCGCGCCGGCATCGACGAGTCGAAGGAGCCCTGGGCGAGTAGGGCG
>CAZQPP010000982.1:0-1892 GCA_964594295.1 uncultured Myxococcales bacterium | reverse complement strand
CGCATAGCTGGCGCGTGAGGCAAGTGCGCAGGCGGGCGAGCTGAGCGTCGTCGCCGGGGAAGAAGCCGGCGAGCTCGGTGTCGGCGAGCACTCGCGTCATGAGGTCCTCGACCGCCGCCGTGATGCCGGGGCGCCGCCCCATACGCTGGTACAGGCTGGCGTCGTTGTCGGGGTCCGAGACGACGAAGGCGGTCCCCGCCGAGCGCAGCAGGTCGAGGGCCGTCGCGGCGTCGTCCTCGTGAACGGCTCCGGCGGCCGCGAAGGCTGCCGCGGCGAGCTCGAGCACGTCATCGAGATCGGCCGCCGACACACCGAGCCCGGCGTGCGCGACCGAGATCTCCCGGCAGCTCTCCACGCCCGGCGGATAGCCCGGCTCCGGGTATTGGGAGCCCTGGTCGCCGAGGAGCACAGCGAGGTAGCGGGAGAGGCACGCTTCGAGGCGGCCGAGGTCGGTCGAGGAGTTGCGGAAGTAGGCGCTCACCCTGGGGTCGTCGCGCAGGCGCGCGACCAGGTCGGCGGCGACAGCGTCTGCCGTCTGCTGCCCGCCGAGGCGCTCGAAGAGGCCGTCTGTGCAGCCGCGCTTGTCCGGCACGAGCACGGAGCAGAGGCCCTCGAGCACGTCCAGCAAGGCGAAGCGGTCGTCCTCGCCGACACCTCTCTGCTCCAAGACCGCGCGCAGGTGTCCCAAGAGAGCCTTCAGCTCGGAGCTCGAGATGGACCCCCCGCCGGTGGGATGGGACACGCCGGCGTGGGCCTCCGCGATGTCCCGGCAGGGCACGATCTCCTCGCCGACACGCAAGGCGTCCTCGCTGCCCTCGCCGTAGCGGCAGGGGCCGTCGAGGGCGCAGATCCACCGGACGAGGCAGGCCTCGAGGCGATCCCTTGGGGCGCCCTCGAAGAAGGGTGAGAGAGCCTCGTCCGCCAACACCAGGTCCATGGTGCCGTGCACGATCGCCTCGATGCCCTCGCGGCGCCCGAGGCGCTGGTAGAGGGTCGAGTCGGAGCTGTGGTCGGTCACGACCTCCCCCTGCAGGGCGCGCAGGGAGGAGATGATCCACTCGACGTCGGCCGCGTGGACCTCTGCGCCCTCGAGCGCGGCCTGCACGTGGGCAATGAGGTCGTCGAAGTCCGCGGTGGAGACGTCGAGGTCCGCGTGCGCGCGCACCAAGCTCCGGCAGCCGTGCACGTTGGGCGGGTCGCCCGGCCCGGGGTAGCTGTGATCCGGGCCGCCGGTCAGGGCTGCGAGGTGCATCACCAGGCAGGCCTTGAGCTTGTCCAGGTCCGTGGAGGAGTTGAGGAAGTAGGCGCTCACCTTCGGGTCCGAGCGCAGCGCCCCAAAGAGCGCGTCCACCAGCTCGGTCAGCCCCTCCTCGCCTCCGAGGCGATCGAAGAGGCCCGCCGCGCAGCCGTGACCGCCGGGGACGACCTGCGGGCACTCGCGCCCGAAGGCGGCGACGACCGTGTCGCGATCCTCGGCGGCAGCGCCCGCCTCGTCGAAGGCGTCGGCGAGGTGGCCGAGCAGCGCCTCGACGTCGACCCGGCCCACCGGCGCGCCCTGGCCGTCCTGCATGCCCGCGTGGGCTTCGGCGATGGGCCTGCACGGCACGATCTCCTCACCGATCCTGAGCTCCTCTTCGACCCCTTCGCCGTAGCGGCAGGGGCCGTCGATGGCGCAGATCCGTCGGACCAGGCAGGTCTCGAGGCGTGCCGCGACCTCGTCTGCGAAGAAGCCGGCGATCTCCGGGTCGGCGCGCAAACGCTCGACGAGGTCTGTCACGATCGAGGAGATGCCGGGCTTCCTGCCGAGGCGCTGGTAGATCGTGGCGTCGCTCTCCGAGTCCTCCACGACGGCGGCCTCGAGGGGCTCGATCATCGCCATCAGGTCCGCGGCG
>CAZQPP010000981.1:0-1917 GCA_964594295.1 uncultured Myxococcales bacterium | reverse complement strand
CGGGCGACCGCTGCAGCGGCGGGCGCTGCACCGGCGGTCCTCCACGCAAGTGCGACGACCAGAACCCCTGCACCGACGACGCCTGCGAGCCTGCCCGAGGCTGCACGACGACCGACAACGAGCTGCCCTGCAGCGACGGGGACCTCTGCACGACCACGGACGTCTGCTCGGCCGGCGAGTGCGCCGGCTCCGGCGACGTCGACTGCGACGACGGCAACCCCTGCACCGCCGACGGCTGCGATCCGCGCACGGGCTGCACTCACCTGCCCAACAACGAGCCATGTGACGACGGTGACGAGTGCACGGTGGAGGACTCGTGCCGCGCCAGCTCCTGCGGCGGCCGGGCGCGTTTCTGCGACGACGGCAACCCCTGCACCGATGACGAGTGCCGCTCGCCCTCGGGCTGCGTGCACACGAACAACGCCCGCTCCTGCGAGGACGGCAGCGGGTGCACCGTGGGCGACTCCTGCGAGGAAGGCGAGTGCGTCGGAGGCGTGCCGGTCTTCTGCGGCGAGACCAGGGACGGCTGCATCCAGGGGGTCTGCGTCTCGACCGGCCTCGACACCCACCAGTGCGTGCTCGGCCCCGCCCCCGCCGGTGTGGGCTGTGACGACGGCAACCCCTGCACCCTCTCCGACGAGTGCTCCGGCGACGGGCTCTGCGTGGGCAACCCGGTGCCCGGCTGCTGTCCCGAGCCCGATCCGAGCTGCGACGACCAGAACCCGTGCACGGCCGACCGCTGTGACATGACCGAGGGCTGCGTGCACGAGGACCACCCGGACGGGACGTCCTGCGCCGACGGCAACCTCTGCGACGGCGCCGAGACCTGCGAAAGCGGGTCCTGCACGGCGGGCGAGTCGCTAACCTGCGACGACGGCGACCCCTGCACCGGCGACTCCTGCGAGCCCAGCGCCGGCTGCCTGCACGTGCCCATCGCCAACATCGAGTGCGACGACGACAACGTCTGCACCGAGCAGGACCGCTGCTCGGGCGGGCGCTGCCGGGGCACCACCTACCTCGACTGCGACGACGGGGAGGTCTGCACGAACGACCGCTGCGACGCCGTCACCGGCTGCGTGAACACGCCCAACGACCTGCGCTGCTCCGACGGGGACGCCTGCACGGTGGGCGATCGCTGCGAAGGAGGAGAGTGCGTCTCCGGCGGGGACGTGGAGTGCGACGACGGCAACGCCTGCACCCGCGACACCTGCAACCCGTGGATCGGGTGCACCAACCTGGGCGAGGCCGGCGACTGCGACGACGGCAACCCCTGCACCGACGGAGACACCTGCGTGACAGGAAGCTGCCTGCCGGGGCCACCCCTCGACTGCGACGACGGAGAGGTCTGCACCGACGACCGCTGCGATCCGGCCGCGGCGGGCGAGGGCGCCGGAGGCTGCTCGCACACCGCCAACACGTCGCCCTGTGACGACGGAGATCCCTGCACGCTGCGCGATCGCTGCAGCGACAGCGACTGTCTCCCGGGCGAGGCGCGCGTCTGCGACGACGGCAACCCGTGCACCGACGACGACTGCGATCCCGCCGAGGGCTGCGGCCACGAGCCCAACTCGGAGCCCTGCAGTGACGGCGACGGCTGCACGACAGGCGACCGCTGCGCGGGCGGTGGCTGCGCCGCGGGGAGCCGCGTCGAGTGTCCGGACACGGGCGACCTGTGCGTGGTCAACGTGTGCGTGGCGACCGGAGAGCAGAGCCACGTCTGCAACGCCCGGCCCGCGCCCGCCGGGCGGCCGTGCGACGACGGCAACGCCTGCACCGAGCAGGACCGCTGCCGCGAAGCGGGCACTTGCGTCGGCTCGCCCGTGGCCGACTGCTGCCCGGCCCCCGACCCGACTTGCGACGACTCCAACCCCTGCACGAGCGACAGCTGCGACCCGACGGAGGGTTGCCGGCACAGCC
>CAZQPP010000980.1:0-1929 GCA_964594295.1 uncultured Myxococcales bacterium | reverse complement strand
ACAGACTGTCATGTGTGGTGACAGACTGTCACCAAAGGAGCCCACCATGATCGCCGCCGACGCCCCGCGCCCCACGCTTCTCCTGGTCGAAGACGACGCGACGAACCGGGAGACCCTGCAGCGGATCTTCGCGCGAGAGCCCTACGAGGTGCGGGTGGCGGCCGACGGGAGCGAAGGCCTCGACATCGTCCGCAACGAGCCCGTGCACGTCGTGGTGAGCGACCTGAGGATGCCCGGGATGAGCGGGGTCGAGCTCCTGAAGACCGTCAAGGCCCTGCACCCCGACATCGAGTTCATCCTGGTCACCGCCTACGGCTCGGTGGAGACCGCCGTCGAGGCCATGAAGGCCGGCGCCTACGACTTCGTGCCCAAGCCCTTCAAGAGAGCCGACGTCCTCGGCAGGGTGCGGCGCGCGATGGAGAAGCAGATGCTCCTCATGGAGAACCGCAGGCTTCGCATGAGGCTCGCGGGGATCGAGAGGGAGACCACCATCGTCGGCCGGAGCGCGGCCATCCGGAAGGTCCTGGAGCTCGTCGAGCAGGTGGCGCCCTCGTCGGCCTCGGTCCTCCTCCTCGGGGAGAGCGGCACCGGCAAGGAGCTCTTCGCGCGGCAGATCCACGAGCGCAGCGAGCGCGGCGAGCGCCCCTTCGTGCCGGTCAACTGCGCCGCCATCCCCGAGACCATCTTGGAGAGCGAGCTCTTCGGCTACGAGGCGGGCGCCTTCACCGGCGCCACGAAGCGAAAGCCGGGGCGCTTCGAGCTCGCCCACACCGGCACCTTGTTCTTCGACGAGGTCGGCGAGATCCCGCCTTCGATGCAGGTGAAGCTCCTGCGGGTCCTGCAGGAGGGCGTGGTGGAGCGCCTCGGCGGCACCTCACCCGTCCCGGTCGACGTGCGCGTCGTAGCCGCCACGAACCGCCCCCTCGCCGAGGACGTTCGCGACGGGCGCTTCCGAGAAGACCTCTACTACCGCCTCAACGTCATCCCGGTGGAGATCCCGCCCCTGCGCGACCGCCGCGACGACGTCCCCCTGCTCGCCCAGCACTTCCTGCAGCGCTACGCCGAGAAGAACCGCAAGGCCGTCGAGGCCTTCAACCGGGACGCCATCGACGCCCTCGCAGACCACGCCTGGCCGGGCAACGTGCGCGAGCTCGAGAACGTGGTCGAGCGGGCGGTCATCCTGGCGTCCGGGCCGCAGATCGCGCGTGAGGACCTGCCGCCGGAGATCATCGGAGGAGGAGTGGCGCGTCAGGCCGTCTCGATCCCCCTCGGGACGCCGCTCGAGGAGGTGGAGCGCCTGCTGATCAAGGAGACGCTCCGCATGGCCAAGGGCGACAAGAGCACGGCAGCGCGGCTGCTGGGGATCGCGACGAGGACGATCTACCGGAAGCTAGACAAGGAGACGCTGCAGTCGCTGTCGGGGTGACGGGCGTGCACGTGCACGAGTAGGGGGCACGTGCACGCGCACGAGTACGGGCACGGGTACGAGTACGAGTACGAGTACGGGTACGAGTACGTGTTCAGATCAGCGCTTGCTGAACTGGTGAGCCCGGCGAGCCTTGTGCAGACCGTACTTCTTGCGCTCGACGCGGCGGGCGTCGCGGGTCAGGAGACCCTGGGCCTTCAGGATGGGCCGGAAGTCGGCGTTGAACTGCAGGAGGGCGCGGGCGAGGCCGTGGCGGATTGCGCCCGCCTGGCCGCTGGTTCCGCCGCCCTTCACGTTCACGTAGACGTCGAACTTGCCGGTGGTGTTGGTGTACTCGAGGGGCTGCAAGACCAGCATGCGCTGGGTATCGAAGGGGATGTACTCCTCGATGGGCCTGTCGTTCACCACGAAGCGGCCCGAGCCGATCATGAGGTAGACGCGCGCGGTGGAGGACTTGCGGCGCCCGGTGCCCCGGTAGTGGTCCTTCTTGACCTTGATAGGCT
>CAZQPP010000979.1:0-1938 GCA_964594295.1 uncultured Myxococcales bacterium | reverse complement strand
CTCAAACAAGTCGTTTCGGGACGAAACGACCCGCGTAGGGGAGTTTCGCTTCGAAACTCCCGCCCCGGCAAGACCGAAGACTGGCAGGCCCTACGACACTTCGAGGGCGAGGCGAAGACCCTCGGGCAGCTCGACCATCCGTCGATCCCGAAGCTCCTGGACTTCGTCCCTGCCGAGGAAGCCGGCGACCTGTCCCGCGCCTACATGGTCCAGGAGCTCGCTCCGGGCGAGTCGCTCGAGACCCGGCTCGAAGGAGGCTGGCGTGCAGGCGCCGAGGAGGCGGCCGACATCGCCGCGCAGGTCTTGGAGATCCTGGCGTACCTGCACGGGCACGCCAACCCGGTCGTCCACCGCGACCTGAAGCCAGCCAACCTGATCATGGACGACGCCGGGGGTTTGTGCCTCGTGGACTTCGGGGCGGCCTGCCGGGCGATCCGCGAGGAAGACACCGTCGACGAGGCCGTCGCCGGGACCTACGGGTTCATGGCACCCGAGCAGTTCCAGGGCCGCGCCGAGCCGCGCTCCGACCTCTACGGCCTCGGCGCCACGGTCGTGAAGCTGCTGACCGGTCGCGACCCCGGAGAGCTCCCCCACCGAGACCTCAGCATCGACCTCGACCTGGTCGACGGGTTGCCCGACCGACTGCGCCCGTGGATAGAGCGCCTGCTCGAGGCCCTCCCCGAAGAGCGCCACCAGGGCGCCGATGCCGCCCTCGCGGCATTGAGACGGGCCCGCGACGACGACGGCGCCGACCCCGGGCGGGGCAACATCCGCCGCGTTCGCGAGCTGAGCCACGGCATCGAGATCGAGTACGACGTCGGCCGCGCGGACAAGGACTGCCGGTCTGGCGTGGCCTTCCTCTGGTCCCTCGTAGCCTTCCCGCTTCTCATGTTCGTCGTCTTCGTCTCCGGCGGCGCCGCCATGTACCTCGAAGGGGTGGCCGAGCCCCACCACCTGGCGGCCGCGTTTTTGCCCGTCGCAGCCGTCATCTGGCTCGCGGTCAGGAGGCGTCTCCTCCGGATTCGGGTCGACGCCGGCGGTCTTCGAACGCGGCTGTCGGTCCTGGGCCTTGCCTGGAACCAGAAAGGATGGCCCCACGACGAGATCGACCGTGTCGTCGTGCGCGAACCGCCACGCGTAGCGCTGCCGAACGCCTCGGAGGTGGAGGAGGCCGTCAGGACCGGCCGACGGCCGAGCCTCTGGAAGGTGGAGCTCGAGGCCCCCCACTCGCTCGTGCTCCAGCTTCACAGCGGGGAGAGAGTGCTGGTCAAGCGTGGGCCGCGCCTCGAGCTCCATGAGATCCGCGACAGGCTCCTGCCCGCCTTGCGCCGTCACCGCTGAGGCCGGCGCGCATCACCTCTTGTGCCGCATCCTCCTGACGAGGGCTTCGCACCTGCCCTCGAGGTAGCGCGTGCGCGCGTGCAGCACCCGCTCCACGTACTCCAGGTTTCGGGGCAGCTCCTGCGCCTTGCGGGCCTTGCGGATGTAGCCGGGACCGCCGTTGTAGGCACCGAGCGCGTAGATCTCGTTGCCCTCGTAGCGGCGGAGGAGGCGGGCGAGGATGTACACCCCGCAGCGTACGTTCGTTGGCGGATCGTAGAGGTCCCCGCAGCGGTGGCCCTTGCCCGTCGACGGCATTATCTGCATGAGCCCGCGCGCGCCCGCGCGCGATCGCGCGCGAGGCTGGAAGAAGCTCTCGACCCGGATCACGCCCATGACGAGGGCGAGCTCCACCGAGCGGGTCGCGGCGGCGTCGGCAGCCAGACGCTCCGCGGCGCGGCATCGCGCCAGGGCGTCGCCTTTGGATGGAAATGGCTGCGGAGGGGCCGCCACCGGCGCAGAGCCGCAGCCGGCGAGGAGCAGCGTCGCGGCAACAACAGCTATCGCGAGGTTAGCGGGGCGGGCGTTTCGCAGGCGAAACGCCCCTACGCGGGGAGT
>CAZQPP010000978.1:0-1944 GCA_964594295.1 uncultured Myxococcales bacterium | reverse complement strand
CCAAGTCGGACATCGAGCAGGCGATCTGCGCCTTCGCCAACGACCTGCCCGGTAGCGGGAAGACCGGCGTCCTGCTCGTGGGCGTGAACGACGACGGCAGCCCATCGGGCACCGCCATTACCGACGAGCTCCTGCAGAACCTCGCCTCCATCCGATCGGACGGCAACATCCTGCCTTTCCCGCAAATCGAGGTCTACAAGTCCATGCTCCAGGGAAAGGACGTCGCCGTCGTGGAGGTCCGGCCTTCGCCCAACCCTCCGGTTCGCCTCCGCGGCCGCGTCGCCATTCGCGTCGGGCCGCGGCGGGGTACGGCTACGCGAGACGAGGAGCGCATCCTCACCGAGCGCCGCCGGGCCTGGCACGGTCCCTACGACCAGACGCCCGTTCACGGCGCCACCATGGACGACCTGGACCTCGAGCTCTTCGCGGGGGAGTACCTGCGCGCCGCCGTTGCCGCCGAGGCTCTCGCCGAGAACGATCGCTCCCTGCCCGAGCAGCTCGCGTCGCTGCACCTCGCGAGCCCGGACGCGGTGCCCAACGTGGCGGGGCTGTTGATGCTGGGCATCGATCCCACCACCTTCGTCAAAGGGGCCTACGTCCAGTTCCTGCGGATCGCCGGGACGGAGCTGACCGACCCGCCCGTGGACCGAAAAGAGCTGACGGGCCCCCTCGGCCGGGTAATCCTGCGAATGGACGAACTCGCTCGCGCGCATATCCGCGTCGCCACGACGGTCGCCGGGAGCGATCGGGAGATCAAGCGGCCGGACTACCCAATGGACGCGCTGCAGCAGCTCCTGCGAAACGCCGTCATGCACCGGAACTACGAGACCAGCCACGCGCCGGTCCAGTGGTACTGGTTCAAGGATCGCATCGAGATACACAACCCGGGCGGCCTCTACGGGCGCGCCACGCCGGAGCGCTTCGGGAAGCTCGGCGGCAACGACTACCGCAACCCCACCATCGCGGGCGCGCTCGCCTCCCTGGGCTTCGTTCAGAAGTTCGGCCTGGGTGTGCCGCTGGCGCGCAAGGCCTGCCGGGAGAACGGCAACCCTGAGCCCGAGTTCGACTTCGGGAGCGCCAGCTTCGCCGTCACGTTGAGGCCCGCATGAGCACCGTCGCCTTCTTCAACAACAAGGGCGGAGTCGGACAGACGACGCTGGTCTACCACCTCGCTCACATGTTCGCGGAGCTCGGCCGTCGCGTGCTGGTAGTCGACCTCGACCCGCAGTCGAACCTGACCACCATGTGCCTAGCCGAGGAGCGTTTGGAGGAGCTATGGTCCGATGATGGCGGACAACGGCCGACCGTTCTTGGATGCGTGCAGCCGATCCTCCGGGGCCTGGGAGATATCTGGGAGCCTCGCACCGAGGAGCTGCGACCAGGTTTGGCGCTGATCCCGGGGGACCTTGGGCTCTCCGGATTCGAGGACGAGCTCGCAGGCGCCTGGCCGAGGGCTCTCGACAGAGACGAGGCGGCCTTTCGTTCGCTTTCCGCCTTTCACCGGCTCATACGGGTGGCAACGAACCACAGCCGGGCGGAGCTCGTTCTTCTGGACGTGGGCCCCAACCTCGGCGCTATCAACAGAGCGGCCCTGCTTGCCGCCGACCACCTGATCACGCCGCTGGCTCCGGATCTGTTCTCGGTGCAGGGCCTCAAGAACCTCGGCACCACGCTGGCCGGCTGGCGGAAGAGCTGGAAGGAGCGCCTCGCATACAACCCCTCGTCCGAGCTCGATCTGCCGACCGGGAGCATGAACGCCCTGGGCTACCTCGTCATGCGGGCCCGGATGCGCCTGAGTCGGCCGGTGCTGGGCTACGAGCGCTGGATGCGCCGCCTGCCAGGCGCGTACCACGAGGAGCTCGTCGGAAACGGGCTCGTGCCGGCCAGCGCGGGAGAAGACCCCTTCTGCCTCGGCGTCATGCGCCACTACCAGAGCCTCATGCC
>CAZQPP010000977.1:0-1945 GCA_964594295.1 uncultured Myxococcales bacterium | reverse complement strand
AGCGCGTTGGGGACGTTGGTGATCGAGGCGTAGCCGGCGTAGGCCGCGCTGTTGGCGCGCAGCAGCACCTTGACGGCCAGCTCCTGATCCCGCTCCACGATGGTCGCCAGCTGGCCGATGCGGTGGCGGGGGTCGTCGAGCAGGCGCCGCAGCTCCCGGATGACCGACGGGGCCATCGGCAGGTTCATCGAGCCCCCGCGCAGGTGGGCGCGGACCTCCTCGATGACCGAGGCGGAGTCCGGCCCGAGGGAGCGGCCTCGCGGTTCGGAGGTGTCCCCGGCCGGGTCGATCCCGCGCTCTGCCTGCCGGTCGGCTTTCGCCACGCAGCTCCTCCAAGTGCTCTCCCCGACATCGGCGCCCGGCTCTCGAACCGTGAGCGATAGCCGCGACCGGGGTTGCGCACACCTGTGCCGCGCGTCATGCTCTGCCGCCGTGACGGACGGACGGACCCCTCTCGAGGCCAGGGCAGGCACGCACGCAGCCGCAGTGCTGCTGGCGCTGCTCTACTTCAAGACCGTCAAGCTCTTGGGCGTGGCAGCCACCGTGGACCTGGGCCTCGGCGTCGTGCTCAAGGCGTACGTCCAGGAGCTCGCCCTCTGGGCGATCTGGTGTGCGGTGCTCGGCCTCCTGGTCCGCTTCGTCCGCGAGCGCTGGGCGGTGCTCGTCGCGTGGGGCGTGGCGACCGTGGTCGCCGCCGGCCATGTCTTCTACGGCGTCTTCAACGTCCACTACTTCTCGCTGATCGGCATCCCCCTCAACCTGGAGGCGCTCTCCGACGTCGAGCAGCTCACCGACTTCTCGAGCTCTGCCGCCCCGTACCTGCGCAGCGGGCACACCTACCTGGCGGCGCTGCTGATGGTCGTGCTGTTCATCGCACCCTGGCTCCTCCGCCGCCCGGCGCTGGCCCGCGCCGCGAGGCGACTCTGGGGCTGGGTCGCCGTGGCGGGGACCTGGCTGAAGGGCGCGCCGGTGGCCGCCGCCGTGGTCGCGTCGCTCGCGTTCCTCCCCATCGACCGTCACGAGCTCGCCCGCAACGACCTCGTGGAGATGGTGACCTCGGTGGGCCGCATCCTCGAGGAGCGCCTGTTCGAGGCCCCCGTACAGGACATGGGAGGCGGCTCGGCCCCCGACCTCACCTCCCTCCTTCACCCCCAGGAGGTCGTCCAGCCGTCGCGGGCGCTGCGGGACCTTCAGGACCGCCTCAGCGAGGCCCATGCGCAGCGGCCTCTCAACGTCGCCCTCATCATCCTCGAGTCGCAGGTGAGCAACGCCATCTCACAGCGGCACGGCATCGCCAAGGCCATGCCCTTCGTGCTGGGTCTGGCGGAGCACAGCGTGGTGTTCGACGACTGGTCGACGGTGTTCCCGCTGTCGATGAAGTCGCTCTTCACCATCTCCTGCTCGATCCTGCCCTCGCCACCCCGCATCACCATGACCAAGGTCAACCCGCGCCTCGACTGCCGCTCCGTGAGCGAGGTGGCGGCGGAGAGCGGCTACAAGGCCGGCCTGTTCCACTCGGGCCGCTACGCGTTCACGCAGAAGGACCTCTTCTTCTCCGGCCGCGGCTACGACGTCATGATCGACGCCGACAACAACCCCCACCGGGCGGAGTTCGAGAGCGACTACTGGGGCGTCGAGGAGGAGGCCACCTTCCGCTCCATGTTCGAGTGGATCGACGGGCTGGGTGAGCAGCCCTTCCTGATGACCTACATCCCGGTGGCCGGCCACGACCCGTTCGAGGTCTTCGACCCCAAGTACGAGCGCTTCGGCAAGGTCACCCGCAAGGAGCGCTACAAGAACGCGATGGCCTACGTCGACGACAAGATGCGGGAGCTGCTGGCCGGCTTCGACAAGCGTGGCCTGACCGAGCACACGCTCTTCTTCATTCTTGGCGACCACGGCGAGGGCCTGAACATCCACGCCAACAACTGGATCCACTCGGCCG
>CAZQPP010000976.1:0-1946 GCA_964594295.1 uncultured Myxococcales bacterium | reverse complement strand
AGCAGCTCCTACAGCAGGGCATCCGGCAGTTCGGAGGGTAGCCCCAGGATCTGGCAGGCGTGGGCCTCCAGCGCGAGGTCGTCGAAGGGCTTGATGAATAGCCGCCCGCGCCCGTCCGAGACGAGCGGCGCGACCGAGCTGAGAGCGGACAGCTCGGACCTCGCCGTGATGACCGCGACCCAAAGAGGGGCTCCCTCGCGCCCCTGCTCCTGCCCTCGCAGGTGCTGGAGAAGACGGATGCCAGTGTCGATCTCCCGCGGGTCGTCCTCTCCGCCGAGCAGCTCGCAGACTTCACGCGAACCATAGGGGAGCATCAGGTCCAGCACCAGGAGGTCTGGCGGATCCTCCTGCAGCACATCTAGTGCCTTCTGGGCAGTCCCGGCCGTCATGACGCTTGCGCCCAGCGTCTTGAACAGCCTCCCCAGTACGCGGACGACACCCTCGTCGTCTTCAACGATGAGGATCCGCTTGGCACGTTCGGTCGCGTCGTGGCTCATCTCGATTTCTCTCTCGTGGTGGCGGCCAGTTCGCCGAGTCGAGTCAGCGAGAGCCGCACCACGAACCTGGTCTCGCACTCTACGTTCGCTAGTTCGTCCGCGCCGCCGCGCAGCGGCTCTCCGTCCAGGCGGCGGCAGTCGTAGTCTACCTCGCCATCGTGCACATCCTCGATGGCCGCCTTGACGACGGCGAGTCCGACTCCTGTCCCCGCTCGTACGCCCCGCCGGTCAGGGATCTCTGCACGGTAGTGGGGGAGCCAGATCCGGGCCTGGTCGCCTTCGGGGATGGCTATGCCCCGGTTCTGGATCTCAATGTGGACCATCCCGTCGCCATCCTCACGAAGGCGAACCCGTACTGGGCGCTCGGGGAACGAGTACTTGATGGCGTTGCCCAGGAGGTTGAGGAGCGCCTCCCGCATCCAGCCGAGCTCGATGGGGAGAAGGGGGATGCTGTCCACCTTCGAGTAGTCCACGCGGTTGCCGTGCTTTCGCCCGAGGTGGGCCACCTGGTCGCAGCACCTCCGTACCAGGTGGCTCAGGTCGTGCCGCTCGATCGCAAGGTTGGCCCTGCCCTCCCCCAGACGGCCCACGAATGCGAGGCGATCCCGGCTGGCGGACACCACGGCGAACGCGTCGTTGACGTCCTGTCGAACCTGCTTGGCCTCTTGCCCCCAGAGCCTGCCCCGACTGAGCAGCCGGACGAAGTCGTTCATGGAACTGCGCAGGACCTGGAGAGGCTGGCCGAGGGCGTGTGCCATCTCCAGGACGACCCACCCCTGCTGCTCCAGGAGACCAACAATACGAAGCAGCCGCTGGACAGACGGAGCCATGGCCCGCGCCAGGCGCAAATCCTCCGCAGTGAACAGCGCGCTCCGCTGGAGAGGCTTCGGCCGGGCGGCTCCTGGAGCCCGGGGTTCCGGCCGTTCCGGTCGTGGCCCTCTGGCGAAAAGCAGACCCTCGACCTGCCGTTGCTCCCCGCCGCGTTCGGCGAGGAGCACGAGCGCCAGCCGCTCCTGGCTGGCATCGTCTGCCAGCAGCTTTCGGAGCGCAAGCGACGGGCGGCACCTGGTGGGCAGCCAGCTCGGCCCGTACTCGCCGCCATGGAAGACCCCACTCGTCTCCGCTGGCAGGTGGGCTGGCCATTCCAGGACGTACTCGTGGCGCCTTCCTTCCCCGAGCGGTTCAGAGAGCCGGGTGCTGCCGTGCAGCATCATCCGGCCCGACCGCAGGAGGTACAGATCGACGTGATGCGCCCGCACCTCCTTGCGCACTGCCTCGACCACCTTCTGGTACACGTGGGAGACTCGGCCGGTTTCGATCAGGCGGTTCGCGTCCGGAAACAAGCCCCCGGCGAAGCCCCGTGTGCTACGCGGGCGAGTCAGCTCCACGGCGACCGAGAGATGCAAGACCAGCCGATGCAGGATCGGCCCGAGGACTCGTTCCTCGGCC
>CAZQPP010000975.1:0-1954 GCA_964594295.1 uncultured Myxococcales bacterium | reverse complement strand
AACAGCTTTGGGCTCCAGCCCCCGCGGTCGAAGACCACCGTGACACGCCGGCCTTTCCCCACCTCTCTGCGTACGTTTTCGAGCACCTCCGGGAGAGCCGAGACAAGCTGCGGGTGCGCCTCCTGCGTGAGGAAGAACAGAGGCCCACCCTGCGCGTCGTTCACCCACATCTCCTGCGTCGCCGGCAGCGAGATCCTCATTCGCGCCACATGCGTCTTCGGGAGATCCTCCTTCCCTGAGTACACGCGTACATGGCCGTCGACATTGAGGTAGCCAAGGGCTTCTTGACGCGCCTCCACCCGCCTCTTGACAAGCTCCCTTGCGAAGAGCTCCACCTTGGACTGCTCCCCAGCAAGAACTGCTAGCTTCCGCCTGAGCGTCTTCGTCTCCGGCGCGCGGTCGAGACCCAGCACGTGCCCCAGCTCGACTGGCGAGTACCTCTTCAGGCTCTCCGCGTTCTTGATCCGCAGCAGCGCAAATAAGAGCATCGCAAGCAGCGATGTCCGGAGCCCGTAGAACGCTGGCCCGATGTTGCCGTAGACTTTCGTGGCCGCGTCGAACACCCCGCTGGCTACTATGAGCGGTACGGCGAGCAGCACGCCCGCTCTAGGTAGGACGTCCCGCTTCGCGAAGAGGGGCGCGGCATCGTTCAGTTGGCCGACAGCCGCCAGTAGTCGCTCAAACCAGCGATCGTCGGGGTCAACCAGACTCGGTTGATGCGCAGGGACCTCGTGCTCATCCTCTTCCTGCTCTTGTGTGGGCTGCCCGATCGCCTCATCCACAAGGACCGCCAGCGCTTCCTCGTCCTTTCCTGCCTCAACTTCGTCCTCCTTGCCGTCCTCGGGAACTCCGATGAGGGTTTGCTGCTCGGCAACCACTTGTGCCGGTGGCTCGAGGCCCATTCTCGCCAACGCGTTGTAGACCGTGCCCCGGCTCACCTTGAGCCGACGCGCCATCTCGCTCACGTGAAGTCCTTCCGCGTGGAGGCGCCGGATGAGGTTCTCGCGTCGCGTTCCCAGTCGGGGGCCTTTCGGACCCCGCTTTTTCGGCATCAGCCCTTCAAGGCCGGCCTTGACGTAGGCCTCTCGTGCTCGGTGGATGCTCCGCATGCTGCAAGACACAGCCGGTTCAAGCTCGCGAGGTTTCGCGTAGCCCAGTTCGAGCGCCATGGCTGCGAAGTGCCGCTCGGCCGCCTTGTCGTCCGCATCGTAAACCAGGATGGGCACGCCGTTGACGAGCACTGTCCGGACTCCGTCACGCTCGAAAACGAGGCACCGGGGGTTCACCACAACGGTGGCTGGCTCGGGGAGTTCAACGAGGGGAGCGGCGGAGTGAGATGTGGTCTGCGACATGCCAAGACAAGAGCAGATATCCCGCCGCCTGTCAACGTTTCCGCGTCATAAATTATTGACGCAGGCCTCGCGCGCACACCCCGCCGTTGCTGGCGCTCTTGCCACACATGTCAGGAGTTCTGGAGTCATAGTCTGTTTCGTTATGCCTGAGATGAGCGACAACCGCAGCGTGGAGGGCAGATGGATCGAGAGCTTTGGCTGCGGCGGTTCGCCCGACTCGGTTGCTGTGCTTCAGGCACGCATGGAGGGCGACATCGAACTCGCGATTGTTGGGACAGCCCGGGTACAGTCGCCTGACTTCCTGCGCGAAGTGCTGGACATAGGCCTCGTCTTGTTGCTCGCGGCGCTCGGCTTCGCGTTCGCGGCGTCGTTCGCGGGCATCGGCGTCTTCGAGACACTCACGTTCTGCGCGGTCAAGGGCGGTCTCGGAGACGAGAATGCCTTGGCGTTCGTACTGGCGCCGTGTCTTGCTCCACTTGAGGACGACCGCCGCGAGCGGTGAGTGCTTCCTTGCGCGGCGCGTCAGGGCGGCGTCTCCGGACTCCAAGAGGACGAGATGATCGAGATCAGCGCAGGGGAGGCAGAGGGCACCAATGCCCTCA
>CAZQPP010000974.1:0-1963 GCA_964594295.1 uncultured Myxococcales bacterium | reverse complement strand
AACGCGGTCGAAGTGGTAGAAGGGGTTGTGGTTCGTCGGGATGCGTTCCCGGATCCTGTGCAGCCCCTGAGAGTCCAGGCGGACCAGCGGGATCGCGAAGCGGCACCACATCTCCTTTTGGAACTGGGTGAGCATGCTCTTGACCGTGGCCACCAGGATGCGCTTCCCGCGACCACGGCAGATCAGCTCGGACATGAGGATCCCGGCCTCCAGCGTTTTGCCGAGGCCGACGGCGTCCGCGATCAGTATTCGCTGCCGCGGCTTCTCCAAGGCCATTCGGGCGGGCTCGAGCTGGAAGTCCATTGAGCGCAGGGCCGCGAGGTGACCCATGTGCAGCTCGGGGCCCGTGGGCGGCACGTCGCGGAGCAGGCTCTCCATGTAGATCATCGAGTCGCGATGCCCCGGCGACGTGTCGAGCTCCAGGGCGGTCGTGGCAGGGTCGAGCACCGAGACCGCGGGCTCCATCTCCTCCAAGAAGATGGCTTCCTGGTCGCGCACGATCTCGGAGACCCCCACGACATGCCAGGAGGCCTTGCCGGTGCTGGTTCGATTCACCTGGCGCACGCGCCACACGCAGTCGCGCAGCACGATGTGGGCGCCGGGGGCGATGCGGTGGGGAGCGCTGACCGTGGTCATGGCCTACTTCTGGCTGCGGCACCCGTTGAAACCCTCGACATGACCATCAGCTCGCGTCACTCCGGCAAGGTAACGTCCGTTTGCAGTGGGGGGGAGGCTCCGACTGACCAGAACGCTCCGAAGGTACCGCGGACGAAGGGCTTCCTCAACGGCCGCCAAGGAGCGGTGGCTCATCGTGACGACACAGGCGGGCCTTACCGCGGTCGGGCTGTTCGTTTACCACCTGAGGCAGGTCCGCAGGGACGGCGAAAGCACCCTCTCGGTCAACTGCTTCGCGCCCGTAGACGCATCGCTCAGATTTTGCCCGGCACCGTGAAGCGGACGCCGTGTCCGGCCCGTAAGGCGGAAGTAGTTTTGCGCGCGCGCGCGCGTGACGTTTGCAAGATAATTGGCGAAATGCGTGGTCTTCTATGCCAGGCCGGCGGGTCGGCGCGAGGGGCGCGTGAAGGCCGGGGAGGTCGTCTGTCGCCGGGGCGTTGAGCAGGAATGTGCAGGTGTCGAGGGTGGAAGTAGACAGGCCCATCCTGGCGGTGGAAGGCGGGTAGGTGCCGCAGGAGGATGCAGAGCACCTGCCGGATGGGGATGTGCACATGCCGGATGGGGATGTGCACATGCCAGATGGAGATGCGCACATGCTGGACTGGTGCACACCGAAAAGCCGATGTCGCGGTCACTCGTGTCGTAGCCTGTGTGCTAATCTCCCCATCAGCAACCGCCGAACACGACAAAGCCGTAACGGCGACTACCACAACATGGAGAGATTGGCAACAGCGAAAGCATGTGCAGGCCATCAGGCCTACGTGGTAATCCACATGCTGAGCACACACCCCGAAGCACGCTTGGGCTGCCGCCGACAACCGTGAACATGCCCGCCTGACGGTTGCGGGTCGTCCCTCCCGGAGCATGACGATGGAAACGCACTACACACCCGAGGAAGCGCGTCGGCACATCACGAACGAGTGGCCGGACAAGCTCGGCCGGCCGACCGGGGTGCCAACGTGGACGATAGCGAGCGGGAACGTGGTGGTTGATGACGCGGCCGGCTGGTGCACGGAAGTGGCCGACGACTACGCGAA
The DNA here is from genome assembly GCA_964594295.1 of uncultured Myxococcales bacterium. Taxonomy (GTDB): domain Bacteria; phylum Myxococcota_A; class UBA9042; order UBA3505; family UBA3505; genus CAZQPP01. The sequence continues at coordinate 251 of CAZQPP010000974.1, read as the reverse complement.
CTATTGCTTCGAGCGGGTGCGCATGGAGGGCGCCCCGCAGCCGAAGGGCGAATGGCGGGTCGTGTCGCGGCTGGGTGAGCGGGCCGTCGAAAGGCATGATCTGGGGGTGCTCGCCAACCTCTATGAGCTGCTCCGCCACGTGGCAGGCGAAGCGACGCCGCCAGAAATTGGAGGCCCCGACGGCGGCAGTGAGCCGGAGGTTTCAGGGGCCTCCCCTGCACCCATCCAGGGTCTCGCCAGATACCTGCAAC
>CAZQPP010000973.1:0-1965 GCA_964594295.1 uncultured Myxococcales bacterium | reverse complement strand
TGCGTCGTACTGGAAGATCTCGTCTACCCGCTCTCGGTCGACGCCGGCCTCGAGCGCGGCTTCCTTGAGCGGCTTCTGCAGGGCGTGGTCTATGAAGGCGTACTGCAGCTCTCCGCGGCGCAGCATTTCCCAGAGGAATGTCCACGTCGCCTTGGCGTCGATGGTCTCCGGGGTGGTGTGGCACATCCTCTCCACCTTGCTCTTGAGAGCAGACGGGCGGTGAAAGTAGGCGAGGTCCACGTCGATACCCTTGCGATGCGACTTGTGCCCACGGAGGTAGCCGCCTCCCTTGCGGCTGAGGTCGCCCACGAGGGCGCGGCGCAGCCCCGCGTGAGTCTCCGCCACGTGCTCGAGCGCGCGCCTGAGGCTACGGACCGTGTGTTGGGTGCCGAAAGAGTCTCTCGGCCTCCTTATGACGTAGGATGGGCTCGGCTGGAGCTGCACCCCTACCTTGAGCTTCCCCGTGCCTTCGACTTCAAAGATCTCGCGGCCGACATCGCGGATCTCGCGTGCGAACCGCAGCTGCTGACCGCGCCGCACCCTGGCGCCCGGCTTCAGGCCGTTCCAGCGAGCGAGGTCGCGCTCAGAAACGCCGAGCTTGTGCGCAATGCTCCTTAGAGGGGCGTCCCGTCGAACCCGATGGCTGGTCAAGCGGCGTGCCGCCGGAGCTCGCTTGGGGACTATGACCAGCGAGCGTCCCGGCGTGAGCAGGAGCCCTTCGCCGAGGTTGTTCCAGCGGCGCAGGCTCGCATTCCACTCGTACATGGTGTTGCTGGTGATATCCACACCGTAGCGCGCGTGCAGCCGGACGATGGAGTCGCCCGGCAAGACTTCGTGGCAAAGAGCTCCCTTGCCGGCGTGTCTGGCAACCTTCGCGCAGGCGTCGGCGGTGTAGCCGTTCGCTGCCAGCAGGTCCGGGGTCCGCCAGCACTCCACCTTGATCCGGATCTTCTGGCCTTTCTTGAAGAAGAGCGTGCTTCCATTCCATTCATGGATCTTGGCGACGCTCACCTGGTACTTCTTCGCCAGGGCGATGCTCGTGTCTTTCGGTCCACGGATCGTGTGGTGGATGTAGCGATATCTCTTCCCGTCTTCGTCAAGGAAGCAGCTCGTAGTGCTCTTGATCTCGTGTCGCGGTGGTGCGGCGACCGAATGCGGACACGGTATCAAGAACAAGAAAGCCAGGAGAAGGAAGGTGGGTTCGCGACGGTGCCGCCGAGCTGTCGACAGGCTTGCCGGAGGGTATGACGGGGCACGGGAGCGAAGGAGCGCAGCCAGGGATGTCAGAAAGGATCGGCTCATGCGTCCTCAGGGTAGCATGGTTGACTTGCCATTTCCCGTGTGCCAGGCTCCTTCGACTGCTGTGGAAGGTTGGCACGAGACAGGCAAAGAAGCCAGCTTGACGAAGGTAACAGCCACCATATTCGAGGAGGGTCAAAGACCATGATTCGCACGAGCATGATGCTCCTCTGCCTCGTATTTTGTTTCGGGTTCGCGTCCGTGGCGATGGCGCAGTCGAGCCAGCCCGGCGGCTGGGGCGACGACGCCGACGGAGCCGTCTCGGTGGACCTCACCTCGGGTAGCTCGGAGAAGGACATCCGGGCGATTCCCTTCGCTGAAGAGATCCAGGCGGAGGCCAAAGCCTTCACGGACTACCAGCGACAAGCCCAGGAGCAGATGAAGCAGCTCGAAGACGAGATCAAGAAGTCGGGCTGCAAGGACAACCCCAAGAAGGCCGGCTGCGCGAAGCTGGTCAAGATGAAGTCCAGCTCCCTCGCGGAGTTCCTGGAGACCTCTTCGGCCAAGATGAGGAAGATCGCGGCTCGCATGGTCCGCAAGCTCTTGCCGAAGGCCGAGGCGGAGCTCGCCAAGGTCTCCAAGATGAACAAAGACCAGCTGATCAACGACGCACAGAAGAAAGCGAAGTTCAAGTGCAAGTGCCTGCTCTCCGGCGCGACCTGCAGG
>CAZQPP010000972.1:0-1971 GCA_964594295.1 uncultured Myxococcales bacterium | reverse complement strand
ACCTTGCCGAGCACGACGAGGCTGCTCGTCACCGAAGGCAAGAGCCTGCGCCTGGACGGCCACACCCTGGACCTCGGCGGCGACCTCTTCGTGAGGATCTCGGCGGTCGGCGACGACGGCCTGCGCATGTTGGACTCGCGCGACGTGGTCTATGTGGGCGGCGAGGCCACCTTCATGAGCAAGGACCGGCAGGGCGGCACCTCCCGCGGCAACCTCAGCGCGGGGGAGATCTACGTCCGGGGAGACTTCCACCAGGGAGCAGACTTCCAGGGATCGCGCGAGAGCTTCATCTCGACGGGGACGAAGGTCATCTTCGACGGCACCTCTCCCCAGGAGGTCTCCTTCGGCGACGGCGCCCGCAACCTGTCGCGCTTCATGGACGTCGAGGTCACCAACGCCGCCGGGGTCACCTTCGAGGGCATGGTCAACGACAGCGCCAAGGGCGTGCACATCTCCGGAGACCTCGACATCTCCGGCTACGTCACCGCGATCCGCGACTTCACGGTGACGGGCACCATGATCCTCCGAAGCACCGGCACCTTCGACAACCAGGGAAAGGTGAGCGTGGGCGACTGCAGCTTCGAGGCGGGCTACACGATCGTCGGCAACGATCCCTGTCCCTGACCCGGGCGCGCTGCTCCTGGCCGCGGCGAAGAAAAAGAGGCAATCTCTGGTCTGCTTTCCCGGGGATGAAAGCTCAAGTTCGCGGTCGTGCCGCCGAATGCCGTCTTAGATCTACATAGGGACACCTATGACCTGCCGTCGCTCTGTGCTCATCGCCCTGGTCTTCCTGCTAGCCATCGTCGGCCCCGCCGCGGCGGCCGACCCGCCGAACGTCATCAACCTCCAGGGGTTCTTGAGAGACCAGTCGGGAGAGGCCGTCAGCGGCACCATCGAGCTGACCGTGCGCCTCTACGCCAGCCGGACCGCGACGTCTGCGCTCTACACCGAAGTCATCCCGACGGTGACGGTCACGAGCGGGCGCTTCAAGACCCTGGTGGGCTCGGTGACGACCATCCCCACGACGCTCTTCTCCTCCCAGGGAGGCATATGGGTCGGCCTCGAGATCGACGGCGGCGGTGAGGTGTCCCGGGCACAGCTCGCGAGCGTACCCTACGCCAGAAACACGCAGAGGGCGGTCCTCGCTGACAGCGCGACCGAGGCCTTGGGGCTGAGCTGCAGTGGCTGCGTCGGCAGCACTGACCTGAGCTCCGAGGTCTCGGACGCCTTCGTGAGCGCGGCGGGCGACACCATGACCGGCCAGCTGGTGGCCCAGGGAGGCATCAACGCCTCCAGCCAGCAGATCACCAACATGCGCTTCCACAACGCGGCGACCGCCCCGGTGGCCTGCAGCACCGGCGTGACGGGCTACGTCTACTTCAACTCCGCCGACCAGCGCCTCTACATCTGCAACGGCACCGAGTACTTCGGCTTCGCCACCGCCGACTGCCCCGACGAAGACGGAGACGGCGTCTGCAACACGATCGACAACTGCCTGCTCATCTCCAACGCGACCCAGACCGACACCGACAGCGACGGGAAGGGGGACGCCTGCGACAACGAGGACGACGGCGACGGCATTGACGACGACGTGGACAACTGCCCCCTCGTCTACAACCCCGATCAGCTCGACACCGACGGCGACGGCGACGGCAACGCCTGCGACGACGACGACGACGGCGACGGGGCCGCCGACACCGAGGACAACTGCCCGCTGCACGAGAACGCCGACCAGGGCGATCACGACGGGGACGGCGTAGGCGACCGCTGCGACGCGGACGACGACGGCGACGGGGTGGCCGACGCGCGCGACAACTGCCCGATGAGCGCAAACGCGGACCAGGTCGACAGGGACGCGGACGGGCACGGCGACGCCTGCGACCACGACGACGACGGCGACCGCCTCCACGACACCCAAGACAACTGCTCCCTAGAGCCCAACACCGACCAGGTCGCCACGGACCTAGAACG
>CAZQPP010000971.1:0-1982 GCA_964594295.1 uncultured Myxococcales bacterium | reverse complement strand
CCTGTTCCCCGGTGAGTTTCCAAGGCACCACGTACGGGAGCGACCACACAGCCGTTGTCCCACCAATCTGGAGCTATGACAGCGACGCTCGGCACCCACGAGCCATGGTTGCCGCTGCCTTGGACGCTGTCCAGTAGTGGGCACGAAAACCAGACAGCAGACCAGCCTCCACGCATGCCAACACCCTCCCATAACACCGCAAGTTTATTCCCAAATACTGGCCCAACAAGGGGCCTGACCCGTCGTCGGTGGACATCGAGTTGCTGGGGGAGCACTGCGTCCACGGACTCTACTGCGAGCAGACCCAGTCGAACGCCGCCAAACCGGTAGGCGTGGCGCGCTCCGGCTTGCAGTCATCAGGCGCTCACCAACCTTGTGGAAGTCCGCTAGGGCAGCGTGCCATTGGCCAGGCGGTACTCGTAGGTGCCCTCGACCCGGCATCTGTTGATGATAGTCTCCTCTTCCACCGGATACCACTCGGGGCTGCCCTCCGGCGGGACCATCGTCCAGTAGACCAGCCCGTCCTGCTCGAAGTACGTGAACTGACACTCGTAGAACGGCTTCAACACCCCGTTCTCTCGGATGTGGCGGACGGTCTTCATGAAGAGCTCGAGGTCCACTTGGTCCGAGACGATGTACTCGTGTGGCCAGGTCTTCGCGTACGTCTTGGCGAAGGTCCACTCCACGGTTTCGAGGAAGTGCTCCAGATCTTCGGGCCATGGTGCAGTCATCGGTGACCTACCATCGCAGAAAGGCAGGATGGTGTCCGGCGCGGCGATGCCGGCGACGCCTGCGAGGACCTTCCGACCCAATGCCCTGCCCTTCTCAGCCAGGCGACGACGCTGAGCGTTGGTGAGTCGAAGGAGCCGTTTGCCGAGCTGCTAGCGCAGGACGGCGATCTCTTCGCGCAGGTAGGCGATGACGACCTCCTGCTCATGGTTGTCCCAGCCAGCAAAGACAACAAGGAAGAGAAACTGAAGAGGCGCGAAGGACTGCCTCATGGGGCGAGGATCGCCCGGGAGGGACCTCCAAGCAAGGTGCCTGCCGGCACCCAGAAGGCCCCGAAACGAGGCTGTGGGGGACGAATTTGGCCCCCCCCCTCGAAGGCGGTGTGGTTCTCGATGGATCGAGTTTTGGCACAGGACGAGGAACTTCTCTGCGCATTCCCTGTCGATGCGGCGTCGCCGAACGGATATCGAAATCGATTTCCCTGGCGACGGCTCGGATTGACCGTGTCAGGCGCGGTGTGATCGGATCGACATCGGCAGACCACAAGGGAGACGGGCAACCATGTTCACCGACAAAGAGAACTCCTGGACCGTCGAGCAGATCTTGGACGGCCTCGAGCAAGGGATCTTCTGGCTACCCCACTTTCAGCGCGGCGGAGTGTGGACCCCCGAGATGGGCCTGAAGCTCCTCGACTCCCTCTACCTGGGCACGCCATGCGGCAGCTTGGTGGCGTGGACGCCTGGCGGCGGCGCTGACCCGACCGAGTGGGGCGTGCCCATCGCATCGGCGGGCGACAGCCCGCCTCGGTTTCTGGTCGACGGCCAGCAGCGTGTAAGGGCAATCAAGGGGGCGGCAGAGGCCTTCGGCGGCTGCGGCGACCCGAGCGGCGACAAGAAGCCGCTGTGGCTGTACCTGCCGAACGTCCCCGAGCTGTCTGACCTTCCTGACGGTCCGGGGCTGCGCCGCCTCCGGTCCGGGATCTTCTTCCGCGACGACGACGTGCGGGACTACTCAGATGACCACAACATCAATCGCAGGGAGCGTCGCGGAGGCGGTGGAGCGTCGGTCCTAGTCGCCGACCTGCTCAATGCGGCCGATGCCGGCTCCGCCCGCCAAGACGAGATCGCCGACATCGTGGCGAAGCAGGTGCCCGATCTCTCCGTCTCCCGCGACGCGATCGGGAATGTCGCGGACAGAGTCCAGACCTCCTGACATCCCCCGATTTCAGTTGGCGCAATCCTGGCCTTCGACGG
>CAZQPP010000970.1:0-1984 GCA_964594295.1 uncultured Myxococcales bacterium | reverse complement strand
GCCACTCGTCCGCAAGCAAAGGGCTACCGGCTCAACGCACGGTCTTCACCCGCCAGCCCTGGGGCAAGGGCAAGGGCAAGGGCAGGGGCAAGGGAGGAGCCCTTGGGCGCGCTGCGCGCTACGGGCTCCTAGCGACAGTCCCGAGGGCACCAGGCGTCGCCCTGGTAGCGCTCCATGAGGCTGCAGAGGCCGTCGCCGCAGAGCGGGCAGTCCTTGGGGCAGTCGAGGTAGGTCTCGTTCGCGTCGCAGCGGATGTTGCCGCAGGGTGACTCACAGTCGAAGGCGCAGGTCGACGCCGTCTCCCTTGGGTAGTGGCAGACGCCGTCGCCGCACGCGACGCGCGCGCAGTCCTCCGGGCAGATCTCGGCGTCCTCCTGCGGGCTGCACACCTTGTCGCCGCAGGCGAAGCCGCAGTCCAGCGCGCAGGTCGTCGGGTCCTCGTTGCAGGCGGGGCCCGCGCAGAAGTCGTCCTTGCATCCAGCGCCCCCGCCCGTCGGGTTGCGACAGCAGTCCACGCTGCCCCCGCAGCGCTCCACCTCGCCGGGGTCGCACACCCCGTCGGGCTGGCAGGTTGCGCAATCGCGCCGGCAGGTTGTGCACTCGACCGCGAGATCGCACTCCCCGTCACCGCACCCTGCCGGGCAATCCTCGGGGCAGCTGTCCGGGCTCTCTTCTCCCCAGCACCCGCCGTCTCCACAGTAGAGCAGGCAGTCATCGGGGCAGCTCGCCTCGTCCTCGGAGTACTCCGGCTCGCACAGGCCGTTGCCGCACCAGCAGGGTTCGCCGGGGCGGTCGTCCACCAAGCCGTTGCAGTCGTCGTCGAAGCCGTTGCAGGTCTCCACGATGTCGGTGAGGTCCTCGTTCGCGCAGACCACGCCGAGGCCGTCGTCAGCGCAGGTCAGCCAACCGCGGGCGCAGAGATCGGCGTCGTCGCTGTCGCAGGGCTCGCCGAGGCCCATCTCCCAGTAGCCCTCGTCGGTCTCGCCGTCGCAGTCGTCGTCGAGCCCATTGCAGAGATCCGCGGCGCCCGGGTGGATGCCCGGCACGTGCGGCAAGCAGTCGGCGTCGTTCTCCACCCCGTCACCGTCGACGTCTGAGTCGCAGCCGTCACCGAGGCCGTCCCCGTCGAGGTCGCCCGGGTGGCTGTCCTCGTGGCCGGGACAGGTGTCGCAGGCGTCACCGACTCCGTCGAGGTCGCCGTCGCGCTGGTCCGGGTTGGCCACGTCCGGGCAGTTGTCGCTTCCGTCCGGGATTCCGTCTCCGTCCCGGTCGGAGTCGGGGAAGACGGAGCCTTCGTCATCCGCGAGGTCGTCTTCGGCTTGCGAGGCATCGGCCTCCCCGGCGTCATGCTCTCCGGGGTCCGTCTGCTCGACATCGTTCTCCGGTGCGCCGGCGGTAGTGGCGTCGTCTTCCGCGACGTCTGGTTCGCACACGTCGGCGGCGACGGGGAGGTCCTCCTCCCACACATCCGCCGGAGGAAGGCCGGCCGCCTGCACATCGGCCTCCGAGGCCTCGTCCGCCGCGCCGGCGTCACGTTCGGGCTCATCAGGTGTGGGCGGCGCACCGGTGTCACCCGCGCCCGGGTCCGTCGACGCGGAGGCGCCCGGATCAGCCGCAGCCAGGGTACCGAGGTCCAGCCTCTCCAGGTTCGTGAACCCGGCCCTCGTTAGCGGCGCTGCGTCGCTCCTGACAAAGGCAGGGGCCGGGCTCCTCTCCGAGTCCATCGAGGCGCACCCACCGGCCGCCACGGCCGCGACCAGGATGATGGCGCTCTTATTCATGCGACCTCCGACTACTCTGCCCTGCAGCAATCGGACGAGCCTCGCGCGGCTTTAGACACCCCCGCGCGGGCGACACCGTGATCCGCCGCCTGGCGGCGTCGGATCGAGCGATTGGCTATTAGCCGTTAGCAGTTGGCGAAGTCATAGGTAGTTCCCGTCCTGAAACTCCCGTTTCAGGACGGGGGCTGTTAGCCGTGTCGGGT
>CAZQPP010000969.1:0-1985 GCA_964594295.1 uncultured Myxococcales bacterium | reverse complement strand
TAGACCACCCCGTCCGGCCCCAGCGCCGGCGCGGAGTCACGCCCCATGGCCGGATCGTAGGAGCCCTTCTCGTAGCGCCACAGCTCGCTGCCGTCCGCGGCGTCGAGGGCAAGCAGGTAGGCACCCGCCGAGAGGTAGAGCCTGCCCCCGGGCCCAAGGGCGGCCCCGTTGACAGCCTCCGCCGGCAGGGAGGCCTCCCAGCGTGTGTCGCCGCCGGTCGTCTCGAGGGCCAGGATGCGCGAGGCTCTCGTCGGGAGATAGAGGGTGCCGTCCGGCCCCAGGGTCGTCGGCGCCGAGGCGGGGTCGCCCGTGTCGACCGACCAGAGCTCGCTCCCGGCCCGATCGAGGGCCACGACCTTCCCTGCGGAGGTCGCCACGTAGGCGCTCCCGTCCGGCCCGACCGAGGCCTCGCCCAGCACGGGATCGCCGAGGTCGGCGTACCACAGCAGCGCACCGTCGGAGATGCTCCGGGCCCGGAAGTAGCCGTCGGTGGTGCCCCAAAGCGCCGCTCCCCCGGCGATGGTGGGGCCGCAGCTCGCTTCGGCGCTCACCGACTCGGCCCAGGAAGCTTCTCCGCTCGAGATCGCCACCGCGTGCGCCTTGCCGTCGGCGGAGACGACCAGGACCATGTCTGCAGACGCCACCACGGGTGAGCTCCGGATCGGGGAGCCCGCGTCGTAGGACCAGCGCAGGGACGGCGCTCCGTCGCCGGCCTCCCGTGCCCCGCTGTATGGGCTTCGCCCGGGCCTCGTCGCGCAGCCGCCGCGCGTAGGCCAGGCCGCGCCCTGCTCGAGCCCGGAGGAGTCGCCGCACCAGGGAGCACAACGCCCGGAGAGGTCACAGGTCCCGGTGCAGCTGTCGGTGTCGAGGTCTCCTCGGACCGGCGTGCAGTCTCCGACCGCCCCGTCCACGTCGCAGGCCTCGCAGAGGCCGTCGCAAGGTGCATCACAGCAGACACCGTCCCTGCAGCCTATCGACTCGCAGTGTGCGCCCTCGGTGCAGGCTTCACCCTGCGCGAGCAGGCAAGCGCCCCCCACGCAGCTCCCGCGAGCGCACTCCTCGCCGCCTTCGGTGCAGGGCGAGCCCAGCTCCGCCTTGCACACCCCGCCGGCGTGGCAGCTCCGGCCGGAGTCGCAGGTCCCGGGGTCGGGCGCCCCGACGACGGTCACGCAGCTCCCCTCGTCGCCTTCCGGGTCGCAGCGCTCGCACACACCGTCGCAGGCGCTCTCGCAGCACACCCCGTCCACGCAGAGGGGCGAGCTTCCGGCCTCACAGGGCTCCCCGCTCACGAGGGGCGCGAAGCCGGCGCAGGTGCCCTCGGTGCAGTGGTCGTAGCCCGTGCACGCGTCGCCGTCGTCGCAGAGCGCCGAGTTGTTCTCGTGGGTGCAGCCCATCCCAGGCTCGCAGCCGTCGTCGGTGCAGGGGTCCTTGTCGTCGCAGTCGACGGGCGAGCCGGCGCAGGTGCCCGACCCGCAGGCGTCTTCGGTCGTGCACTCGCTCCCGTCATCGCATGAGACCTCGTTGTCCTCGTGAACACAGCCCATGTCGGGCTCACAGGAGTCGTCCGTGCACTCGTTGCCGTCGTCGCAGTCCGGCGCCGGCCCTCCTACGCACGCCCCTGACTCGCATAGGTCTCCGGTCGTGCACTCGCTCCCGTCCTCGCAGGGCTCCGTGTTGTCCTCGTGGGGGCAGCCCAACTCCGGATCGCAGCCGTCGTCCGTGCACTCGTTGCCGTCGTCGCAGTCCGGCGGCGGCCCTCCTACGCACGCCCCTGACTCGCACGCGTCTTCGGTCGTGCACTCGCTCCCGTCCTCACAGGCCCCCGTGTTGTCCTCGTGGGTGCAGCCCAACTCCGGATCGCAGCCGTCGTCGGTGCACTTGTTGCCGTCGTCGCAGTCCGGCGCCGGCCCGCCCCCACACGCGCCCGCAGCGCAGGCGTCGCCCTCCGTGCACTTGCTACCGTCCTCGCCGGGGGGGTCGTTGTG
>CAZQPP010000968.1:0-1988 GCA_964594295.1 uncultured Myxococcales bacterium | reverse complement strand
GGTCCGATAGCCGACATCGCGCACAGCAGCGAGCGAATGCTCGCCACCTCCAGGGACGGGCGCCTGCTCTACGTCCTCGCGGCTGGCGCGAGCGACTGGCAGACCATCGCCCTCGAGCCGCCCTGCCGAGACGGGCTCGACAACGATGGCGACGGGCGCACCGACGGCCAGGACCCGGACTGCGCCGATCGTTTCGCCCTCTCGGAGGAGCCGCCGGACGCTCCGCTGGCCAGTGCCGACGGCAAAGACAACGACGGCGACGGGCTCGCGGACGCCGACGACCCCGGCTGCCTGCGCTCCGACGACGGCGACGAGTCCAGCGAGCTCGATCTCTGCAACGACGGCGTCGACAACGACGGAGACGGGAACGTCGATCCCGCCGGCCTCGACTGCTCGACGGGCCTCATGCTCTTCGAGACGGACCCGTGCAGCGACGGCGTGGACAACGACTCGGACGGCGCCTCGGACGGGGACGACGAAGGCTGCGCCTCGGGAGGCCTCGGCGAGCTCCCGCCGGGTCCGTGCTCCAACGAGGCCGACGACGACCGCAGCGGGCTGTTCGACGCACCGACAGACCCCGCCTGCGTCTCCGAGGCGAGCGTCGCGGAGGCTACCCCGCGCTGCGGCAACGGCCGCGACGACGACGGCGACGGAGCGACCGACGCCGAGGACCCCGACTGCTACGGCTCCATGGACGACGACGAGACCGGCGCCGCCTCCAGCGGCCGCCCCATCGTCGTGGCGCACCCCGAGAAGCCCGTCGCCTACGTGCTGCGCCCCGTCACCAGAGACATCGTGGCCGTGGACCTCGAGACCGGCGCCGAGCTCCGCTGCCACGACAACCACGCAGTGTGGGCGCGCAAGGGGCTCGAAGAGAGCCTGCTGGGCACACTGCCGGTGGGCATGACCATCGTGAAGGTGGACCCCGTCGTGAAGGGATCCGCCCCGGACGGCAGCCAGGACGAGCGGCGCGCCCCCGAGCCCGATCTCTGCGGCGGCGACGGCTCCACCTACGACGTGAGCTACTGGGGCTTCGTGGCCCTTCGCAACGGCGCCGTAGTCCTCTACGACACCACCCACAACCGCTTCGCCCAGAGGCCGCCCTACCTCTCGGACATCGAGGACACCGAGGACGGCGACACCCGCTACGAGTCCTTCGCAAGCCGCCCCAGCCTGAGGGTGGACGGCAGGGGCATTGACATCCGCTTCCGCCTGCCCCGGGACGTCCCGCACCTCGGCACCATCGAGGTAGAGGAGGACGACCGCCTCTTCTCGGGCATCGAGGTGCACGCGGATCACGGCGACATCCCCTCCGAGCGCTGGACCGTGTCGTCGGCGGGGGCCCTTCCCCTGACCGAGCGCAGGACGGGCCGCATCGTCACCGGCGAGGGCAGCTTCCACGATCCCGGCGCGAGGTTCTGCACGGCGGGCGTGGAGCCGGGCGACGTGCTCGAGATCCGCCCTCCCATGAGCGTCGACTGCGGCGGCCTCGAGGGCAGCGCCTTCCGCGTGAAGGTCACCTCCGTGCGGGGCGAGCGCCTCGACTTCGACCCCGACAGCGTGCAGGGCCTGCAGCCCGACCCCGAGGACGAGGACGAGGAGATCTACGTAGATCTCGACGTCCACCTGAGCCCGCAGTGCCTCCCCGGCCCGCTGCACTACCTCGTGCGTGTGCCTTCGGATGTCTTCTTGGTCCACGGATCGCGCAGCGGCATCCTCCATCCCTGGGCCGCCGGCCCTGGCGGCTGCGTGCGCGTCACCGACGACCCGCAGTGGACAGCGCGGGCGAAGGTGGGGACTCTCGACAAGCTCGACCCCGAGGTGCAGCCGCCCTGCCCGCTCACGGCCGACAGCCAGGGCGCCGAGATGACGCTCCACCCCTTCGAGAACCCCTTCTTCCGCTTCACCCTGTACCCCGCCTGCTCGGTGAGCGCGGTGGAGACCTCATACCCCGAGCCCAAAGACGGTGTGCAGTACGCCTTCGACCT
>CAZQPP010000967.1:0-1990 GCA_964594295.1 uncultured Myxococcales bacterium | reverse complement strand
TCGGGGTTCTGAACGTGACGCCAGGGGCGGCGAGGGCCGGCGAAATAGCCTTCGAGCTTCTGTGACGCCCGACTACGAGCCCTCGTCCAGCTCCGATCCCCTGCGCAGGGCACGACCTCCGAAGCGCGCGACGACCTCGTCGATGGCCTGGTCGAGGCGGCCGTCTTCCTTGCGCTCCTCCTCGGCGAAGAGGTCCGCCTGGGCCGGGCCCTCGCCCTCTCTGAGATCGTAGGCGGCGATCCCGACCAGGCGCATGGGCTCCCGCAGGTCGAAGTTGTCGAGCAGGGCGAGCGAGGCTTCGAAGAGGTCTCCTGCATGGCTCGTCGGGAAGGCGAGCGAGCGCTGGCGGGTGTGGAGGCGGAATGACGCGGTCTTCAGCTTGACCCTCACCCCGCCTGCAGAGAGAGACGAAGCGCGCAGGCGCCGAGCGACCCGGTCCGCGGAGGCGAGCAGGAAGGGCCGGATGGCCTCGGCGCCCCGGACGTCCTCCTCGAGGGTCTGCTCGGCGCCGACGCTCTTCGGGTCGTGGTGCGGGATCACCGGCCGCGGGTCGTCTCCGTGGGCGAGCTCGTGGATGTGGGTGCCCAACGACCCCAGCGCGCGCTCCAGCCTCTCGCGCTCGGCGCGGGCGACGTCGCCGATGGTCCGGCAGCCGAGGGCCGAGACCCGCTCCTGCCCCTTCGGTCCGAGCCCCCACAGCCGCGATATCGGCAGAGGCCAGAGGAAGCTCAGCGTGTCCTCGAGGGGCACGATCGTACAGCCGTCGGGTTTCTCGAAGTCGCTCGCCACCTTTGCCACGTACTTGGTCGCCGCGACGCCCACCGAGACCGTCAGCCCGCCCGTGGCCTCGAAGACGGCCTGCTTCAGCCGAGCCCCCATCTGCTCGGGCGGCCCGTGCAGCCCGACCGTCCCGCTCATGTCCAAGAAGGCCTCGTCGAGGCTCAGCGGCTCGACGCAAGGCGAGAACCGCCCGAAGGTATCCATCACCTTCCCGGAGACCTCCGCGTAGCGCCCGAGCCGCGGCGGCACGACCACCGCCTCCGGGCAGCGCTTGCGCGCCAGCGCCATCGGCATCGCGCTCCCGACGCCGTAAGGCCGGGCCTCGTAGCTCGCCGTCGCCACCACCCCGCGCCTGCCCGGGTGACCGATCAGCAGGGGCCGCCCTCGCAGGCTCGGGTCGTCGAGCTGCTCGATGGCCGCGAAGAAGGCGTCCATGTCGGCGTGCATGATGATGCGCGACCAGTCGGACATCGCGGAGCGCTACTGGCCGTCTCTGCCGTACTGGACAGGTATGTCGAAGCCGTGCAGCCACTCCTCGTGAGCCGAGCGTACGCGCCCCAGGCGCGCCACGGCCCACACCGTGTCTATGACCTGAGCCCGCACGAGCAACGCACCCGCGAGGGCGCCCATCTCCGGCCGGTACCCGCCCGCGCCCTTTCGCCTCAGCCAGACCTTCGGCGCGGCGGAGCTGTGAAGCACCGCACCCTCGTCGCCGCCGCCCCCGACGAAGAGGAAGCCCCCGTCGAGAGCTTCCACACGGGCCGTCTCCTCGGCCCCGTCCTCACCGCTGCGCTCGAAGGTGCCGTGCAGGTCGTCACCGGCGGCCGAGTGAAGGTGCAGGGTCCAGTGCTCGGGCCGCCCTTCGACACCGAGGCCGCACTCGAGGCTCTCCGCCAGCCAGAGAGGCCCGCCCTCGTGCGCCCGAGCAGGACCGGTCTGAGAGACCGCCGACTCGCATTGCACGCTCCAAGCGGGCCCGCTCCCCTCACGCACCTCGAGGGCGAAGTGCACGCTCACCTGCTCCCGCCTCCCGTCCACGCCGAAGCCGGGGCCGGCCGCGGGAGCGTCCAGCCTCGCCTCGACCACCGTGAAAGGCCCGAAGTCGAAAGCCTCGGCCGTGCCTTGCTCGCCGTGATACCGGACCGGCCACGCCTCCTCCGCGGGAAAGGCCGGAGCGCCGGGCAGGCCCGACGCACAAGCCGAAAAGGCA
>CAZQPP010000966.1:0-1991 GCA_964594295.1 uncultured Myxococcales bacterium | reverse complement strand
CGGACGGCGACGACGACGGGGCGGGGGAGGGTCACAGCTCCTCCTCGGGGGCGCCGCAGCCGGCTATGATCGACTGGGCGAAGTCCGAGCAGACCCTCTTGGCCTCCTCTGAGACTCCGGCCTCCATCATCACCTTGCCCATACAGTAGCCGGGGAGGCCGCCGTCGTCGTCGTTCTCACCCTCGGGCTCCGGTACGTCCTCGCAGGCGGTGTCGGTGATGCACTCCTCGACCTTGGTCAGCAGGGCCGCGTCCATGATCAACGCGGCGGACGTGCAGCCGCGGAGGCACTCTTCTTCGGCCTCCTCGGAGTCGCACTGCCTGACCTTCTCGCAGATGGTGTCGCAGTCGACGTCCTTGCTCGGCTCGTCGAAGGGGCACTGCGGTCCCTCGGGCACGCCGGGCCCTTCGTCGGTGGCTACGGTCGAGCCGGTGTCGGTCTGCTCCTCCACGTCCTCGTCGCCTGACGGGGTCTCGCCCTCGTCCTCGGTGGTCCCGCCCGGCCCTTCGTCGGTGACGCCTCCGCTCTTCGCGTCGGTGGTGCCGGTGTCGGTGGTCGTGAGGGATGTCTCTCCCTTCTCCGAGTCGCTCGTGCAGCCTGCGGCAATGAGCAACAGGGTCAGGATCGAGAACAGGGCGGCGGATGTACGCATGGGGTTCTCCGTGCTGCGTCGCCAGAGAAAGATAGCCTTTCCCCAGAATGTGATCCAAAACACCACAAAACCGTGAGGGATTGGGGGCTATCGTTTTACCCCGCGCCCCCCGTGTGCTAGCGGGGCGCGATCATGCGTACCCTCACCATCTCCCCCCTCCCCTCTTCGAACCTCCTGGCCCTCCTGGTCGCCTCGGCGTTGCTCGTCTTCGGGTGCGCCGACGTCGACGACGGCGGGGAAGCGCAAGCCGACGCCGCGGGAACGCCCGGCGTGGACGGCGGCGGCTCCGTCGGCCCTCCGCCCGACGAGCGAAGGTCCTGCCCAGGGGCGGAGTCCCTCACGAGCACGGACGGCTGCGCCCTGACCCCAGGCTCACCCGACCTGCTGATCACCGGCACGATCGTGTTGCCTGACGGCCTGCTCGACGGTGGCCAGATCCTCATCCAGGGGGGAGCCATCGCCTGCGTCGGCTGCGACTGCGCCGGCAACGCGGCGGGGGCCTCGCGCGCAGACTGCGGGCGCTCCGTGATCTCACCGGGCCTGGTCAACGCCCACGACCACATCACCTTCACCGAGATGAGCCCCAACCCCGCGAGCGAGGAGCGCTACGACCACCGGCACGAGTGGCGCAAGGGGCTCAACGGCAAGACCAAGCTGCCCTCCCGCCAGAACGCCCACAAGCTCGGCGACGCCTGGGGCGAGATGCGCCAGGTGATGTCCGGCACGACGAGCCTGTTCGGCTCGGGAGGGGAGGAGGGCTTCCTGCGCAACCTCGACAAGCCCCACCTGCTCGAGGGCGTCTCCCACGACGCGGCCGTCTACAGCACCTTCCCCCTCGGCGACTCCAAGGGCACCCTCGCGGAGAGCGGCTGCCAGAGCTACAAGCACGACAGCATGGACAAGGCGACCGGTGGGGCGGCCTACGTCCCGCACGTGGCCGAGGGCATCAACCAGGAGGCCCGCAACGAGTTCTTGTGCCTTTCCGGTGAGGGTGACGGCTCCGTCGACCTCACCATCGACGAGGCGGCCTTCATCCACGGCATCGGCCTGACGACACCCGACATCGCGCAAGTCGCCGCCGACGGCACCGGGCTCGTGTGGTCCCCGCGCTCGAACACGGTGCTCTACGGCAACACCGCCCAGGCCCCGGTCTACGATCGCCTCGGCGCCCTGATAGCCCTCGGGAGCGACTGGACCGCCTCCGGCTCGGTCGACATGCTGCGAGAGATCGCCTGCGCGCGGGAGTGGAACCTCGGCTACTTCAACGGCTACTTCAGCGATGGCCAGATCCTGAAGATGGCCACCGAGTGGGCCGCCGATCTCTTGGGCTTCTCGGACG
>CAZQPP010000965.1:0-1991 GCA_964594295.1 uncultured Myxococcales bacterium | reverse complement strand
ACGGTCTTGGACAAGTTCGACATCTGCCCGCGGGCGCCGGACCCCGACCAGCGGGACACCGACCTCGACGGCGACGGCGACGCCTGCGACCTCGACGACGACGGCGACCAGATCCTCGACGGCCACGACAACTGCCCCGCGGTCCACAACGAGCTCCAGGAGAACCACGACCGCGACGACTTCGGCGACGCCTGTGACGCGGACGACGACGGCGACGGGGTCCTGCACGGCGACGACCACTGTCAGATCGTCCACAACCCGGAGCAGACGGACATCGACCTCGACGGGCTCGGCGACGCCTGCGACCTCGACGACGACGGCGACGGCGTGCTCGACGACGGCGACGAGAGCGGAATCATCGGCGACAACCCCTGCGCCGGCGGCGTGGTCTTCAACTGCGACGACAACTGCCAGTTCGTGGCCAACGGGACCCAGGTGGACCAGGACATCGACGCCATCGGCGACGCCTGCCAGACCGACGACGACGGCGACGGCATCGACGACGCACAGGACAACTGCCCGCGCATCCCGAACCCGCACCAGCTCGACTCCGACCGCGACGGCGCGGGCGACGCCTGCGACGTCGACGACGACAACGACGGCGTCTTCGACGCGGAGGACAACTGCCGCCTGCTCAAGAACCAGGAGCAGGCTGACCTCGACCGCGACGGCGTGGGCGACCTCTGCGACACGGACCAGGACGGCGACATCGTGGCCGACACCAGGGACAACTGCCCCAGGGACTACAACCCCTCGCAGATAGACCGCGACAACGACACCTTCGGAGACGCCTGCGACGAGGACGACGACGGCGACGGCGTGCTCGACGGCGCCGACAACTGCCCGACCGTCAAGAACGCCGACCAGAAGGATCTCGACGCGGACCGCTACGGGGACCCCTGCGACATCGACATCGACGGGGACCTCTGGCCCAACTTCGAGGACTGCGACCCCGAGGACCCCGCAGTGCGCCCCGACGCCAACGACTACGCCGACAGCAGCTTCGCGGACACGAACTGCGACGGGGTGGACGGGAACGCCAACGGCAGCGTCTTCGTCGACAAGCTGCGCGGCAGCGACAACAACCCGGGCACGATGGACCTGCCGGTCGCGACCATCAACGAAGCCGTGGCGCTGGCCCGCCGCGAGGCGCGCTCGTCGGTCCTCGTGTCCACGGGCACCTACCCTGAGACCGTGATCGTCGTGCCCGGGATAGACATCCACGGCGGCTACGACGCGGCGGCGGGCTGGACCCGCAGCTTCGACCGCCTCCCGGAGATCAAGGCCTCCACGCCCATGGCGGACGGCACCCTCGTCAGCGTGCTCGCGTCGGGCATCGTGCAGCCCGTGCGCCTGTCCGGCCTGCAGCTCGGCTCCCTCTCCGCGCACCCCCTGCCGGGCGGAAGCGTGATCGGGGTAAAGGCCGTCAACGCGAGCGGCCTCGTGTTGAGCCACGTGCGCATCACGCTTGGCGACGGCGGCGCAGGACTCGACGGGGAGTCGGGCAAGGCGGCTCCCGAGCCCTCGAACCCGCTCGTGACCATCGGAAAGCGCGGTGAGGACGGCAGGGCGAGCGTGACCGTGGACAACCCCGCCGGCAAGGGCGGTCAACACGGCATCGGTCCCTGCGGCGGAAACGGGGGCCACGGCGGCACCGGCGGGTGGGACCTGACGGTCAGGGGCACGCAGGGCTTCCCCGGGTCCGGCGGAGCCTTCGGCGGCGACGGGGAGGTCGGCTGCATGGAGGCCGGGCACCCGGGCGCGAAGGGGGGTGACGGTGCCCCAGGGGAACGCGGCGCCCCGGGACCGGGGATATTGCAGGTGGAAGACGGCGACGTGATCGTCCCGCCGGGCGGCGACGGCGGCCCGGGGGCGACCGGCGGCGGCGGCGGCGGCGGCGGCGGCGGCAGCGGCGGCCCGTCTTGCGAGTCTTGCGGCGGCCAGCCGTGCAGGGACGCCAACGCTCAGTATAACTGCGGCGGCGGCAGCGG
>CAZQPP010000964.1:0-1995 GCA_964594295.1 uncultured Myxococcales bacterium | reverse complement strand
CGATTGCCTCTTGAAGGCGAGGCGCGAAGCGGGCGAAGGCGCTCACCAGGCGTCTTCGTAGGGCACGAGCTCCTCGTCCCCCGCGCCCTCTTGAGGCGGGGAAGCGCCGGTCATTGCCTCTTGCTCCTCGGGGCTGAGCTCGGCAGGAGCGAAGCCGAGCTGGGCGCCGGGGTCATAGTCCTCGTCCTGTGTGACCAGGTCCATGTGGTCGACGAGCACCCGCAAGAACTGGCGAGGCACGACCCCCACGTCGCCACGGAAGCCGCTCGTCACGTTTTCTACAAGGGCGTCGATGATCTGTTCGCTCATCAGCGAGTCGAGGCGTGCTCGATCCGGCGTGGGGAAGAGCTCCCGCAACCGCAACGCCACAGCCCTGAGCCGCTCTGAGTCGAAGGGAGTCAGCTCGAGCTGAGGCTGGCGCAAGCTGACGAAACGGCCCTGCTTCATGAAATGGATCCGGTCGTGCAACGGGGCGAGCCCCGCCACGCCGTGGCGCGTGTCGAAGAGCTCCGGCGTGCCGGTGAATAGCCAGAGCAGACCTGGGTAGGAGCCCGATGCGTCGGCGATCTGGCGGATGCCGTTCAAAGACTTGTGGCGCGTGTCCTTGCGCATACGAAGGATGGTCTCAACCTCGTCGATGGCGATGACGAGGCCCCGGTAGCCGGCGGCCTTGACGATCTCGAGCACGCCGCGGAGGTAGTCCATGGCGTCTCGGCTGCCGATGTCTCCCTTCACTCCAGCGGCCTTCTTGGCGGAGGCCGCCACGTTGCCGCTGCCGCAGAGCCACGAGATCAAGGCGCCCGCCTCGGCCACCTCGCCGCGTTGCTTGAGCTTGAAGACGGTCTGGATCGCGCGGACGAAGTCCTGGGGAGCCTGACCGTCGGTGTGCGATGCAAGGTCCTGTTCGAGACGCGCGAGGACCTTCTCGTCGAAGTCCTTTGCCTCCTCGTCCTCGCCGGCCTCCACGAGCGTGTCCTCGACCTTTCCGATCCAGCGGTCGAGGATGTCGAAGAGAGCGCCACGGAGGCACGAGGCGGTCGAGAGCTCGGTCATCACCTTGCGGTAAATGTCGTCGAAGCGGTGGAAGCGAAGGTCGTTGTCCGAGACGACGACGAAGCTGGTCGCAAAGCCGCGCGCGCGAGCGTCGAGCAGGGCCAGGCGGGCCATGAAGGTCTTCCCGCAGCCGTAGCCGCCGCGCAGGAACTTGATGGTCCCTTCGCCAGCAGCGGCCAAGTCGAGCTGGCGATGGATCTCGCCGCGCTGCTTTTCGATGCCCACCGCGAAGGCGTCGATTCCGCGCTCCGGAACGAGGCCCTTGCGCAGGGCTTCGAAGAGGTGATCCACGTCCCGCCTGGTCAAGGTGCTCATGCCGCCCCTCCTTCGCGGACGTAACGCTTGATGCCCGAGACGACCTCGACACGCACCGAGAAGGGCGCAAAGCTCGCGTAGCTCTCCAGCTTCCGAGCGAAACGGCGCGCCGCGCGCGCACCTCCCAGCATCGCGACCGCCTCGGGGTCCGTGACCGCGCCGTGGGCAGCCAGGTGGGAGAAGAGGCGCCGCGCTCCCTCATCCTCGAAGCTGTCCAGCCAGCTCCCTCCGGCCTCGGCCGTCTCGGCTGCACCCGCCTTGGAAGCGCCACCTGCTGCCCTCACGTCGAAGAGGACGTCGACCCGGCAGGGGCGGACCTCGGCGGCCTTGCTCGGGTGGAACACCTCCACGCTTGCGCGTTCCTCGGAGCCGCCTGAGAGCCGGAAGAAGATCTCACTGGATGGGCCCACCTTGGCCACCACGATGCCGCGGGCTATGCGGGCCGGGCCCCTGGTCTGACAGATCTCAGTCTCCACGGCCGGCGCATCGGGGCAGCGAATGGCAAGCTCCAGCTCTCCGGCACCGCTGAAGTCCAGGGTCTCCTGACCGGCCGACTCTACCCGGATCTCCATGCAGTGCATCCCGGCCACGCCTTCCCGTGCCTCCGCGGTCACCCGGTACTCGACG
>CAZQPP010000963.1:0-1996 GCA_964594295.1 uncultured Myxococcales bacterium | reverse complement strand
GTGAGGGCTAGGGTGGGGGGGGGGGGGGGCCGCACGACGGCTGCGCCGGCCGCCGCGGAGGCCGTGGCCCCCGCCCTCCCGGTCCCTCCGACGGCTACGGCTGCCGCAGCGGCTCCGCCCGCGCCGCCCACACCGGAGCCGCCGGTCGCCCCCGCGGCCCCCGCCCCGGAAGAGGTCCCCGCGGAGGCCCCGGCCGCCGAGGCTCCGGCCGAGCCGCCGGTCGTCGAGGTCGAGGACGCCCAACCGGAGCCGGAAGCGGCCCCGCCCGAGGCCCCGCCCGAGCCGCCGGAAGAGGCACCCGAGCCTGTCGTCGAAGCGGAAGCGGAGAAGCCGGAGGAGGCACCGGCAGAAGAGCCCCCCGCCGAGGATGAGGAGGCCACGGAGCAGGAGGTCGAGCGCAGCACCGTGCTGGAGCCCTCCTTCCCGACCTTCGTTCGCGAAGAGGACGCGATCGCGCCGCCCAAGGTGCGCATCGTCGAGGTGCCACAGCCCGAGGTCGCTGAGGAGCCCGCTCCGGAAGAGGCTGCCGAGCCGAGCGCAGAGGCCGAGCAGGCCGCGCCCGAGCAGGTGGCCGGGGCGGACGAGAAGGCGGCGGAGGCCCCGGCAGAGCAGCCGGAGGCGGAGAAGAAGCCCGCCAAGCGGCGCCTGACGGCCGAGGACTACCTCCCCAACATCTTCACCATCGACGAGGTCATCCCCGGCTACACGGAGATGCAAGAGGAGAAGAAGAGGGAGGAAGAGGAGCGCAAGCGCAGGGCTGAGGAGGCGGCCGCGGCCCCCAAGCCGAAGGGCGACAAGGACGGCGTCGGCCAGCAGGACATCGACGCCTTCAAGGAGGCCTTCGGCAAGGCCAAGAAGAAGAAGGGCGCCGGTCGGCGCGTGGCCTTCGACCGCTCACAGGAGCTCAAGCTGCGCCGCGGGCTCATCACCGACGACTTCGGCATGCGCGGCCCGAGGAAGCGGCGCAAGAGCCGCCGCGACGACTCGAAGGCCGCGAGCGCCACCGTCCCGGCGAAGGCTGCGAAGAGGATCGTCAAGTTCTCGGGCGGCATCACCGTCAGCGAGCTCGCCTCCGACCTCAGCCTCAAGGCGACCGACCTCATCCGGCACCTGATGAAGCAGGGCCTGATGGTCAACGTGAACCAGGTGCTCGACGAGGAGACGGCCCAGCTCATCGCCGACGACTTCGGCTTCCAGGTGGAGAACGTCGAGTTCGACCTCGAGGCGCGCCTGCCCGAGATCGACGAGTCCGCGCTCAAGTCGGCGCCCCGCCCGCCCGTCGTCACCATCATGGGTCACGTCGACCACGGCAAGACCTCGCTGCTCGACCACATCCGCAAGGGCAAGCGGAACATCGTCGACACCGAGGCCGGCGGCATCACTCAGCACATCGGCGCCTACGTGGTGGAGACCGAGGCCGGCCAGGACCTCGTCTTCCTCGACACCCCGGGCCACGAGGCCTTCACCTCCATGCGCGCTCGCGGCGCGCAGGTGACCGACCTCGTCGTGCTCGTGGTCGCGGCGGACGACGGCGTCAAGCCCCAGACCGTCGAGGCTATCAACCACGCCAAGGCCGCCGAGGTGCCCATCGTCGTGGCGGTCAACAAGATAGACAAGCCCGAGTCCAAGCCCGATCGGGTGCGCCAGGAGCTCTCCGAGCACGGCCTCATCCCAGAGCAGTGGGGCGGCGACACCTCGTTCGCCGACATCTCCGCCAAGACGGGCCAGGGCGTCGACGACCTGCTCGAGGTCCTCGGTCTGCAGGCCGAGATGCTCGAGCTCGAGGCCACCCCGGACCGCCCGGCCCAGGGGGTCGTCATCGAGTCCCGCCTCGACCGCGCGCGCGGGCCGGTCGCCACCGTCATCGTGCAGACCGGCACCCTTCACCGCGCCGACTCGGTCGTGTCGGGATCCGCCACCGGGCGTGTGCGCGCGCTCACCGGCGACCTCGGCCAGACCCTCGAGGAGGTCCCACCCGGTTACCCGGCCGAGATCA
>CAZQPP010000962.1:0-2001 GCA_964594295.1 uncultured Myxococcales bacterium | reverse complement strand
GGTAGACGATGGGCTGGGCGGCGCCGACGTCGATCCGAATGGCGCCGCCGAAAGACCAGCGCCGTGCTTCGCGACCTCCCGTGATCTGCGCGATCCCGGCGAGGTACTGGCCGTGGAGGACGAAGAAGCCGGCCACCCCGGAAGGCTTGGGCTTGTTGAAGGGGATGGTCAGCCGGAGCGCAGGGCCGACGGCGACGGAAGAGACGGTCTTGTTGGGCCTGTACCAGCGATACGGTGTGTCGCCGGCGGTTCCCGACTCGGGCTCGTTGCCCCAACGCCAGGTCTCCCCGTTGAGGATGTGCCCGTGGACGCCGACCTCGAAGTAGCGGTTCGGCCGCACCCAGACATGGAGGAAAGGCTCTATCTCACGCCGCTGGACCGTCTCGTTCTTGAGAGGATCCGCAGGTGGAGACTCCGGCAGCGAACGCACCGCCAGCATCTCGAAGCCCAGGCGGAGCCACCATGCGGAGAAGGGCTCTTCCGGCGTCCGGTGGAGCACTATGCTCGGCGCGACGAGGAAGAGGCTGGGGCGCTCCTCGTTCAAGAAGAACGAGCCTCTGACGGCGAGAGCGAGCACGTCCATGGGCCAGTAGGTGACCTCAACGTCGGGCCCTACGCCGAACATGGTCACGCGCTCGGAAGAGTCGCTCGAGCGAAGCGTGTGCACCGACCCCGCGCCTCCGACAGTGACCCGCACCGTGCTGGGAAGCCGGCGGTATTGCTCGGTGCGGTTGATCTGTCCCAGCATGCCCCGCGTGTTCGCCTTGAGATCCTGGCGATAGCGCACGGCGACCTGCCACCGCCGCATGGAGTCGATCTCCTCGCTGGTCTCGTATGACTCGTGGTAGCTCGCGACGAAGTGGACCCCGAAGTCCTCGCGGTCCAAGAAGCGGAAGTCGACCTCGCCTCCGATCATTCGGGCCGAGAGCTCCGTATTCGGGTCCGTGACAGACGAATCTCCGTCCCCTTCGGCTTCTCCGTTCGCCGAGAGCATCGGCAAGAAACCCACCGTCTTGACCCACCTGTGCTCGACGGAAAGGCGCAGCGAGGCCGACGGAGCCCACCGCAGGGCGACGTAGCGTTCCACGAGCTCGTCCGGCGCCGCCGCGAGCGTCGGGAGGTAGTAGGTCAGCTCGGTTCCCGCGGCTACCTGGTAGCGGGAGCCGCACATCGAGCCCGCTCGCAGCATGACTTCGCCGTTGAAGAAGTAGCCCACCTCCGGGTCGTAGAGGCGGTCCCCGGTCAGGCCCGAGATCAGGCCCGCTCCCGCCTGGAAGCCGAAGAAGCGGTACCAGTCGTCGGGATCGTAGCTGGCCCACCAGCGGAGCTGCGTCTCCAGGATGGCGGTGTCGTAGAAGACACCGGTCTTCCCCGGCATGTTGGCTACGAAGCCCCGGGCCCTGCCGATGGGCAGGAGGAAGGCTCCGCCCGTGAGAGTCGAAGGGACGTCCCACCAGCGGCACTCGTGCTGCTCGAGGCTCTCTGACTGCTGCGTCTTGTCTATGATCTTGCGGACTTCGCTGCCCTGAGCGCGGGCGGGACTGCTCAGCAGCGAGAAGAAGGCCGCCAGGGTGGCGGTCGCGAGGCCGATGCGAACCGGGCTCGGCGCTGTAGATAGTACGCGTGTCGCAGTTGGCATGGCGTTCTCCGAGCTGTCGGGCCTACTTGCCGGTGAGCTCGCGCTCGAGGAGGGCGTCCTGCAGGATCTTGATGGCCCTCTCTCTCGCAGCCTCTTCTTCGATGAAGTCCATGGCGGCGGCGAGCTGAGGACGCAATACGGCCTTTGAGATGCAGTATCGGCGGAATACGGTGCAGCGCCCGCTTTCCCACTGGGGGCCTGCCTTCCAACCCGCAAACGTCCGCTGCGAATCCCTCTCGGTGAACGCATCGATCCACTGTTGGACTCCCAGGAAAGCGCCGCAGGCCTGAGCTTGCTCCCCCGGAGAGTAGGTCGCCCCCGTGCTGCGTGTACGGCACCCTGTCTTTCTCTGCCCTTCCAAG
>CAZQPP010000961.1:0-2011 GCA_964594295.1 uncultured Myxococcales bacterium | reverse complement strand
CATTCCCTTCACCGGATCGGACTGGCGCTCGAGCGCCGCGGCGATGGACAAGCGCATCAGCCGCGCCCTCTTCCGCCAGGCTCGGCTGCCGGTCGCCGCCGCGCGATTCGTCACGCCCGACTCGAGACGCGGCGCTCGGGGAGAGGCCGAGGGCATCGTCTCGGAGCTGGGCCTGCCCGTCTTCGCCAAGCCCGTGGACGGCGGCTCCTCCTACGGCGTCATCCTCGTGGAGGACCCGGCGACGCTGCTCGAGGCGGTGGAGCGCGCTCTCGACGAAGGGCGGACACTCATCGTCGAGGCCAAGGTCGAGGGCCCGGAGTACACGACGGCGGTCCTGGAGCGAGACGGCCCCCCCGAGGCGCTGCCGCCAATCCTCATCCGCCCCAAGAACGGCGCCCGCTTCTTTACCCTCGACATCAAGTACGACCCCGAGGCCGTCGACGAGATCTGTCCCGCGCCCGTGCCCGAGGAGGTGCTCGAGCCCCTCCGCGCCCTCGGCCTGAAAGCACACCGCGCCCTCGGCTGCCGCGACTTCAGCCGCACCGACATCATGTGGGGCGAGACCGGCCCGGTCCTGCTGGAGACCAACACGATCCCGGGGCTTACCCCGGCGTCGCTTTTTCCCAAGGCCGCGCAGGCGGCGGGCATCAGCTTCGCCGAGCTGGTCTCCGGGCTCGCGCTGCGGGCTTTCGCCAGGAAGTAGGGCCTACCAGGTCATCACACGCGCGCGGATCTGCGGCTTGACGCCCTGCTCGAGGTGCTGCCAGACGACGGCGAAGCTGCGATCCGACACTCGCGCGACGCCGGGTCGAGTCTGCGAGCCGGCCGGGTCGAGGTGCACGCGGAATTCCTCGCCCTCGGGGATCGTCGCCGCGCTCCTCGAGTCGAACTGGAGGCACTGGCCGAAGATGCCCCCGCCGGTGCCGTCCTGCCACTGAGACTCCCAGACGACCACGGCGCCGTCCCCCGCGCGCGACGCCACCGGGTTCCTCTGCGCGCCGGCGGTGTGGGTGTTGATCTGAAACACCCTCCCCTGTCGCATCTCCCCGCCCACGCCGATCACCACTCCTCGGATGCCGTCGCCGTCGCCGTCGCTCGAGCCCTCGGTCCAGGCCAGCAGGTTACTGCTGCCGACGCCGCGGGCCAGGGCCGGGTCGCCCGAGCGGACCAGGGTGGGCTCGAAGATCACGGCCCGATCGACGTGCGCGCCGAGCCCGAAGGGAAGCAGGCGCCGCCGATCATGCACCAGCCCTCTCGCACGTGGCGCGCGCAATCCCCGCGGGCTTCGCACCGCTCCTCCGTGCAGAGATCGGCGCACTCGGAGTGGTCGGAGACAGACACCTCGCAGGAACCGAGCCCTTCCGGGCCGCAGCTGCGAACGCCCGGGCAGGCGCCTTGCGGGGTCACCGCGATGCAGTGGGTCTCGAGCCGGCGCTCCCGGGCCGGAGCCTCACATGCGCACAGGCCTTCGCCCTCGGGCACACACTGCCCGACGAGCGCACCTGCGCCGGTGCTCAGCTCCTCGCACGTGAAGCCTTCCGGGCAGCGCGGGTCCCAGGGCTCGCAAGAGGAGCCGCAGAAGCTGCCCTCGACGCCGTGGTCGAGGCAGAGCGCGTCTTCGCCCGCGAAGGCGGCGCGGCAGTCGCGAGCACGCACGACACGGTCGCCGCAACACTGCGACGATCCAGCAGTTCTTTCACCTACCAGCAAAGCCAGGGCCTAGAACAGCAGAACCCGTACCGAAGAAGGCCTGGCTCGCTCCCCGGACCCCCGAAGGGCTCGAAGGCCCTTGCGCAGAGCGCACGAAACGCCCAGCGGCGGGTCGAGCCAGAGCCGCCGGCGCAGCGCGGAGAGCACCCGTGACGCCGCGATGGTCACGGGACATGCCCCACGCGATCCGCCGCCTCACGGCGTCGGATCGAGCGACTAGCTATTAGCTGCTAGCAGTTACTGAAGTCGCAGCCATCGCCCGGAAGGTACGTCGGCCCCAAGGAAGACAGGCAGCCA
Organism: uncultured Myxococcales bacterium; assembly: GCA_964594295.1. Classification (GTDB taxonomy): domain Bacteria; phylum Myxococcota_A; class UBA9042; order UBA3505; family UBA3505; genus CAZQPP01. The sequence goes on along the minus strand of CAZQPP010000961.1, from coordinate 4 downwards.
ACGG
>CAZQPP010000960.1:0-2015 GCA_964594295.1 uncultured Myxococcales bacterium | reverse complement strand
GGTCACCCTGATGGAGCTGGGCCAGGCGCTGACCGACGCTTGGGTCGACGACTCGGTGGGCGTCATCGTCTTCACCGGCGCCGGCGAGAAGGCCTTCTGCACCGGCGGAGACCAGAGCATCCGCGACGAGGGAGGCTACGCGGGCACGGTCGCGGCTCTGCCCCTCGAGGTCGCCTGGCAGACGGTCACGCACCTCATCCGCAGCATCCCCAAGCCCGTCATCGCGCGCGTCAACGGCTACGCGGTGGGCGGAGGCCACGTCTTCCAGGTGGTCTGCGACCTCTCCATCGCGGCCGACACGGCCAAGCTCGGCCAGGCGGGCCCCAAGGTCGGCAGCTTCGACCCCGGCTTCGGCACGAGCGACCTCGCGCGCCACGTGGGCCTCAAGCGCGCCAAGGAGATCTGGTACCTCTGCCGCCTCTACACGGCCGAGCAGGCGCTCCAGATGGGCCTCGTCAACGCGGTCGTGCCGGCCGCCGAGCTCGACGACGAGGTGGCCCGCTGGTGCGGCGAGCTGCTCGAGAAGAGCCCCACGGCCCTGAAGATGCTCAAGTACGCCTTCCACGCCGACACCGACGGCACCGCCGGCGTCACCAACCTCGGCGTGGGCGGGCTCTCCCTCTACTACCGCACCGACGAGTCCGTAGAAGGCCGGAACGCCTTCATGGAGAGGCGCAAGCCGGACTTCAACCAGTTCCGCGGCGGCGGAGACGAGTAGGCGAGCTCGCCGGATCTCCGACACGGCGACCGGCGGCAGCACAGACCTCCGCGGCCCCTCGATTGACCGCGCAGTGGTGAAGCAGATGAGACACCCGACGACCACATGGATGGCTCTGGCCGCCGCGCTCGCGCTCTGCGCGTGCGGCGACGGGGAGAGCGCGACCGCCGAGACCGGCACCGACGCGGCCGGCTCCGACACGTCGACCTGCACCCCCGGCATGCTCTCGTGCAGCGCCGACGGCAAGACAGTGGAGCGCTGCGGGGTGGACGGGCGCGCGACGACCACCCACCTGACCTGCAAGAGCGACGAGGTCTGCCGGGCCGGGGCTTGCGTCGACGCGGCGAGCGCGACCAAGGAGCCTGAGTGCACGCCCGGTGAGCGTCGCTGCGACGCCGACGGGCTGCGGGTGCAGACCTGCGGCGCCTCGGAGAAGTGGGAGCTCGCGGGCACCTGCGACTCGGGCCGGATCTGCCTGAAGGGCGAGTGCACCGTTCCGCCCTGCGCGGAGGGCAAGACCCGCTGCAGCACCGACGGGCGCGCGGCCGAGACCTGCGACGCCTCCGGCAAGTTCGTGGCCACGGCGTGCGAGCTCGGCAAGGAGTGCATCGCAGGCAAATGCAGCGATCCGCCAGAGTGCGCGGCGGGGGTCACGCGCTGCACCCTCGAGGGAACCGGCACCGAGACCTGCGCGTCCGACGGCATGGGCTGGGATGCCGAGGTGCTCTGCAAGGAAGGCGAGATCTGCACCGAGGGCAAGTGCGGCGCAGAGATCGTCGTCGAGGAGAAGGAGGCCAAGGACGCGGCCGGTGAGAACGACACCTTCGACAGGGCCGAGCTTGTGGATCTCGACCGGACCGTGCTGGTCCACAGCGGCGAGAACGGGGACAAGGATCACTTCGCCATCACCGCGAGCGAGCCGGGCATCGTGACCGTGATCGTCGACGCCAGCGAGGTCATCGAGGGCGGCGAGATCCGAGACATCTGGGGAGCCGTCTACGCCGAGCCGTGGATCCCCTCCCTGGTCGCGGTGGCGGGGACGGACTACGAGGCTCTGGGCTGCACGGACCGCGGGACCACGAAGTACTGCGAAAAGGGCTTCACGATGTCCTTCGACGTGCACCCGAACGTGAACCGCTACGTGATCCGCGTGCACGCCACCGGGATCTCGGCCTACGGCATGTCGGGAGCCGATCCGGACACCCCCTACCGCGTGCGCGTGCAATTCCGCCCCGGCAGGTACCTGGAGTCGGACCAGCCCAAGATCAAGGGCCACCCGGAAGGCTACGACGACGTG
>CAZQPP010000959.1:0-2018 GCA_964594295.1 uncultured Myxococcales bacterium | reverse complement strand
CATTTGACACTTAGCGCCGCGGCGCTAAGTGTCAAATGTACAGACCTGACCCCTCTTATCCCGGGACGCCGGGCGAGAGCCGCCCTGATCCCTATGTCAGTCGCCTGACATCGATGTCCGGATCTCGCCTGCTTGCGGCCCACGCGCCGCTTCAGGGCGCGCCCCCGCTCGGGGCTGTCTCGGCCAGCATTCGCGGGCTCCTCTGAGCGTCCTCCCCTCCAGCAGCGGCTGGCCGCGCTTCCTGGCACGTGTCATGCTTATTGCTCGGAGCACCAGCGCAACGGCAGAGGGAGCTTGCCATGAAGTGTCTGTCCTTGGTGGCGCTATGCGCCATCCTCCTGTTCTCTTTTGTAGCCTGCTCGTCGGATAGCTCGAGCCCAGGCGCCTCGGACCCGGGCACCGCGAGCCCGGGGGTCGACGCCGGCTCCACCGCCGGAGACTCCGGCGGCACGCCTTCTGCCGATCCCGGCTCTTCGACGGCGTCCGAGGATCCCGGCCAGACCGAGCCGCCCAAGGACGAGGGCGACACCCCGGGCGTGGACCCGGGCACAAGCCCCGGACCGGTGGACGCGGGCGCGGCCATGTCCGACTCGAGCGCCAGCCGGCCGAACCCGGGCCCTCACACGGGCGCAGAGATGGACGGCGACTGGGCCGGCGAGCCCACCGCGCCGCCGCCCCAGGACCCCGAAGACCCCTCCAACGAGGGTGATCAGTTCGAGGACGTGGGCACGAACCCCTTCACCATGACGGCCCACGACCACCTGTCCACCTTCGCGGCGGACGTGGACACCGCGAGCTACGACATCTTCAGGCGCGACATCAACTACGGCTACCTCCCGCGCTCGGAGAGCGTGCGTTTGGAGGAGTTCGTCAACTACTTCCCCTACGACTACGAGGCGCCGACCTACGACAACGAGGTGCCCTTCGAGATCTCCCTCGCCGCCGTCGCCGGCCCCTTCGTCAACGAGACGAACCTCCTGCGCGTGGGCATCAAGGGCCGGGACGCTCCGCCCGAGGAGAAGAAGCCCGCCAACCTCGTCTTCCTCATCGACATCTCCGGCAGCATGCGCTCGGCCGTCAAGCTGCCGCTGGTCAAGAAGGTCCTGACCGAGACCCTCGACGTGCTCGAGGAGACCGACCGGGTCGCCATCGTCACCTATGCCGGCTCGACGGGCGTTGCCCTCGAGTCGACCCCCGTCTCCGAGCGCGAGACCATCGAGGCGGTCATCGAGAGCTTCTCGGCCGGGGGCTCGACAGCCGGCGGCGCCGGCATCACGCTCGCCTATGAGCAGGCCGAGGCGAACTTCATCCCCGGCGGCATCAACCACGTCATCTTGTGCACCGACGGCGACTTCAACGTCGGCCTCTCCGACCGCGACGCCCTGGTCGAGCTCATCGAGGAGAAGCGGAGGACCGGCATCACGCTCACCGTCCTCGGCTTCGGCACGGGCAACCTGAACGACCGCATGATGGAGTCCATAAGCAACGCCGGCAACGGCATGTACGCGGTCATCTCCGACGAGGATCAAGCCGTCTCCTACGCCCACGACCGCATGCTCTCGACCCTCGTGCTCATCGCCCAGGACCTGAAGATCCAGGTCGAGTTCAACCCCCTCAAGGTCGCCGCCTACCGCCTGCTCGGCTACGAGAACCGCGCCATCGCCGACGACCAGTTCCGCGACGACAAGGTCGACGCCGGCGAGGTCGGCTCCGGCCACACGATCACCGCGCTCTACGAGCTCGCCTTCACCGAGGCGGCCATTCCCAGCCCCGAAGGTGCTCCCGACGTCGTCGACGGCGGTCCCACCGAGGAGGAGATCACCACCGGAGCGGAGGACCTCTGCATCGTGCGCGTTCGCTACAAGGCGGTCGGCGCGGGCGAGGACGACCCCGCCATGGAGGTGAGCTCGAAGCTGGCCTTCGACGCCGCGAGCGGCGACCTGCTCGATGCCGACGCCGACTTCCGCTGGGCCGCCGCCATCGCCGCCTTCGCCGAGATCCTCAAGCACAGCCCCTAC
>CAZQPP010000958.1:0-2020 GCA_964594295.1 uncultured Myxococcales bacterium | reverse complement strand
GGTCGAAGCGTAGGCCAAAGCGTTCCCGCATCTCCCGATGCCACTGTTCGAGGAGCGGACCCGCCGGCGAGACGACGAGGATGCGGTGCGCGCGGCGGCGTGCGATGAGCTCGGCCATGACCAGCCCCGCCTCGATGGTCTTGCCGAGGCCGACGCCGTCGGCGAGCAGCAGGCGGGGACGGCTCATGCGCAACGCCCGCATCACGGGCACGAGCTGGTAGGGCGCGATGTCGAGCCGCCCGGGCTGCACGGCCAACAGCGCCGATGGGCCGAGAGCCTGCTCGAGCAGGAACGCATCGTGGTAGAGGCGCCACTGCCGCAGGCGCCCTGCGCGACTCGGGTCGAAGTCGGTAGCGATGGGGCGGATAGGCTCGAAGGGGTGAAGGAGGTCGGTCTCCATCCCTTGCAGATCGCCCTGGAGGCAGCGGAGGCGGAACCGATGCTGCTCTCCGGCCGGCTCCGTGTGTACGACCTCCCAGGGGAGGCCGCGCGCCTCCACCTGCGTGCCTGGAAGCAGAGCACTCATCCTTTGGGTTTCCCGCCCACGGTGGCGACCGCGGGCATGTTGTGGGCGCCCCTCGCGCTCACCCGCTCGTCGAAGTCATTGAACTCGGACTTCCACGGCCGGCCTATCCGATAGGCTGGCAGGCCCTTGGGGTCGATCCAGCGGTGGATGGGGTCCTCGGTCGCTGCGAGGTGCTCGGTCGCGGTTTCCACGGAGACCCGAGGCTTGACCATCAACTCTCGCTCCTCCAGCAAGGTCGCCTCAGGCCGCTCGAATGCGGAGGCTGCGGCGAAAGCGAACGAACCGGAGGGTATCGTGGACCACTTGAGCCATCAATGGCTGCCGAGAGTCGACTGAACGAGTTGCGCCGAGCCGACGATCCTACCCACCGATGGGCCACGCTCAGGACTGACGGAGCTGTGTCAGATCCCCGGCCGACGGTTTGTGCCGGTGATGCTCGTCGACAAACCGGTCCAGGACGTTCGTCGCACCTCCCTTGAAGCGTACCCAGGCCGCTCCGCCGGCCGCGCCGCCGATCCCGTCACTCCCCGGAGCCGGGTCGTTCGGCTCTGCCACGAAGCCATCGAGGAAGCCCGGTTCGACGAAGTAGTAGTTGCGGCCGGATCGGCCTACAGCACCCAGCGGACCCGTGTACCCTTGCCCGTAGATGAGATCTGGACCGTTGCGATTGACAGTCGCGAACCCCGCCACGATCCGCTCCCGGTGCTCGATGACGAAACGCAGCGCCGAGCTGCTGATGAGGAGTTTCTTCTTCTTCTCCAGGATCCGAGTCTCCGCTTCTACCGGACCCTCGGAAGTCTCAGCGAACCCATTGCAGGCGCGGCAGATGAAGACCACCTGCCCCGGTCGAGTGCGACGCCCATAGGTGTGGTGCTCGATGAGCGACTCCACGACCCCCGACGGCAACAGGCACCGAAGGCAGAATGGAAAGCGCCTTTCGTCGTTCGCTTTGCGGGAGCTCATGGTTGGCCATGCTACTCGTTGTGGGTTCGCGGCAACAGGACCTACCGCCTCGTGATCCTCCCGACCGCCGCCCTGTCCAGCCCCTTGAAGCCGGCGTTGATGTCCCGGCGGATGATCTGCTCCAACGCTGCGACGAACCGCTCTTTGCCGAGCTGGCCGAAGTTCTTGCAGCGAGCCGGCGCCATCCCGAGCCCCGCAAGCCCGACGTACTCGCCGATGATTTGGGCCTGCTGCTCGGAGTTGTACTTCTGGAAGCGCTTCTTGGGGTCGAGGGTTTACTCGTAGGCCTTGTTGCGGTCGTCGTGGGCGACTACGCCGACGCCCTGGCTGAAGAGCGAGTCGGCGACGTAGGCGTGCCCGACGTTCTGGAACTGCCAGGCGTGGGTCGCCTCGTGCGCCAAGAGACTCAGGAAGGCCCCAGAGCGCCGGTAGGTGGCGTCGCGGATGTTGTGCTTGCGGTCGAAGAAGATCGTGGACTCGACGGTCTTCGAGGCGCCCGTGGCGACCGGCGAGCCGGCTACGAACTTGAGC
>CAZQPP010000957.1:0-2021 GCA_964594295.1 uncultured Myxococcales bacterium | reverse complement strand
CGGATCTGTGGGGGCCCGGGGTTGGTAACACCCCGGGCTACCCGACACAGCCAACGGCTAACAGCCCCCGTCCTGAAACGGGAGTTTCAGGACGGGAACAAGACTAGTTTCCCAGCAGCCCAACCGCCAGGTCGAAGAGGTAGATGAGCTCGAGGCGCTCGGGGTCGTCGCCGGCGGCGCCGCCCTTGAGCAGGGCGTCGACGGTGTCGAGGTGGGCCGTGTCGCCGAAGGGGCTCTCCTTCAAGACCTCGGCGAAGGCCGCGATGGCCGCCGCCCAGCGGAAGTCAGCGTCGGCCTTCTCGAGCTCGGCCACGTCGTCGGGGCGCACGACCTCTTTGACCTCGTAGGCCGGCGTGGTCTCGGTCGCTTCGACGTCCTTGTAGCGGACGCGCACGATGGCGAGGTCGTCTGGCTCGGTCGTCAGCTCGCCGTCGAAGTCCTCGCCGTCTTCGATCTCTGGCGCGCCCTCGGCGGTCGGGACCTCGTTGCCCTCGAGCACGAGCTCGTAGAGGGCCGTGACCGCGAGGCCGGCACCGACCTCTCCGGCGTCCACGGTGTCGTCGCGGAAGAGGTGGTCGGCGATGGCGCGGTTCTCGTAGCCCAGCAGACGGTAGGCGAGCACCTTGAGCGGGTTGAACTCCACCTGGATCTTCATGTCCTTGGCGATGCGGTGGAAGGTCGCGCCCATGCGCTCGTGGGCGTAGCTGACGGCCTGGTCTTGGTCGCTGATGTGGGCGTAGACGCCGTCGCCCGCGTTGCTGACGGCCTCCATCATCTCGTCGTTGAGGTTGCCGACGCCGAAGCCGATGACGGTCAGGGTGATGCCCGTCTTCCGCTTGTCCTCGATGAGGTCGATCAGGGCCTCGGTGCTCGAGGTCCCGACGTTGAAGTCACCGTCGGTGCACAAGAGCACGTGGTTGACGCCGCCGTCGATGTAAGCGGCCTCGGCCTGCTCATAGGCCAGGTTGATCCCGGCGGCGCCCGCCGTCGAGCCGCCTGCGCCGAGGCCGTTGATAGCGCTGACGATCGTGCTCTTCGACTTCGCCTGTGTGGGCGGGAGGCGCACGCCGGTCCAGCTGGCGTAGGTGACGATGGAGACCGTGTCGTTGGGCTCGAGCACGTCGAGGGTCTTGATGAGGAGGAGCTTGACGAGGGGGAGCTTGTCGGAGGAGCTCATGCTGCCCGACACGTCGACGAGGAACACGAGGTTCAAGGGCTTCTTCTCGCCGGGCGGGATCTCCTTGCCCTGGATTCCTACGCGCATGAGCGTGGTCTCGGCGCGGAAGGGGCTCGCCGCCGCCGACAGGGTGATGGAGAAGGGCACCTCGCCTTCGAAGGGCGGGGCCTCGTAGTCGTAGGGGAAGTAGTTGACGAACTCCTCGAGGCGCACGCTCGCGGGCTGCGGCAGGCGGCCGTCGTTGATGTCGCGGCGGAAGATGTCGTAGCTGGCGGTGTCCACGTCGGCCGCGAAGGTGGAGAGGGGATCGTGAGCCGCCATGACGAAGGGGTTGGTTCCCGGGGGCTCGTAGTTGTCGCCCTCGTTGGGCTCGGGCTTGTCGGGCTCCTGCTCTGCGGCGCCGACGTCATCCATCGGTCCGGCCATCGACGCGCCGCCGTCAGCGCCCGGAAAGTATGCGGCGCCGCCAGCGTCCATCATGGCCGCTCCCGAGCCGGCGTCTTGCCTGGTCGGCCACGAGTGCTCCGACGAGCCGGGCGATCCGGTGTCGCCCGCGGGGTAGGACATGGTGCCCGCGTCGGTACCGGCGTAGCGCTGCCCGACGGTTGACGATTCCCCGCTCGAGCTGCCGCACCCGAAGGTGAGCAGCGAGAGGGCGAGGATCAGAGGTATGACAGATCTTGCGTACATGGGGCTTCTCCTTCGTTCGCGTCGCCCATGTGCAACGCAGAAAATGTGCCAGCCGCAGGGCCCATCTCCGCTCTCGGGGGATTCTCTCGTGTTGTTAGGTTGTTCCCGTCCTGAAACTCCCGTTTCAGGACGGGGGCTGTTAGCCGTTAGCTGT
>CAZQPP010000956.1:1526-2023 GCA_964594295.1 uncultured Myxococcales bacterium | reverse complement strand
CCGGCACCGGTCGAGGCGGCCCCGGCCCCAGCGCCGGCTCGCGCCCGCAAGCGCCCCTGTCGGCTGGTGCTCGGGAGCACGCCCCCGGGTGCCGAGGTCTACCGCGGCCCCGAGTACCTGTGTGAGACTCCGTGCAACATCGAGGTCGACTCCAGCGAGGAGCCCGTGGAGCTGCGCCTGGTGAAGGCGGGCTACAAGGAGAAGACGGAGGCCGTGGTGTTCGAGGCCGGGCGCAGGGTCGAGCGCTCCGTCGCGCTGGTCGCCGACCCCACGGCCCCGAAGAAGGCGGCCGCGCGGAAGCCGGCGAGGAAGAAGGCCTCGAGACCCGCGACGGCAGCGTCGCCGAGACCGCGCCCGGCCCCCCAGAAGAAGGCAAGCCCGAGCTCTCCGTCCCTGCGCCTGGACACGGAGCCGACCGAGAAGAAGAAGGCCGTGCCGCAGCTGCGCTTCTAGCACCGAGGAGGATCGAAGATGAGCATCCGAGTGCGCAACCTGCT
>CAZQPP010000956.1:0-1516 GCA_964594295.1 uncultured Myxococcales bacterium | reverse complement strand
CGTTTTGCGGGGCAGGCGTTTCGCTCGCGAGACGCCTCGCGGTAGTGGCGTTTCGCTCGCGAGACGCCTTCTTCTCGTGGCGAGCGCGATCTCGGGCGTCGTCCTCCAGCCGGCGCGGGTCGAGGCCGAGCCGCCGCTGCTGATCGTGCCGGACCTGCCGCCGCCCGCGCGCATCGACGACGCGACCAAGCAGACCGCGGCCAGGGCCTACGCCGCGATGATGGAGCGCCACGGCGCGAACGACATGGCGGGGGCCGTCGAGGCCGGCAAGCGCCTCTACGAGCTCGCCCCCAACCCGAGCACGGCCTTCATCCGGGGCTGGGTGCTGAGCGAAGCGAAGCGGCACTGCGAGGCCCTCGAGAGCCTCCTGCGGGCGGCCGACCTCGAGCTGACCGAGGGGGAGCGGACCCAGGTCGCCGAGCGCCTGCCCGCTGCCGCGAAGGGCTGCGCGCCCGGCTACGGATGGACGAAGCTGGAGATCGTGCCGGCGGACGCGAGCGTGAGCATAGGCGGCGCCGCGGTGCCGGCGAACCGCACGGTGGGGGTGCGCGCGGGCCGCCACTCCCTCGCCGTCGAGGCGGAGGGTCACGCCAGGCTCGACGCCTTCATCCGCGTCAGGGCCGGCAAGGGGCGCGACGACATCTACGAGCTGGCCCGCGCGCCGGCTCGGTCGGCCGAGGCGGCGGCTTCGGCGGCAGCGGCGGCCGAAGATGTCCCTCCCGTGGTGTCGGTCGGCGCGCAGGCCGCACCCGACAACACCCTCTCCTGGGTGCTCGTTGGCACCGGCGGGGCGCTCGTGGCCGCCGGGGCGGGCTTCTTCGTCTGGGCCCTCGACGCCAAGTCCGAGGCCGACGACTACGCCGACGGAGAGCAGGGCCTCGGCTACGAGGAGAGCCGCGACGGCTACAACGCCGCGAGGGACGACGCGAAGACACGCTCGATCCTGGCCTACACCTCCGCCGGCATAGGAGCTGCCGCCGCCGTGGTCGGCGTCATCCTCTACGACGGGGGCACCTCCGAGCCCGTTGGGTTCCGCGTCCGGCCCTGGCTGGAGCGAGACCACACCGGCCTCCTGCTGAGCGCGCCTTTCTGAGCAACACCGAGCCCGGGTCAAAGAATGGCAGACAAGACCGACAGCCGCCGGAGCGTTCCGGCCCGGCCCTCTCTCGCTCTCCACGCGGCCGCCGCCGCGGTGCTCTTCGCGCTGGGCTCGTTAGGGCTGTCCTGCGTCACCCCGAAGGACTTCCCCTCGTCCCCCGACGGCTTCGGCCCTCCTCGAAGCGACGAGGGCCCCACCGACACCGCCGAGACGCCGGGCGACGAAGAACCGGCCACGGACACGGCCACGGACACGGCCTCGGCCACGGACACGGCCCCCGACACGGCCCCGGACACGGCCACGGACACGGCCCCCGACACCGCCCCTGACACGGCCCCGGACCCCGGTCCCGCCCCCCCCGCCGCTTGCGGCAACCGCCGCTGCGAGTCCGCCGCCGGCGAGGACGCCGCCACCTGC
>CAZQPP010000955.1:0-2025 GCA_964594295.1 uncultured Myxococcales bacterium | reverse complement strand
ACCTCTACACCAACCCCGCCCAGGGTTACCTCGACAACGAGACCCTCGAAGCGGCCGAGACCCACTTCGACGCGGCGGCGGCCGCCGTGGAAGGCGACCCGGTGCTCGAAGACCGAGTGGACGTGGCGCGCATGCCGCTGACCTACGCCCGCTTCTTCCCGCGCAACGGCTACGAGATCAGCGACGGCACGCTGCGCTGGCGCGACGAGCCCCTCCCGCTGACCGAGGTCATGGCCTTCAAGAACAAGATGAACGCCCACAACTTCGAGCAGATGCGCGAGTTCGAGGGCGATCCCCAGACCATGATCATGATGTGGGCGATCCTCGGCAACGACCAGAAGGTCGAGACCATCCAGAACGGCGCCTTGCGGGTGGACGTCGTGCCGGCGCTGGCGGGGCGGGCGCTGCGCATCACGCACGTGGCCAGCGGGCGCACGGTCACGGCACACGACGTGCACAAGAACCTCTTCTTCCCATTCGCCGGCGGCCTCGAGGACCGCGTGGGCGAGATCTCGAGCTTCTTCGGCTGGGTGGAGACCTCGACGGTCGTCGATCGCTCCGAAAACGGCCTGACTATCGAGCTCAACACCTTCAGCGGCCAGACCTTGAGGCGCACCTACCAGCTGGACGCCACCCGCCCGGAGCTGAGCGTCGTCTCCGTCCTCTCGAACCCCTCGGTCGAGCCCATGGAGCTGCGCCTGCGCAACCACCTCGAGCTCGCCATCGGCCCGCCCGCAGACGTGCGGCTCCAGTTCACGAGCGCCGGCGGCGGCGCCGTCGACCGCGACCTGAGCGTGGCCGTGGCCGGACAGCGCGAGGGTGAGCGCTTCTTCCGCGACGACCTGCCCGACGGCTCGTGGACCTTCACGGGCTCGGAGGGCATCAAGGTGACCCAGAGCTTCAAGCCCGAGCAGGTAGAGTCGACCTGGATCTACGCCTACCCGGTGGAGCTCGGCGAGGTGGAGGTCGAGCTCTGGGCGCCGCGCCGCACCATAGGGCCCGGCGAGAGCGTGGAGATCGAGCAGACCATCGAGGTGAGCACGAGCGACTGAGCTTCGGGACGCCGGGCGACGCCCTTCCTAGGCTCGCGCTTCCTCCTTGAGCGCCTCCAGCATCCTGATCATCTCGGCTCGCATGCGCTCCCCCTCGACGCGGAGCTGCTCGTCCATCGTCGCGCGGTCCTCAGCGAGGTCTTCGACCTTCAGCTCGGGCTCGTAGACCTCGGAGGCCACGTATAGCTCGGGGATTCGCCCGTAGATCCCGCTGATGGAGACCTGCTCGGCCTGGTCGAGGAAGGCGTAGTCGAGCTTGTCGACGAATGGGATCTTCAAGGCCAGAGACTTCAGCAGCCGTTTGCGCCAGGGGCTCTCTATCGACACGCCCTTGTGCCAGCGCTCGAGGCCCTTGGCCACGACCAGGACGATCCTGGTGTCCGCCCGAAGGGCTATCTCCAGGCTGCGGTAGGAGCGAAAGGGCTGCACGTCCACGCCGTTGCCGTAGAGGGAGTACTCGCCCTCGGGCGCGACGCTCAGGATGTTGAGCCGACCGCTCCTGAACCGGTCGATGAAGTCTTTCGTGCGCAGGCGATCTCCGCCCCGGGTCTCGTAGCCCACCATGCGCGCGAAGATGGGGATGTTGCGCACGAGCGGGTGCGCGATGGCGGAGTAGCGCAGGTGCCCGTAGCCGAGGTCGACGATCCTCGGGAAGATCGCCATGACCCAGACGACAGGTCCGAGGATCGGCCCGTGGTTCGCCACGATGAGAGCCTTCTGCTCGGTCGCGAAGAGGCGATCCCAGGGCACCGAGTCGCGGAAGTGCACCTCGCCGAGGAGCAAACGCCGAAACACCCGGACGAGGGTGTCGTATTCGTCGAACCTGACCATGCCGCCTACCTGGCTCGTTCTCGCGTGCGCGGCGGCCTATCAACACGGGATCGACGGCGTCAAGGCACGCCTGCTAAGCTCCGGCGACTCAAACAAGTCGTTTCGGGACGAAACGACCCGCGTAGGGGAGTTTCGCTTCGAA
>CAZQPP010000954.1:0-2027 GCA_964594295.1 uncultured Myxococcales bacterium | reverse complement strand
GCGCAGCTCGGCTGGGGCACCGTGGGCACCGACCCTGCCGACGCGCCGGAGACCTTCACGTGGATCGACGCGACCTTCAACGCCGACGCGGGCACCGACAACAACAACGACGAGTTCCAGGCGACCATCACGCCGACCGCGGTCGGGACCTACACCTACACCTACCGCTACTCCCTCAACGGCGGCCTCGACTGGTACTACGCCGACACCTCCGGGAGCGACGACGGCTACGACTCGGCCGCGCTCGGCGGGCTGACGGTCAACTGATCGCCGGCGGCGGGCCCAACATGATCCTCACCCTGCTCTCCGACGAGCCCCGGCGCTGATGGCCAGCCGCTGGGAGGAGCTGGCCGGCGAGCAGGGAGAGGAGATCCCCTCCGGGCGCTTCGTCCGGATGCTGCACATCGGGAAGCTCGGCCTCGGCGTGTCCGTGTCGACCGTCGCCTCCGAGATCGGGCGGCGCCTGCGCCCGGGCAGCCGCGAGGACCGGCGCGCCGCCCTGCGCGCGTTCCGGCGCGAGCAGGCCGACAAGGTGGCCAAGGTGCTCGGCCAGCTCAAGGGCGCCTCGATGAAGGTGGGGCAGCTCCTCTCCCAGGACCCCGACCTCCTCCCCCCCGAGGTCCTGAGCGAGCTGACGAGGCTCCAGCACGCCGCCCCGCCCATGACCTGGGCGACCATCAAGCGACAGGTCGAAGACGCCCTCGACCGCCCCATGGAGGCCGTCTTCAAGGAGTTCCACGCCGAGCCGATCGGCTCGGCCAGCATCGGCCAGGTCCACCGAGGCGTGCTCCGCACCGGAGAGGAGGTCGCCGTCAAGGTCCAGTACCCGGGCATCGTCGAGACCCTCGACAGCGACCTGGACAACCTGGCCTCCCTGTCGACCATGGGGCGCGCGTTCGTGGACCGCCAGCGCATGCGGGACTACCTGCAGCTCTGCCGTGAGGCGGTCCTGGAGGAGGCCGACTACGTCGCCGAGGCCCGCCACCTGAGGCGCTTTCACGACCTGCTCGAGGAGCGCGACGGCGTGCGCGCGCCGCGTCCCTTCGAGGAGTGGACCCGCCCGAGCGTCCTGACCATGGAGCTCGCCAGGGGTACGAAGATAGACGACGCCCTCGTGCAGATGGGCGCGGGAGAGAGACAAGACGAGCTGCTCGAGCGCTTCGTGCGGACCTACTCCTGGATGTTCCACGAGCTCTTCGAGCTGCACTCGGACCCCCACCCGGGCAACTTCCTGGTCGAGGAGGACGGCGGCATCGTCTGGCTCGACTTCGGCTGCGTGCACAAGATCAGCCCGCACTACTCCGACGGAATCCTCGACATCCTCGACAGCTGCTGGCAGCGCGATCCCCAGCGGGCGATCGCCGCCTACGTGCGCCTCGGCTTCGGGGGAGACGCGGTCCGCGAGGAGGCCTTCGACGCGGAGCTGTTCTGGCGCTACCACCAGATCGTCCTGCGCCCCTTCCTGAGAGACGAGGCCTTCGACTTCGGGGCCTGGCGCATCCGCCGGGAGCTCCAGCGCTTCATCCTGAGCAACCCCAAGATGTGGAGGCTCGTGCCCCCCGCCGAGATGCTGATGTACTTCCGCGTCGTCAGCGGCATCAAGGGCCTGCTCGGCAAGACCGGCGGCAAGCTCAACGTCCACAGGATGGCCGTGGAGCTGGCCCGGCGCCGCGGGCGCCTAAGCGCGGAGCCCCTGCCCTACGAGCCCGAGTGAAGCCTCAGCGCAGCGCCCTCACGTAGACGTCGTCCGTGCTCGTGTCCGGCCCGGCCACGCTGTCGCGGCCGTCCTGCCAGACCACGAAGCGGCCGAACATGCTCGGGTAGCCCTGGAAGCTGCGGACGTTGGTGAGCTGCTGCTCGGTGGAGCTCTGGAAGTCGTAGAGCCAGAGCTCCCAGCTGCCGGTGCGGAAGTCGTAGAAGACGAGGCGCTCGCCGAAGAGGTCGAGGCTGTGGGGCTCGTCGGTGTCGACCTTGACCTTCTCCTCCCCGCCGTCGTCGGCGGTGCCCCAGGTCATGTCGTCGCCGAG
>CAZQPP010000953.1:0-2037 GCA_964594295.1 uncultured Myxococcales bacterium | reverse complement strand
CGGAAGGCGCTCATGCCGTAGAGGATGCCGAAGTTCACGGTCTTGGCGACGGCGCGCTGCTCGCGGGTGATGCAGGGCTCGAGCACGCCGAAGAGCGTCGACGCCGTGCGGGCGTGGATGTCGGCGCCATCTCTGAAGGCGCGCTTCATCTTGTCGTCGCCGCAGAGGTGGGCGAGCACGCGCAGCTCAATCTGGCTGTAGTCCGCCGAGAGCAGGACGCTGCCGGGCTCGGGCACGAAGGCCTCGCGGATGCGCTGGCCCTCCTCGGTGCGGACGGGGATGTTCTGCAGGTTGGGGTCGGCCGAGCTGAGGCGCCCCGTGGCGGCGACGGCCTGGTGGTAGGTCGTGTGGATGCGACCGGTCTCGGGGTGCACGAGGGTCGGCAGCACGTCGGTGTAGGTCGACTTGAGCTTGGTGAGCGAGCGCCACTCGAGGATGCGCCCGGGCAGCTCGTGCTCGTGCACGAGGCTCTCGAGCACGCTGCTGTCGGTCGAGAAGCCGGTCTTGGTGCGCTTGCCGGGGGTCAGGCCCAGCTTGTTGAACAGGATCTCCTGGAGCTGCTTGGGAGAGCCGAGGTTGAAGGGCTCCCCGGCCAGCTCACGGCAGAGCCCCTCGAGCTCGTCTGCGCGGACGGCGAACTCCCGTGAGAGGGCCTCGAGGCGCACCGTGTCGACCTTGACGCCGCGGAGCTCCATGTCGGCGAGGACCGGCACGAGGGGGAGCTCCACGTCGTAGAACAGGGAGCCGAGCCCCGCCTCTTCGAGCTCCGGCAGCATCTGCTGGGTGAGCGCGTGCACGACGTGGGCGTCTTCGCACGCGTAGTCGCGGGCGGCGCTCAGCGACACGCGGTCGAAGGTGACCTGCTCTTTGCCCGAGCCCGCCACCTCCGAGAAGGTGATGGTCTTGTGGTCGAGGCGCTCGAGGGCGAGGCTGTCGAGGTTGTGCTCGCGGCGGCCGGGGTCTGTCAGGTAGCTCGCGAGCATGGTGTCAAAGGCCAGGCCGCGTACCTCGACGCCGTGCTTCTTCAAGACCTGGATGTCGTACTTGGCGTTCTGCGCGCTCTTCCTCTTCGCGGGGTCCGAGAGGATGGGGCCCACCGCCTCGATGACGGCGTCGAGCGCGAGCTGGCCTGCCGAGTCCTCCGAGGTGTGGCCCACTGGCGCGTAGAAGGCCACCTCGCCCGACGTGCAGAAGGACATGCCCACGAGCCTTGCCGACGCGGTGTGGAGGCTCGTCGTCTCGGTGTCGAAGGCGACCCACTCGGCCCGCTCGAGGGCCCGGACCATGGTGGCCAGCGCCGCGCGCGTGCGCACGAGCACGTAGCCCTCCCGGCTGAGGCGCGCGCTCGCGGAGGGTCCGCCTTCGGCCTCGTGGTACTGTCGCTGCCAGGTCCTGAAGCCCAGCCTCTTGAAGAGCTCGGACAGGGCCGGGCGGTCGGGCTCACGCATGGCGAGATCACCCACGCCGACCTCGAGGGGGACCTCCCGGCACACCGTTGCGAGGCGCTGCGAGAGGTAGGCGAGCTCCTTGTTCTCCTCGAGGTTCTGCCGCCGCTTCCCCTTCTGCTGGTCGATGGCCTCGTAGATGCCGTCCAGCGAGTCGTAGCGCTCGAGGAGCTGGGCCGCGGTCTTCTTGCCGATGCCCGGCACGCCGGGGATGTTGTCCGAGCTGTCGCCCATCAGCGCGAGGAAGTCCACGACCTGGTCGGGGCGCACGCCGAGCCTCTCCTTGACCTCGTCGGGACCGAGGCGCACGTCTTTCATGGCGTCCAAGAGCTCGACGCCGCCGCCGACGAGCTGCATCAGGTCCTTGTCGCTAGAGACGATGGTGGTGGCGAAGCCCTCATCCTCGGCTTGCGTCGCCAGGGTCGCGATGATGTCGTCGGCCTCGTAGCCCAGGAGCTCGAGGGTCGGCAGGTTGAAGGCCCTGCTGACCTCCCGGACCAACGAGAACTGCGGCACGAGGTCCTCGGGCGGCGGCGGGCGGTTGGCCTTGTACTCGGGGTAGATGTCGGTGCGGAAGGTCTCGGCCGAGGCG
>CAZQPP010000952.1:0-2043 GCA_964594295.1 uncultured Myxococcales bacterium | reverse complement strand
GTTCATGGTCATCATCGGCGTCATGATGAGGATCATCACCAGAGGCATCAGTACCTCAAAGGGAGACGATCCTTCTTTCCTGTCACCCGTCATCGCAGGCCTGATGGAGAAGATCCCAATCCACATGAAGATGAACACGCCGATCATCACCGCGCCGCGGACGTTCCGGATCATCTCCTGGCACTGTCGCCGGGCGATGGGGCCCGCGCCTCGCCAGGAAGGGAACCCCGGGATGCTCAAGCCAGAACGTTTGGCTCCAGCGATTGCGGACATGCCGCCGCCGGAGCGCTTCCTGCGGAGGGCTTGCTGCATCTTCCGAGCATGCCCCACTGCGGCCTCGTTGTACGCGACGTCGAAGAGCATCATCAGGCCGATCTCGGCGAGCAGGATGGCCGCTGCGATCGCAGCCCAGTAGGCGAATTGCGCCGGCGATTCAGCCAGGTAGAGCTCCACGAATGGGCGAGTGATCCAACAGAGGATCACGACCGCGGGCAGCTCCACCAGCGCCCTGGCGCACTCCATGAATCCCGCGCCAGAGGGCAGTCGCAGCTTCATCGTCGCCAGGGCCACGATCAGCAGGCCGACCAGGCCGAAGAAGCCGAATCGCTTCGCCGGCTTCGCGAAGCGCTCACCGAGCGCGGCGAGGAGGAGCCCTGAAGCCTGTGTGGTGAGCTGCAGGAACATCAAGACGGCGATGGGGGCCAAGATCCCGGCGTACCAACGGTTCGAAAGACCCAGAACGAAGATCGAGCACCACAGGCCCGAGAGGATCTGGACGCGCAGCTTCGAGAGCACATTGTAGAGAAGAAGCTGGCGACGCGTGATCGGCGCGGGGAAGAGGAACTGGACCTCCGCCGGGCGAAAGTAGAGCGCTCCTTTCGCCATCAAGAGCAAGACCATGAGCAGGATGGCTGCCGGCGCCCAGATGCGAATCCCCTCGAACGCGCCGGCGGCCGCCTCGCCGTCGTGCCGGATTATGTAGTTGACGATCTGCGGCCCGAGGATGAGTGTGAGAAGTGCTCCGATTCCCAGCAGCAGAAACAGCCCCTTGACCCCGCGGAAGCGACGCCGCGCTCGCCGGGCCAGCGCACGAGGTCCCTTGCGGAGAAGATAGCGCAGACCGGCGTTCATGGCGTCGCCCCCTCCGCCTCCTCGCCGCCCGCCGAGGTGCCAGCGCCTTCCGTGGCTTCGAAGAAAATCTCCTCCAACGACGCGTTCTCGCGAAGAGACGGCAGCTCGGCCCGGATCTCGTCCTTGGACCCGTAGAAGAGACGGTGCCCCTCCCGCAGAATCAGGAACCGAGTGCAGAAGCCCTCGATCTGCCCGAGCAAGTGCGAACTCAGGATGACGGCAGCTCCGTCGGCAGCTCGGCGCTCGAGCCCCTTGTACAAGCTGCGGATGCCGCGCGGATCGAGGCCGCTCAGCGGCTCATCGAGGAGCAGCGCGAGCGGCTCATGAAGAAAGGCGCAGCAAAGCACCACCTTCTGGCGCATGCCGTGCGAGAGCTGATCGGCCAGCTTGCCGCGTTGCTCGGCGAGCTCCACCTCGGTCAGAAGCTCGTCCGCGCGCGCGCGCCAGTTCCGCACGCCGTAGACCTTCGCGGTGAACTCGAGGTGCTCCCAGACGGTGAGGCTCTCGAAGAGGTTCGGCTGGTCCGGGATGATCGACAGGCGGCTCTTGGCCTCGATCGGTTCCTTCACCACATCGAATCCGGCGATCGAGAGGGTGCCGCTCGTCGGCGGCAGGATGCCGGCGAGTGCCATGAGCGTCGTCGTCTTGCCGGCGCCGTTCGGTCCGATCAGACCGAGGATCTCGCCGGGGCGCACCTCGAAATGGAGATCGTCGACAGCGAGCTGCTGTTCGTAGACCTTGGAGAAACCTCGGACCTCGATCATATCTGCCTCCTGAGGAATTCGGCCCTTTCTCTTTGCCCGCACTCGCCAGTATACCCCTGTCTGTGTCGCTCGTTCCGTGAAGAAACATCCATCACGGCATCCGAAAAGCACGCAGACCCAGACTGATCGAAACGGCATGGTCGACCTC
>CAZQPP010000951.1:1148-2050 GCA_964594295.1 uncultured Myxococcales bacterium | reverse complement strand
ACGATGCAGTGCCGGAGCTCTTCGCCGAGCGGAGTCGGGAGCTGATCGTGTCGCCACCACCAGCGGACTGGAACGGCACGAAGGTCATGCAGCACAAGTAGGCGTGCCTCCTCAATCGTAGTCCGCGAGAGCTCGTGCGCAACACAGCTCTGCCGTCACCGAGCATCAGAATAGCCCGGTCCCAGGCCGATTCTCGCGCCGGAGCTCAACGTGGGACAGGCCAGATCTCGATGTCCATCAATCCTCGTCGGTCTGCAGCACGGCGGCGAAGGCCTCCTGCGGGATGGGCACGGTGCCCACCAGCTTCATCTTCTTCTTGCCCTTCTTCTGCTTCTCTAAGAGCTTCCTCTTGCGGGTGATGTCGCCGCCGTAGCACTTGGCGGTGACGTCCTTGCGCAGGGCGTTGATGGTGGTGCGAGCGATGATGGTGCCGCCGATGGCGCCCTGGATGGGGATCTTGAACTGCTGGCGGGGGATGGTCTTGGCGAGGCGCTCGCAGTAGTGCAGGGCGCGCTCGCGGGCCTTGCCCTCGAAGACCAGGCAGGCCAGGGCGTCGACCCGCTCCTTGTTGACGAGGATGTCGACCTTGACGATCTGGCTGGGGCGGTAGTCGAGGGGATCCCAGTCGAGCGAGCCGTAGCCCCGGGTGACGGTCTTGAGCTTGTCGTAGAACTCGAAGAGCACCTCGCCCAGGGGCATCTCGGAGACGACCTCGATGCGGCCCACGGCCAGGTAGTTCATGGAGAGCTTGGCGGCGCGGTGCTGGTTGCACAGCTCCATCGCCGGGCCCATGTACTTCTCGGGCACCAGGATCGAGGCCTTGATGTAGGGCTCCTCGACCTCGGCGATGTCTCCCCGGTCCGGCCAATTGGTCGGGTTGTCGACCTCCACCGCGACGCCGT
>CAZQPP010000951.1:0-1138 GCA_964594295.1 uncultured Myxococcales bacterium | reverse complement strand
CATGGCCTCGCTTTTCTTTGAGCAGGGCATCGGCCACCGCGACGCCGTCATTGAGGGTGAGCTTGTAGAGCACCGAAGGCGCCGAGAGGATGAGCGAGATGTCGAACTCCCGGTGCAGCCGCTCCTGGACCACGTCGAGGTGCAGCAGGCCCAAGAAGCCACAGCGGTAGCCGAATCCGAGGGCGGCGGAGGCGTCCTTGGAGTAGATGAGCGCCGGGTCGTTCAGCGAGAGCTTCTCCAGCGCCGCGCCGAGGCCCTCGTAGTCGTCGGTGGTCATCGGGTAGATCGATGAGAAGACGACCGGGCGGGCCTCCTTGTAGCCCGGGATGGGGCCGTCGCAGGCGCGGCTCTGGTGGGTCATCGTGTCGCCGATGCGAATGCCCCGGATGGTGCGGATGCCGGCGATCACGTAGCCCACCGCGCCGGCGCAAAGCTCCTTGCCCTTGTTGCGCGTGATCTGGTGGAGGCCGAGCTCCTCGACCCGGGTGTCCAGTTCGGTGTGGATGAGGTGGATCGCGTCGCCCTGGCGCAGCACGCCGTCGACGATGCGCACCATGAGCACCACGCCGCGGTAGCGGTCGTAGTAGGCGTCGAAGACCAGGGCCTTGAGCGGGGCCTCGGGGTCGCCCGCGGGCGCCGGCAGGCTCTCCACGATGCCCTCGAGCACCTCCTCGATGCCGATGCCGTCTTTGGCGGAGATGGGGACAGCCGCGAAGGGGTCGAGGCCGAGGTCGGCGTCGATCTCCTCGCGCACGCGCTCCACGTCGGCCGCGGGCAGGTCGATCTTGTTGATGACCGGCAGCATCTCGAGCTCGTGCTCCATGGCCAGGTAGAGGTTGGCCAGGGTCTGGGCCTCCACGCCCTGGGAGGCGTCGACGATGATCAGCGCCCCGTCGCAGGCCATCAGCGCGCGGCGCACCTCGTGGGAGAAGTCCACATGGCCCGGCGTGTCGATGAGGTTGAGCTCGTAGGCCACCCCGTCCTTGCCCCGGTACTCGAGGGTCATCGTGTTCGACTTGATGGTGATGCCGCGCTCGCGCTCGATGTCCATCGTGTCGAGCACCTGTTCGCGCTGCTCGCGCTCGGCGAGGGCGCCGCAGGTTTGGATCAGGCGGTCGGCCAGCGTCGACTTGCCGTG
>CAZQPP010000950.1:0-2057 GCA_964594295.1 uncultured Myxococcales bacterium | reverse complement strand
AGCCGAAAGCCAACGTGCTCGTCTACACCGAGTACACGGACAGCCAGGAAGCTCTCGTGGCGCGCCTGCAAGCCGCCCTGGGCTCCAGCGAGATCTCAGGCGATGTCCTGCGACTGTCGGGAGCCGACCCCGATGAGCGCCGTGCCGAGCTGACCGCCCGGTTCCGGAGCGAAGACCAGCTCATCCTGGTCAGCACCGACGCCACCGCCGAGGGGCTCAACCTCCACGACCGGTGCCATCACCTGCTCCACCTCGAGCTGCCCTACAACCCGAACCGCCTGGAGCAGCGCAACGGGCGCATCGACAGGTTCGGACAGGAGGAGACGCCCCAGGTTGGCTACCTCTACCTGCGAGGCACCTTCGAGGAGAGGCTCTTCTTGCTCCTCGTCCGCAAGTACGAGCAGCAGAGGAGCAGGCTCACCTTCGTGCCCAACACCCTCGGCATCGACGCCGCGGAGTCCGAGGCCGTTCAGCGGAGCCTGCTGCAAGGCATCGTCGACGAGCAGCCCGCCCTCTTCGACCCACCCGAGCCCGAAGTTGGCTTCCGCCTCGAAGGCGGCGACGAGGACGTCAAGTCGCCGGCCATGAAGGAGCTGCTCGCCGAGGTGGAGCGGGCAATCGGCGGCTACGAGAAAGCCGCTCGAAAGCACGCTTGGCTGAGCGGGACCGGTGAGGGCACGAATGAGGCGCAGCTTGACGCGGCCGAAAGCGCCATGGCCGGAGGCGCTGGTGTCGGCGCCACCGATCTCTTGGACTTCGTGGTGCAGGCTGTGCGTGCCGAGTCGAGCCCCGGCGCCGTGCGAAGCAGCGAGGAAGACGTCTGGCAAATGCGCCTCGACCCGGCCTGGACATGGGGCCTCGACGAGATCCCAGGCTTCGATCCCGGTACCCGGACCATCCGCATCACGGGCGACTCGCACCGCTTCCAGGACTCCTCGGGTAGACCCGTCGGTTTCCTGGGCCGCGCGCACCCGCTGGTCCGCCGCGCCCTGGACCGCGTGCGCAACCTTCGCCTCGGGGCCGGCGAGCAGCGCCTGGACCCACGCGTGAGCGCCGTCGAGTGGGAGGGCTCGGAGCCGGCGCTGCTTTGCACCTTCTTGGGGCGCGTCCGCTCCGTCCGCGGGAGAGAGCTGGAGCGGCTGCTCGCAGTACGAATGAAACGAAGCGGGCAGAGCGAGGTGCTCGCGAGCCCGACAGACTGGTTGACGCTGGCTACAGAGGCTCGCGCCACTTCGGCCGCCGGCTTGTGGGAGCAGCACTTCGACGTTTGGGCCGGCGACGCCCGGCACCGTGCCCAGGAGGTGGCGCGAGAGAGCTTCGTCACCGACGTTGCGCCGGCCTTCGAGAGGGCGCACGGCAAACGGCTCTCCTCCGAGCGCCGGGACCTCGACGCATGGCTTTCGCTGCGCAGCCGCGAGGTAGCCGTCGAGCCCGCTCCCACCCCGCAACCGGATCTGTTCGCACCAGCCAGCAACGCTCCGCCCGAGCCGGAGAGGCCGGACTGGGCTGGCGTCAGCGACCCCCTCGAGCGCCTGAGCCTGATCGCCGGCGACGCCGGCCTCCCACCCGGCCCGCGCCGTGACGCCCACGTCGTCGTCGAGCTGTACAAGCGGCGCAAGGTTGAGCTGGACCGTGCGGGGACACTGAGCGATCCCGAGGTGGCTCCCCTCGGGCTCCTCATGCTGATGCCGGTGCGCTGACGATGCCGCTGTCCCTGCCAGACTGCGAATTCCTGGGGCCGGCGCTCCCCGAGCCCTTCGTCCGCTTCCAGCTCGAAGCCCTGCTCAAGAAGCACAAGCTCCTAGCTGCCACGCGTGGCGAGGAGGGACGCAAGCTCGCGGAGCAGTGGCGCCGCATACACTCCATGCTTCGCCGGCTCGGCGACCACGGAGGCGGGCGGCGAGTGGCGAACCACGCCCTACGGCCGCTGATCGCGCCGCTGGGTTACTCGGACCTGGAGCAAGCCGAAAGCGTACGGACCCGCGAAGGGCCGGAGGACGGCGGCTGGCTCTTTCGACCCACCAGCACAGACGGAAACGGCTGCCTCCGGGCCTGGT
>CAZQPP010000949.1:0-2058 GCA_964594295.1 uncultured Myxococcales bacterium | reverse complement strand
CGCTAACCGCTAATCGCTGCATCCTGAAACGCGAGTTTCAGGATGCACACTAGCCGAGCGGACCCGGGAGCTGACCACGGAGGTGCGAGCGATCCTGTCCGGGTTGTCGTGGCTTCGCCGCTATCGGCTCTTCCAGGTCGAGGAGCTCACACGGGTTCGCAGCCGCAACCGGCGGTACCAGGCGACGGTTCGCTGGTTCGCCGGTCGGGAAGCTGTACCGCTCCCTCGCAAGGTCGAGCTCACCGTTGATCTGTTTGTCGGCGGACTCTACGTCGCCCACCCCACGGGCAACAGGGTGCTTGAGGTCACACCCTTCGCGCGGGTCGAGCGGGATCACGTGCTCGGAGCGCAGCGCCTGCACCTTCTGCGCTCCACTCGACGCGGCAAGAAGGCGCTGTTGGTCAACGACGAGACCGGCTCCACAGTCGCGCGCCTCGTCGAGACCATCGACGGCGAACGCCCCTTCGAGGCCTGGTTTGCCGAGGGGAGGCACAAGTACGCGGCTATCGACACCAGCGGAAGCGACCTGGCGGTGCCCGACGTGGACGGGTCCGGCCGGCGGCTGGGAGACCGCTTCGAGCTGCGGGGGCTGCTCGGTGAAGGGGGGATGGCCACCGTACACGAAGCCTACGACGACTTCGACGACCGCGTAGTAGCCTTGAAGATCCTGCGCCCGGAGCTGTGCTCGGACGAGACCATTCGAGAACGCTTCCGGCGTGAGGCGCGCACGATGCGCAACGTGCGACATCGCCGCGTCGTCGAGGTCACCGACACGGGGGTCTTCGCCGACGGCCGGGCGTGGCTGGCCATGCCCGTCTTCGGGGGTGGCAGCCTGGCGGAGCGCATCGAGGCGGGCTCTATCTCCAGCGAGCAAGCGGGCTGCTGGATCCTTCAGATGTTGGAGGCCCTGGTCGCGCTGTCGGGTAACGCGCCGCCTATCGTGCACCGCGACGTGAAGCCGTCGAACTTCCTGGTCGACGGCGGCGGCGACCTCGTGCTGGCCGACTTCGGGATCGCTCGCGGGATCGAAGACACCCGGCTGACGCGCACGCGGGAGCGCGTGGGATCGCTGGCCTACATGTCTCCGGAGCAGCGGGCGGGAGGCGCCGTCACACCGGCGACCGACGTCTACTCGTTGGGCCTGGTAGTCCACTACCTGCTGACCGGCGAGGAGTCGCCTGCAGCCCCCGGCGAGGGCGTCCCCGAGCCGTGGAAGGGGTTGGTGTGCGACATGAGCCGGCCCGATCCCAGCCAACGGGCAACCCCGGCACAAGCCCATCAACGTGCGCTGAAGCTGCTGGGCCGCGAGTCGGAGGCGTCGCCTCCAAGTGGGGCCCCGGAACGCGGGGAGACAGCAACTCGGCCTCGGCCTGTCGAGTCGCCGGAGGCTCCGCCGCCACCCGCCGCCGATCGGGTGATGCTTGGGGCCGTCGACATCAACATCGCAAACGTCCAGGAGCTTCAGGCGCTGCCCGGCGTCGGGGCCCGCCGGGCGACCCGGATCGTGGAAGAGCGCGAGCGGGGCGGTGATTTCGCATCGTTGGAGGACCTCCGCAAACGGGTCCGCGGTGTGGGGGATACGCTACTCAAGAGGGCCGCAGGCGCCTCGAAGCGTGGTCTACGCTCGACCGGGAGACAGGCGCTGGCCGGCGAGAGCCACGTTCGCCAGCACGAAGCAGGCGCGGATCCGGGCGCTTCCGCGCCGGAGACTGCCCGACCCCGAATCTCCGCGAAGGACGTGGCGAGCACTGATGCTCGACTTGCAGCGTTGCGGCGTTCCGCTCACCGCGCCAGGTGGGTCGTCTGCTGGAGCACGGCCTGCGCGTGGATGCCCTTGGGAATGCTCGGCACCGAGCCCTCCGTCGTGACGCATTGGTGGTTGGGCATCCTCTCTCTGAGTGTCAGTCTTTGGCTCGCCGTGCCGCTCTTCACAGCGCTGCAGGCGGTTGCCGTCTATTGGGGCGCGCGCACGGCCTATGCCATCGCGGACGTGACGTTACTGACGCCGCTGGTCGGTCCTTCCGAATGGGCGGCTGGCTCTGGAATCGCGCTCGCCCT
>CAZQPP010000948.1:0-2065 GCA_964594295.1 uncultured Myxococcales bacterium | reverse complement strand
GGCTCGGTGGTGAACGCCACCTCGCCCCTGCCCGCCATAGACCTCAGCACCGACGCCTCCGTGACGGGCGTGATCGGCGCGGCCCTGGGAGCCGAGCACACCTGCGCGTGGACCGCCGCCGGTGACGTGCTCTGCTCGGGCTACAACAACCACGGGCAGCTTGGTGACGGGCAGATCCACCCTTCCCAGGACCGCAGGATGCTCACACCGGTCTCAGGCCTGCAGCCCACCGCCTGGGAGGGAGGCTCCTGCACCGGCGACCTCGACGAGGACGGCGACGGCAAGACCGACTGCGAGGACGCCGACTGCGCCACGGAGCTCGGCTCGGCGGTGGGCCTCGACGTCGCCTCTTTCGCCCTCGACACCTTCGTCGGGAACTACGTCCACCCGAGCTGCAACGCG
Source organism: uncultured Myxococcales bacterium (assembly GCA_964594295.1). Lineage (GTDB taxonomy): Bacteria > Myxococcota_A > UBA9042 > UBA3505 > UBA3505 > CAZQPP01. The sequence goes on along the minus strand of CAZQPP010000948.1, from coordinate 1,663 downwards.
AGCACGAGCGGCAAGGACAAGCGCTTCACGTGGACCGCCCCCGAGAGCGGCCGCTACCTCTTCCGCGCCTCTCGGAGCGACTTCCCCGCGATCGTGTCCCTCGAGCAGGACGGGTGCGGCGGCTTCGAGCTCGCTTGCGCGGCCGAGGAGACGATGGTCGAGCTCGAGGCGGGCGATCGCGTCGTCATCGTCGTCGACGCGGACAAGCACGACGCAGCCGGAGCCGTGGCCCTCGACATCCTCGGCGGAGCCTGCGGGGAGATCAAGAAGGACTGCGACGGCGAGGCGGCCAACGGCTGCGAGGCCGATCTCCTGACCGACACCGCGCACTGCGGCGCCTGCGACAGCCCGTGTCCGGCGGGGGCCACATGCGGCGGGGGGCAGTGCAAGGACGACCCCGTGGTCTCCTTCGACGCCGGCCGGAACAGCACCTGCGTGGCCCTGGAGTCCGGTCGTGCCCTCTGCTGGGGGAGGAACTACTACGGCCACCTCGGCGACGGCACGAACACCGACTCGTCGGTGCCGGTGCAGCCCATCGGCGTCGACGAAGCGGTCGAGGTGGCGGTCGGGTACCAGCACGCCTGCGCATTGCTCGAGAACGGGCGAGTGCTGTGCTGGGGCTACAACGGCCAGGGGCAGATCGGCGACGGCACCAAGGCGAGCCGCACCTCGCCTGCGGCGGTGTTTGGGCTCGATGACGCCACTGGCATCGAGGCAGGACCCAACACCCGGACGACCTACGCGATTCGCGAAGACGGCAAGCTCGTCGCTTTCGGCCGTTCCGACCACGGACAGATCGGCGACGGCGACAAGACCAACCGCTACCGGCCGGTCGAGGTGTCCCTGGAGGGTGCGGTGGTGGACGTCGCCGCCGGCGAGCACCACGCCTGCGCGCGGACCGAGGACGGGAAGGTCTGGTGCTGGGGATACAACGGCAGCGGTCAGCTCGGAGACGGAACCAAGACCGACTCCCCCCTGCCCGTGGAGGCCCAGGGCCTCAGCCTCGTCGAGCAGCTCCTCGCGACCAACAACGCGAGCTGCGCGAGGAAGTCGACCGGCACTCTGGTGTGCTGGGGCGACATCCCCTCCGTCAGCGAGCCCGTCCTCGGACCTCGAGTCATGGCGACCTCGGTGGTCGCGGCCGGAGCCGGCGCGGCTCACATCTGCGTGCTCGAGGAGTCCGGCGCGATGCGGTGCTGGGGATCGAACCAGAGCGGCCGCCTCAGCGACGGCACCTTCGTCAGCTCGTTGGATCTGAAAGACACCCTCAACGTGCTCAGCGACGCCCCGATCACCTCGGTCACGGACATCTTCCTGGGCGACGAGCACACCTGCGTGCGGCGGGCGACGGGCGCGATCTACTGCGGCGGCGACAACGAGTACGGGGCGCTCGGGGACGGCCAGCGCACCACCAGGCTGAACCGCCGGGGCCTGCACCCTGTCGTCGGCCTCACCCCGGCGGACTCCGAGGCCGGGCGCTGCAGCAACGGCTTCGACGACGACGGCGACGGCGACACCGACTGTGACGACGACGAGTGCGCCGTCGAGCTGGGCTCGGTCACCGGTGATGCCGTGGCGGTCTTCGCGCCCACGCAGGCTCACGGGAACCACCGGCAGGGCACCTGCGCCTCGGGTGGAGGCGGCCCCGAGCAGGTCTACAGCT
>CAZQPP010000947.1:0-2068 GCA_964594295.1 uncultured Myxococcales bacterium | reverse complement strand
CACGAGCTCTACGCGGGGACGCAGATCGTGGGCCCGGGGGGAGCCTCGGAGAACCACAGCCTCGCCGCCGTCCCCGGCGGGGATCTCTGGACCCTCGCCTGGCAGGAGACGAGCGCCATGGGACAGTGGCTGATCAAGGCGGTCAACGTCGGCAACGACCTCCAGCCGCTCTCAGCGCCGGTCACCGTGGCCGACTCCGGGAGCGCACTGGACCCGGATGTGTCCGTCTCGCCGGACGGACAGGCCCTGTTCTGCTGGCACCACGCCAAGGGCGGCGCCCAGAGAATCCACTGTCGCATCTTCGACGCAGCCAGCCTGGTCCCATTCGGCGACCCGGTCCCCATGGACAACGCCCCTCCCGTATCCGAGCTCTCGGCTCCACTGACCGCCTGGCTCGGCGACGGCCGCTTCCTCGTGGCGTGGTCGGGCAGTATCGGCGACAGCGACGGCTACGGAGTGCACGTGCGCGCTTTTGCCGCCGGGGGCTTCCCCCAGGACCCAAGCCGCCAGGCGAATCGCACCTGGGACGGCGATCAGATCGTGCGATTCCTGATCCCCGTGAGCACGACCCGCACGTGGGTGGGCTGGACCGCCCCCGAGCCCGAGGGAGAGGGCACGGGTGTACGCTTCAGGGTGTTGGATCGTTTCTGAGATCCGCTACCAACCTGTCTTCCCCACGATCAGGTTCCATGCAACCGACGCGAAGTACTGGACGAAGTACGGGTGTCCCTCGGCCAGTGTCACGCGCTGCCTCGCGAGCTCCTCGCTGAGCCCCGAGCCCCGACCTGCGTGCGAACAAGCGATCGTCCCGTAGTTTCGGGGCCGTGGGCTATTGGTCTTGCATTTCTACGAGTCAGTAGATTAAAGGGCGCGCGCACCATCCAACTTCGGCCTACTGGCCGAGCCACGGACTCGAGAGCCATGAAAGCGATCTCCATCCTCCGAAGCTGGCGCGTCCCTTGCGCGCTCCTCGCCCTGCTCGGTACGTCGCCCGGCTGTGAGAGCGCCGGACCGGAGGCGGAAGACGCCTTGCGACTGGATCTCCTGCCCACCCTCGACGAGACAGTCGAGCGCAAGGGCGCCGACGACGAGGTCGGGCCGTTCCGTCCCTTCGCGGACCAGGCCGCCGACTCGGTCGGCGGCGTGGCCAACCCCGGCGCCATCGATCCCACCAACGATCCGACACGGCTGGATCCCGACTACGTCCGCGTCTTCGAGGAGCTGCCCCTGTCCGGCCGTGCTGAGCGCGTGCCTTGGACCGACACCTACTGGCCCGACTACAAGGGCGGCATCGCCTGGCGCTGGCAGGACGACGTCAGCCACGAATACGACTCGCCCGCGCTCGAGGAGCTCCAGAGCATGGAGCCCGAGGCCATCGCGCGCCTGTCGCCGGCGGAGAAGTACGACCTGCTGACGGGCAGCTACGACTACCCGCTGACCATTCGCCTCAAGAGCGAGACCAGAGCGAGCACCCCAAAGTGGCAGGGCCACTGCCACGGCTGGGCCCCGGCCTCCATCGAGTACGCAGAGCCGCATCCGGTCACAATGACCAACCCCGACGGCATCGAGATCCCCTTCGGCTCGGCGGACGTCAAGGCGCTGCTGACCTACTTCAAGGCAGAGGTGGTCCGAACGCGCTGGGACAGCCGGGAGCTGCACTTCGCCGCCGAGACCCGCGCGGTCGGCTCCGTGTGCGGCAGCGGCTACGTCAACGATCCCTCCTGCTACGACACCAACCCCGGCGCCTTCCACGTGGTGATGGCCAACCAGCTCGGCCTGCGCGGCGAGGCCTTCGGCATCGACGCCGAGCCCACGCGAGAGAAGTGGAACCAGCCGGTGCACAGCTACGAGGCCGAGATCATCGAGCGTCGCCCCCCGCGCGAAGGCGCGAGCCCCGACGCCGTCGAGGAGGTCGTGGTCTCGGCCCTGGTCGTCTGGACCCAGGAGATCGAGCCGACCTGGGAGGCCGTGGGCGGCACCCCGCTCCACGCCGATGACGAGCGCCGCCTCGACTACACCGTCGAGCTCGACGGCGAAGGGGTCGTCGTCGGGGGACAGTGGCTCGTGC
>CAZQPP010000946.1:0-2085 GCA_964594295.1 uncultured Myxococcales bacterium | reverse complement strand
CGACGCCTGCACCACGCACGACACCTGCCACGACGGCGACTGCGTTGGCGGGCCGCCGCCCGACTGCGACGACGGCGACCCCTGCACCGACGACTCATGCGACTCCGCAAAGGGCTGCGTCGCCACCAACAACACCGCCCCGTGCAACGACGACGACCCCTGCACGACGAACGACACATGCGAGGATGGTGACTGCGTGGGCGGAGCTGCCCTCGACTGCGACGACAACGACCCCTGCACCGACGACTCGTGCGAGACCGGCGCGGGTTGTGTCCACACCGAGAACACCGCCCCCTGCGAGGACGGCGACGCCTGCACGGTCGGCGACACGTGCGACGCCGGGCAGTGCAGGTCGGGGACGACCAGGGTCTGCGACGACGGCGACGTCTGCACCGACGACTCGTGCGACAAGAGCCTCGGGTGTGTCGTCCCGAACAACGCCGCCCCGTGCGACGACGGCGACGAGTGCACGTCCGGGGACACCTGCGATCCCGGGCGGTGCGTAGGCGGGACCGCCCCGGACTGCGGCGACGGCAACGTCTGCACCGACGACTCGTGCGACAAGAGCCTCGGGTGTGTGCACCTGCCCAACACTGCCCCGTGTGACGACGGCAGCGTGTGCACGACCAGCGACGTCTGCGCCGACAGCCAATGTGAGGGCGGCACGCAGGTGTCCTGCGACGACGGGGACGTCTGCACCGACGACTCGTGCCACGCCACCCTGGGGTGCCAGCACCCCCAGAACACCGCGCCCTGCGACGACGGCAACGCCTGCACCACCGAGGACACGTGTGACGCCGGGAGCTGCGTCGGCGGGCCCGCGCCCAACTGCGACGACGACAACGTCTGCACGACGGACCGCTGCAACACCCGGGACGGGTGTGTGAACAGCAACAACACCGATCCCTGCGACGACGGCAACGCGTGCACGGTCGACGACGTCTGCGAGGGCGGGAGCTGTCAGCCCGGCAGCGACATGGACTGCGACGACGGCAACGTGTGCACCGACGACTCGTGTGACAGCAGCGACGGCTGCGTCCACATCAACAACTCCGGCTTCTGCGACGACGGCGACGACTGCACCGAGGACGACTACTGCCACGCCGGCAGCTGCAAGCCCGGCGCCACGAAGGACTGCAGCGACGGCAACGTCTGCACCGACGACTCCTGCTCCTCGCCGTCGGGCACCTGCCTCAACACCAACAACACCGCCTCCTGTGAGGACGGCGACGCGTGCACCGTCAGCGACACCTGCAGCGGCGGAAGCTGCAAGTCGGGCACCGCCAAGGACTGCAGCGACGGCAACGTCTGCACCGACGACTCCTGCACCTCGCCCACCGGCGAATGCGAGCACGCTACCAACGAGGCCTCCTGCGACGACGGCGACGAGTGCACCGTCAACGACACCTGCAGCGCGGGGAGCTGCTCGCCCGGCACCACCCGCGTGTGCAACGACGGCGACGTCTGCACCGACGACTCGTGCAACAGCAGCACCGGGTGCGTCTTCACCAACAACACCGCCCCCTGCGAGGACGGCGACGAATGCTCCGTCGGCGACTACTGCGCCGGCGGCAGCTGTCAGCGCGGCAGCACCAGGGTCTGCGACGACGCCAACGGCTGCACGGACGACACGTGCAACAGCAGCACCGGATGTGTCTACACCAACAACACGGCGAGCTGCAGCGACGGCGACGCGTGCACCGAGAACGACTCCTGCAGCGGCGGGAGCTGCAAGTCTGGCACCACCAAGAGCTGCAACGACGAGAACGTCTGCACCGACGACTCCTGCGTCTCCCCCTCCGGCACCTGCGTCCACGCCAACAACAGCAACTCCTGCGACGACGGCAACCCCTGCACCGTCAACGAGATGTGCGAGGAGGGGGGCTGCTCGGCCTCGAGCCCGAAGGACTGCAGCGACGGCAACGTCTGCACGACGGACACCTGCACGCTGCCCGACGGCACGTGCACGTACTCCAACAACACCGAGCCCTGCGACGACGGGGACGCCTGCTCCGAGAACGACGAATGCAGCGGCGGGAGCTGCCAGCCCGGCACCGCCAAGGACTGCGACGACGACGACATCTG
>CAZQPP010000945.1:0-2087 GCA_964594295.1 uncultured Myxococcales bacterium | reverse complement strand
ACCGGATGCGCGAGAAGTCCGTGGCACCGAGCCCGAGCGAGCTCAGGTCCAGGTTGAGCCAGGCGCTGCCGTCGTCGCCCCGTTGCGCGTGCCCGGCAAAGTGAACGAGATCGCCCGACTCAAGGTCGGCAGCGTCCATCCTCTCGTCGAGCACTCGAACACCGGAAACCTCCAGCAGCGAGCGCAGCTCGAAGATCTCCCTCTCGGCGCCCTCCAAGCTGGGCCCTCCCCCTCTTCCAGCTAGGAGGAGCGCCGTGCGGAGACCTTCCTTCCTCCGGCTTGCCAACTGAGCCGTCGTGATGACATAGGAGTGGCTGGGGAGCGCTCCAGTACGTCGCTCGGCCACCTCTAGTACGCCTCCGAAGGGTACGTCCTCGAGCATCCCGCCGAGGGCGACGACGAGCCTCTTTGTTGACAGCAGCTTCGAGGCCCACGGAAGCACAAGGGCCTCGTACAGACGCGGCAGGAAGAGGGCGCGCGCCGGCCGGCCGTCAACCTCCCACTCTCCATCCGCGAGGCGCATGGCCCAGCGCCGGGCCTCTTCGTCTTCGGCCTTCCAGTCGCGTCTCAACACCTCCAGCCCGTCCTTCCGCAGCAAGAAGGTCCAAAGAGACCTCGGCTGCTCCGTGGAGAGCAGGTACTCAACGGCGAGCTCCCCGCGGCGGAGCCTACGCAACACCTTCTTGGGACGCGGCACCATGTCGAGGCTCGAGCTGACGCTGCTCTCGAGCTCGTCGGAGAAGGTCTCGATAGTAGGCACCTGCCGCCTCTCGCCCCCGCCGGCCGTGCGGTGAGAGGAGGTGCTGGGAGTGCTCGCTTCGACAGATCGCCACGCAGCCAGCACGTTGAGTGGGCCCGGGCCCCACGGTGCCTCAGCCGTCTCCACGCGGGAGGCGGCCTCGGCGAGGCCAGCAAGCAGCGTTGGGGCGGCAGGGGTCCGAATGGGAGCTTCCCAAAAGAAGTCCAGGGCCTTGACCTCGTAGGCCGCCTCGAGGGCGGCCAATTGGTCGCCGCGATGCAGGAGAAGCCGGACCCGACGCTCCCCGAAGTGGCGGCCTTCCGAGAGCAGGCGCAGGCGGCGGACCGGGTCACCGACCGAGAAGGCTACGGCCGCGAGCTGCCGTTGGGCTTCCCGCAGGTTCTCCAGGGCCCGATCCACGGACGTCGCGGTGTGCTTGGACGGCGCGCCATCGTCGGCCATCATGCTGCCAAGCATCCCGCGGGCTACGTGGACCTCCTTCTGCCAGCCGCCTACCTCGAGAAGCTCCTCGGCCTGCTCCATCAGTCGGTCGCGAGCGGCACGCTCTCCGAGTACGTGCCTGGACTGCGCCGCGACTCTCGCGGCGATTCCTCTGTAAGCTGGCGACAGGTCCGTGTCCGCGACGAGCTCCTCGGCAAGCTCCGCAGCTTCGGCTGGGAAGCCCATCGTCTCCAGGCGATCCGCCAGAATCGTACCCTGCTCCAGGATCTTGTCGGCCCGCGCCGCGTCGCGCATCTCTCGCGCGGCCAGCTCCCCGTGCTCGACGAAGAGGTTGGCCTCGAACACTGCCGCTTCCGAGTCCGGCAAAGCACAGCACAGAGCCAGGACCATGTGACCTTCACCGCGGATGTACGGAGAGGATGCCTCGGTCAGCCGTTCAGCGACCTTGTCCCAGTGCCGAAACAGCTCGCTTGCCGTGCTAGTCAGAATCAGGACGCGCAACAGGGCGGTCGCGGCGCAAAGCCACCCGTCGGCATCCTCGCGACACTCGGCCAGATTCATCCCCAGTTCGGCAGCGGCCTGGGCTCCTTCGTGAGCGCGGCAATCGAGTAGGAGGCTGATCGCTACTTGAAGCCCGGTTCTCCAATGGCTTCCTGGAGGTTGCTGCGGCAAGGCGGCCAGGATCTCCTTCGCGACAAGGACACTCGCCTTCAAGTTGCCGCACAAGAAGACGGCTCTCCCAAGCTCGACGAGAACCTCGAAGCGAAGCGCATCCGGAAGTCGGGAGGACTTCGTTGGCCACTCCTCCAACTCGGCTTTGGCCTCCGCACATCGGCCGAATGCCAGATGAAGACGGGCGATCGTAATCGCCGTGCGTGCGAGCAGA
>CAZQPP010000944.1:0-2094 GCA_964594295.1 uncultured Myxococcales bacterium | reverse complement strand
GAAAAGCGGCCAGAATTTCCGGAATGGGACCGGCCAGAATTTCCGGAACTAGCAAACGCGAAGGCGCGAGTGGAACCAGCCGCAAGTGCGCAGGGTTTCAGGCTAACCGCTAACCGCTAACAGCTAACAGCTAGATCAAAGACTAGAGTATTTCCCCGGAGACAGCGAAGCCCAGCGCCACGTAGGGAATGGCCTGGCTGGTGTCCTCTCCGGTCCGGAAGGGGTGCGACAGGTACCAGTTGAGGAGCAGGAAGATGGTCGGCCGGTTCAGCGTGCTGTCGGGCTCGTCGTAGAAGCGATAGGCGACCAGCGGCCCGAGGCGTTGGGTGGCGTCGAAGCCGCCCTCGTCGTGGAGGGCGTGGGTGGTGTTGTGGCGAAGGCCCACGATGAGGCGCTCGTCTTTCAGCATCAGCAGCAGGTCAGCGTCGTTCACGAGGGTCCAGCCGCCGTCGGGCTGCAGGACGTCGAAGTAGGGGTCGTACCAGGTCGTGTCGCCGCTCCTCAGGTCCATGTCCGCCGTCATGGCGGTGAGGCGCGAGCGCAGCACCAGCGGTCCCACCCTGGCGCGCAGCACCGCGAAGATGTTCGCCTGCCAGCCGCCCGGCGCGTAGTCCCGGCTGGCATCGGCGGCGCGCTCGACCGCGCTGTCCGACCAGTCCACGTCTGCGCCTGGGAAGGACTGCAGGTGGTTGAAGGTCCCGTAGAACTGCAGCCACTCCGCCTTTGCCCCGAGCTGCAGCACCGCGATGGGCTCGGCCTCCACGCCCACACCGACGCGGGCCAACGCTGGGGAGATGATCGGCTCGAAGAATGCGCCGACGTAGCCGGTGCGGAAGAGCAGCGAGTCGCTGTCGTAGAGCTTGTACTGGTAGGCCAGCTTGCCCTGCACCTGAAGACCCAGCGGGTTGTAGCGCAGGACGGTGGCCGCGTTGTAGAGGACGCGATGCTGGGGGGGGGCGCCAACCGCGGGAGACGCGAGGACGCACAGCAGCGGCACGAGACCGCTTGAGAGCCACCGGTAGGATCCGCCGGCGCCCAGACGCCTCTCTCGAACCTCGAGTCCCGGCGTGTCCTGTGTCATGCTCATTGCCCCTGACGGTGCTGGCGCCCAGGCGAGGCCGCCCCGGCAGCATAGCGCAGTTTCCGTCCGGTGCAGGCCTTCTCGTCGGTGCGCCTCCGCAACCTTGCTGCGAGGGGCCCTACCCCGAGCAGCGCGACACTGGAGAAGAATAGGCGAGAGCGCCCGGCGGTTCCCCGCAACGCCTGGCCCGAGCGAAACTCCGATTGACCCTCGGAGTTCCGATCTGCTACCTGCTGGCGCCAGGTCACGGCCCCCGGCACAAGAGGTGTGCCCTTGCCCAACATGCTGCGCTTCCCCGATCTCGCCCTCGGCGATCTCGAGCGCGAGGTGCTCGAGGCGCTCTGGACCGGAGGTCCCCTGAACCCCGGCGCGGTCCACGAGCTCGTCGGGCGGCCGCGGGGCATCTCGGTCAACACCGTGTCCTCCGCGCTAAAGCGCCTGCACCAGAAGGACCTGCTCGCTCGCGAGAAGGTGAGCCACGCCTACGTCTACCGGGCCGTGGTCTCGCGTGAGGAGCTGCAGCGCGACCTCATCGCCGGCATCGCCGACCAGATCGGCGGCGCGGGCGGCGCGGGTGTGCTCGCGGCCTTCGTAGACTTCGCCGAGGAGCAGGGCGAGGAGAGCCTTCGCCGCCTCGAGGAGATGATCGCGGAGCGGCTGGGAGGGGAGGAGCGGTGATCGGGCTGCTCGAAGCGGCGGCGCTGGCCGGTACCCTGCTCGCCCTCGCGGCGTGGACCGGTGTGGTCGCCCTTGCGCCCCGTGGGTACGCCGCTCCGAAGATCTCCCCCGCGAGGCGAGCCCTGGTAGCGAGGGCGTGGCTCTACGCGCCCCTCTGGGTGCCGGCCCTGCTGGTCGGCGCTGCCTTCGTTCCAGGCCTGCTCGGTGCCCTCGTCGGGAGCGGAGACCATTGCCTCGCGCACGGAGGCCACAACCACCACCTCTGCCTGCTCCACCCGCCCCACGCCTCTCTGAGCGCCCTTGGGTGGCTGCTCCCCCTCGCGCTCCTGCTGCCG
>CAZQPP010000943.1:0-2114 GCA_964594295.1 uncultured Myxococcales bacterium | reverse complement strand
GGAGCGGATCATCCGCCGGGACATCAACGCAGCCTTCAAGGGGCTCGACAAGGCCGCGGTCGGGCGGATCGTGGGGAGGAGGTAGGTTGGACCGCCGGTCGAGGAAGGCGCCCAACGAGACCGCGAGACCGCGTGCCACCTCCTGAGCCGGACGTACTGCCGCCGCCGGCCAAGGGCGCCGCGGCGCCTACGCCCACGTCCATGTCGCAGCGACGTGCGACCTCCTCTGTGTTGACTGTGGCACCGTCGGTCGGGGACATTCCGGAGGTCTCTCCGCGAATGAGGTTCCTCCATGGGACGCGAGCGGGCTCGGCCAGCGAGCCCATTCCTCCTCGTTCTGGCATTGGCCTGCTCCCAATGCGGGGGGCGTGCCGCCGACGGGGGCGCCAAGCCGCTGGGCGGCGATGCGGAGGTGCGCGACACCTCCGCCGCAGCCGACGTGGAGGAGATGCCCGACGCGAGAGTTCCCGAGGAAGCGGAGCATCTGGATGTGGAGACCGATACCTTCGCGGTGGGTCCACCCTGCACCGAGGAGGACAACGAGCCCTGCACGATCGCGAACGAGCACGGCGTCTGCTCCGGCGAAATCGTGTGCCTCGGTGCACGGGGACTCGCGCCTTGCGATGCCAGGAGTGCTGCGGCGGAAGTCTGCAATGCCATTGACGACAACTGCGACGGAGAGACCGACGAGGGCCTGCCGCTGTGCGACTGCGGCGACGGAATCTGTGCGGCCGAGGGCGGCGAGACCGTGGAGCTGTGCCCCTGTGATTGCCGCAAGTGCGGCGACGGGGTCTGCTCGCCCTGCGGCGAGAGCCCGGCGACGTGCAGGGCGGACTGCTGCCGCACCCCCTTGGGACCGAACGCGTGCGGCGACGGCTACTGTCTGGGCTACGGCTGCGGCGAGAACCCCACGGACTGCCCCGCCGACTGCGGCCGCGATTGTGGCAACGGCGAGTGCGAGCGTGGCGAGAACCCCTTCGGCTGCCCAGAGGACTGCAAGCACGGCGAGTGCGGCAACGACGTCTGCGAGCCGACCGACGGGGGTCCCTTCGCGTGTCCTACAGATTGTGCTCCGACCTGCGGCAACTGCGTCTGCGAGGGCGGCGAGAGCTGGGTGAAGTGCCCGATCGACTGCGGCTACTGCGGCGACGGCGTCTGCAGCGAGTGCCCCAACTTCGACGAATCCGTGGAGACCTGCCCGCTGGACTGCATGTCCTGCCTGCTGCCCGCCCCCGGAGACATGGTCATCAACGAGATCCTTGCCGACCCGAGCCCCGACCTAGACGCCAACGGCGACGGGATCGTGGACGGCGTGGACGATGAATTCGTCGAGATCGTGAACACCTCCTCGGGTCCGGTCGCCCTCGATGGCGTACGGTTGATGGTCAACGATGAGGCCAAGCACACCTTCGCTCGGACCTGTCTCGCCAGCTTCCAAGCTCTCGTCCTGTTCGGAGGCGGACAGGTCAGCCCGGAGCCTGACCTGGAGGGGGCCCTGGCACAGGTGGCACAACAGGGCCTCGACCTTGTCGATGCCGGCAGGCAGGTCCTCCTGATTGACCGCGCCGGGCGAGAGCTGGACTCGCTGTCCTACGGCTCGGAGGGTGGAGAGAACCAGTCGCTGACCCGCTGGCCGGAGATGACCAGCACGGAGCTTCTCAAGCACACCGAGGTCCCCGGAGCTGCCGGTACGGTCATGAGCCCGGGAACTTGCGCGAACGGCAACGCCTTCCCCAAGTGCGTCCGCGGCTGGACGCCAGAGACACACCTTCCCGTCTACGAGCGCGTGCCGCAGAGCGTCTTGCTCGACGACATCACGCGCGTGCGCTGGCACCCATCAGGGCGCTTCGCCTTGCTCGTCGGTCGCCAGGGGCGTCACGTCGCGACCTACGACGCGGAAGCCGGTACCGTCGCCTCGGTGTTCGAGCCGTCTGGTTCGATTGTCGATCTCGACATCGACCCGGACGGGAGCTTCTTCTTGTGCGTGGGCGCAGCCGACGACGACACGGGGCTCGTGTGGCGGGCGACCGTCGGTGAAGACGATGCGCTCAGCTTCCAAGTCGAGGACTCGATCCCGCTGGAGCTAGAGGGTGAAGAGGGCGCAGCGGTGTCGG
>CAZQPP010000942.1:0-2114 GCA_964594295.1 uncultured Myxococcales bacterium | reverse complement strand
AACGGTGACCACAACGGGAACGGGGCTTTAGGGGCACGGGCACGGGCACGGGCACGGGCACGGGAGAGCGTGTAGCCGCTACGCGCTACACGCTCCCAGCGAAGCCAGGCAGGACCAGCCTTGACGCCGGCGCGACCGCCGTGCCACCCCTGGGGCCCGCGCCGGGGGTGCACACACCGCGTCACCAGGAGGATTCGTGCCCTTCAAGCCGCCGAAGCTCGTCATCAACCCGCCGGTGTTCTTCACGTCGGCGGCGCTGCTGCTCCTCTTCTTGGGCTTCGGGGTGCTCGCCACCGACACCGCCGCGGACCTCCTCCCCCGCCTGCTCGACGCCGTCGCCACCAACTTCGGGTGGCTCTTCGTCCTCGCGGCGGCCTTCTACGTCGGCTTGCCCTTCTGCCTGGTCCTCGTGGCCCTGGCCTGGAGCTTGACCAGGGCCCTGCGCGCGGAGACCGGCAGGTGAGCGTGGGCACGGGCGCGGAGAGGGAAAGCGCGGGAGGCATGAGCGCGCTCCGGCGCTGGCTGACCATGACCTGTCTGGCCACGTCTGCTGCGGTCATCTACCTGCTCCCCTACTCGACCGAGGTCTACTACAAGCCCCTCCAGGAGGCCCTCGGCCTCGACAACAAGGAGATCGGGTGGCTGATGAGCACCCTGGGCGTGGTCAACATGCTCGGCTACCTCCCCGGGGGATGGCTGGCCGACCGCTTCTCGCCGCGTGTGCTCCTCACCTTCTCGCTGGCGGCCAGCGGAGCCGTGGGCTTCTACTTCGCGACCTTCCCGTCCTACGGCATGTGCATCTTCGTGTACGCGGCCTGGGGCCTGACCAGCGTCATGACCTTCTGGTCCGCCCTCATCAAGGCCACCCGGGACTGGGGCGGACGCGACGAGCAGGGGCGCGCCTTCGGCCTCCTCGAGGGCGGGCGCGGCGTGGTGCGGCTGGCCCTGTCCTCCCTCGGTGTGGCCGTCTTCGGCTGGTTCGCGGACAAGGTCGCCGGCTTCGCGACCGTGGTGGTCCTCTACTCCTCCCTGAACGTCGCGCTGGCGCTGGCGGTCTGGCTCGTGCTGCGCCAGCCCGCAGGAGACACCACCGGCGACGGCACCGAGGAGCGCTCCGGGGTCAGCCTCCGGGAGGTGCTCGAGGTCCTGCGCCTGCCCGCCATCTGGCTGATCACGCTCGTGATCTTCAGCGCCTACGGCCTCTACCTGGCGTCCTTCTACTTCACCCCCTTCGCCACCGACGTCTTCGGCCTCGGCGTCGTGGCGGCCGGAGCACTGGCGACCGGAAAGATGGCCCTCCGGCCCATCGGCGCCGTCGCCGCGGGCTTCGCCGGGGACCGCGTGGGGGCCTCGCGCATGATCGCCGCCAGCTTCGTGGTCGCCTCCGCCAGCTTCGCCGCCTTCGCCCTCTTCCCCTCCTACTCGGATCCGGGCAGCACCGGCCCATCCCTCTGGATTCTGCTGCTCTTCGTGGGCAACGTCCTGCTCGCCACCTTCTGCCTCTACGCGCTGCGCGGCCTCTACTACGCCCTGCTCGAAGAGGGAGCCGTCCCCGCCGCCCTCACGGGCACGGCGACCGGCGTTGTGTCGGTCCTCGGCTACACCCCCGACATCTTCCTGCCCCCGGTCGCCGGAGCCCTCCTCGACCGCTACCCCGGCGGCGAGGGCTACCGCTACCTCTACATCATGGTCAGCGTCCTGGCCCTCGCGGGGGTGGTGGCGGCGCTGGTCTTCATGCGGCGCAGCGGCGGGCGCACCCAAGCGACGAAAGCCCCGGCGCTGCCGAGGCTTTCGGGGAGCGGGTGAACGGATTCGAACCGTCGACGTCAACCCTGGCAACGTGCCGGGGTGCGGTCGCACGTCTTGCTCATGCTGCAATTGTCGCTGGTTGCAGAACGCTGACGGTCTTAGGAGGTGCTTTCTCAGGTCCCCGCTGTGACCCTTGCCGTGTCCCTGCTGTGACCCGCGGCATTCGGCCCGGATTCCGCGCAAGATGGCTCGCATTCCTTCGGCGCCCCTCTGCTGCGGGGTTGATGCACAGAACCTAATCCGCTTGGCATACTTCGCTCGCCTGCGGCTCGCTGCGCGCGTTCAGGCCAGGGGCCTGAACGCTT
>CAZQPP010000941.1:0-2127 GCA_964594295.1 uncultured Myxococcales bacterium | reverse complement strand
GCGCGCACCCCCTGGCTGCTCGGCGAGCACGTGGGGTGGGCCCGGCTCGCCTCCTGGGGCAACGACGACTGGGAGTGGGAGGCCAAGCTCCGGGACGGCACGCTGCCGCTGACCGAGCTCACCCACTTCGAGCACCGCACCATCGGCCTGCTCGCGCCGCCAGTGATGACGGGCGACCGGCACCCCCTGGGCATCGTCACGGCCACCGGCCTCGTCGCCAGCTCCGACTTCGTGCCGGGCGAGGGCGCCACGACGCCCCGCCCGCGCACCTGGCTCGGCTTCAACTACCTGCCCACGACGAGCGCCGAGTCTCGCACCGCCATCAGCTCCCGGGCAGGCTTCATCGACGAGCTCGAGGTCCTGGCCGACGGGCCGCGCGTCCGGCGGCTGGCTCGCTACACCCTGCCCGCAAACCACTTCGACACCGGCGTCGTCCGCGTGGGCGACCGGCTCCTGGTGACGTCGGGCAACCGGATCGACGGCGCGAGCGTCGCCAACGGCATCGACGCCCGCCGCACCTACCTGTGGCAGGTGCCCGCCCCGCGCGACGCCGGCGCCGAGGTGCAGGCCCCACCCTCGCTGGCCGTGGCCGCCGAGCGGACCGGGCTCGACGCCATCGTCTGCTGGCCTCCGACCGACGAGGTGCTGGAGACGGAGGGCTGGAGTTTCGGGCTGGTGCCGGCCGCGCACGTCCAGGCCATGCACGACGGGGGCTGCGCGCTCGTCGTGCGGGACGTCGCCACGGCCGAGGACCCCTGGCTCGACGGGGGCGGCCTCGTCGAGGGTCCCGTCCCGGGCGTGGGCCGGATGGAGATCACGCTGCCGGTCGGGACCCAGCCGGTCGGCGACCCGGCCGATCCGGCCCAGCTGCAGAACCTCTGGCCCATCGCCGACGGCGGCTTCGTCGGCCTGGGCCACGTCCACGGCCCCACCGGCACGGCCATGCACACCGAGCCCCAGCGCACCGGCCGCGGCGTCCAGGTACAGGACACGACCGCGGCGGGCTTCTGGCAGGTCGACGGCGGCCGCCTGCGCCTCGTCACGAGCGGTGGGCGGGAGGTGTTCTCCGAGCAGGAGTGGCTGCAGGGCAACGGCCGGCCCGAGAGCATCCGCCTCCTGGGTCCGGCGGCCGGCGGCGGGGTGGTGATGGCCATCATGCAGGACCTGTGGCATGTCGGGCTGACGGGGGCGGTGGAGGCGCTCGAGCTGGAGTGGCCTCGCCACGCCACCGGCTACACCCGCGGCGCCCGCCGGGCCTCTCATCTGGAGGGCGTCGGCGAACCCGAAGAGGAGGCTCGCCCCTAAGGCTCCGAAGGGCATCCACTTTCCGAATATCATGGCAGCCATTGCGATGAAGCCCCGGCCCCCCGTCATCCTCCTTGTGAAGAGGTTGAGGTGGCCCAGGCTCAGGAACGCCCCGCTCAGGCCAGCGAGCATCCCACTCAGTATGATGCAAAGGTACTTGATCCTGATGACATCGATCCCCGCAGTCTCTGCTGCCGTGGGATGCTCTCCGACCGCCCTTATCCGGAGCCCCAAGGGGGTCCTGAAGAGTACGACGTAGGAAAGGACCACAGCGAGGAGCATGAGGTAGACGAGGGGAGAGTGTGTCCCGATTATACCTCCGATAATGGGGAGATCCTTTATGATGGGGATGGAGACCGAGCCGAGCCCGGTAACCCCTTCCGAGGCGCCCCTGGAGCCCCAGATGATCTGGCTCATGTAGGCGGTGAACCCCATCGCGAAGATGTTGATCCCCGTCCCGCTCACGATCTGGTCCCCGACGAACTTCACGGTGAGCACCGCGTGGAAGAGCCCGATGAGCCCCCCGGTGAGCACCGCGACGAGGACCCCGAGCCAGGGATTCCCCGTGTAGTACGTGACCGTGACTCCGGCCCAGGCGCTGGTGAGCATCGTCCCCTCGAGGCCGATGTTCATCACCCCCACCCTCTCTGCGAATATCCCTCCGAGGGCGGAGTAGGCGATTGGGGTCGCCATCCTGATGGCTGCGGCGAAGAGACCGACGTTTAATACGTCGAGGAGGCTCACCAATTAAGCCCACCCCTCCTCATGAGTGCCCTGATGAGCGTCGGGGCCGCGACAAAGAGGACGACCAAGGCCTGGAGA
>CAZQPP010000940.1:0-2127 GCA_964594295.1 uncultured Myxococcales bacterium | reverse complement strand
AAGGCGATCGATCTAATGGACGAGGCAGCCAGCCGCCTGCGCATGGAGATCGACTCCATGCCACAGGCCATCTACGACCTGAGGCGCCGCATCACCCGCCTCCAGATCGAGCGCGAGGCCCTCAAGCGCGAGGACGACGACAAGAGCCGCGGGCGCCTCGCCGAGGTGGAGCGCGAGGTGGCCGAGCTCGAGGAGCAGGCCCGCGCCGAGGAGGCGGCCTGGCGACGCGAGAAGGAGCTCATCGCCCGCGTGCGGGAGGCCAAGGAGCGCCTCGACCGCCTGCGCCACGAGGTCGAGGAAGCCGCCCGAGAGGGGGACCTCGAAGCCGCCGCTCGCTTGCAGTACGCCGAGCTCCCCGAGGTCGAGCGCGCCGCGAGCGAGGGTGAGCGTGAGCTCGAGGCCCTGTCCGGAGGCGGCTCGCTGCGCTACGTGCGCGAGGAGGTGCGCGCCGAGGACATCGCGTGCATCGTCAGCTCTTGGACCGGCATCCCGGTCGACAAGATGCTCGAGGGTGAGCAGGAGCGCCTCCTGAGCATGGAGGAGCGCATCCACGAGCGCGTCGTAGGCCAGGAAGAGGCCGTCTCGGCGGTCTCGCGCGCCGTGCGCCGGTCCCGCTCGGGCCTCGGCGACCCCAACCGCCCCATCGGCTCCTTCCTCTTCTTGGGCCCGACCGGCGTCGGCAAGACCGAGCTCGTGCGCAGCCTCGCCTGGTTCCTCTTCGACGACGAGAGGGCCATGGTCCGGCTCGACATGAGCGAGTACATGGAGAAGCACTCCGTCTCCCGCCTCATCGGCGCGCCCCCCGGCTACGTCGGCTACGACCAGGGAGGCCAGCTCACCGAGGCGGTGCGGCGCCGCCCCTACTCCGTCGTGCTCTTCGACGAGATCGAGAAGGCCCACGCGGAGGTCTTCAACATCCTGCTCCAGATCCTCGACGAGGGGCGCCTCACCGACGGCCAGGGGCGCACCGTCGACATGCGGAACACGCTCCTGGTGATGACGAGCAACCTGGGCAGCGAGCTCCTGGTCAACGGCGCCGCGGGCGACTGGGCCCGCGCCAAGGCGGGGGTGTTGGAGGTCGTGCGCGCGAGCTTCCGCCCAGAGCTCTTGAACCGCATCGACGAGATGTTGGTCTTCTCGCCCCTCGGCGAAGAGGAGCTGCGCAGCATCGTGACCATCCAGCTCGCCCTCGTGCGTGAGCGCATGGGCCAGCGCGGCATCGGGCTCGACGTCTCGGAGGCCGCCGCTGCCTTCCTCGCGCGGGTGGGCCATGACCCGGCCTACGGCGCCCGGCCCCTGAAGCGCGCGATCCAGAGACACCTGGTCGACCCCATGGCGGAGCTGGTCCTGCGCGAGGCTCCTCCCGAGGGCTCGGTCGTGGAGGTGGGCTACGACGAGGGCGCCGAGAACCTCACGATCTCGGTGCTCTGAGCCACGACCTGCCCCTCTCTGTGCTTCTGTGCCTCTGTGCCTCTGTGTTGAAACCGCTCTCACGAGCACCGGCGAATTTCGCCCAACGCTCTCGCTTGATCACCCCCCGCAACACCCGGTAGAGTCCGCCGCCCTTGGCCCGGGCGTGCACTCCGGGCGTGAGCGAGGTGATCAGATGAGGACGGCAGGCAAGCTTGTAATTCTCGCGTGTTGCGTTGTGTTCTTCCTCGCTGTCGTGGCGGCCTGTGGCGGCGACGACGGCGGCGAGGCCGGCACCGACACCGGCACGACGGCAGACGGCATCGGCGGCGCGGACACGTCGGGCACCACGGACCCCGGCTCGACCGCCACCGACAAGGGTCGAGTCGACCCGGGCGTCAGGCGCGATCCGGGCCCGAAGCAGGACCAGGGCCCACCACCCGGCTTCAAGGTCACGCCCGGCACCCCGCAGAGCAACCTGAAGCTGCAGGTCGGAGACGACGAGCGCATCTACCGCCTCTACGTCCCGGCCGACTACGAAGCGTCGAAGAGCTGGCCCGTCGTCTTCTTCGTCCACGACGAGTTCACCTCCTACGCGCCCGAGACCGCGCCGCTCTACGCGGGGCTCGACGAGCTGGCCAAGACCGGCGGCTACATCCTCGTGCAGCCGCGGGGGCTCGACGTCGGCAACCAGCGCTACTCCTGGCTCGACCGCCT
>CAZQPP010000939.1:0-2128 GCA_964594295.1 uncultured Myxococcales bacterium | reverse complement strand
ATAAATTTCCCCCGCCCGCACCCCTCTGTGTCCCTCTGTGTCTTGTCTGCCCTGACACAGCCTGTGTCTGGCGAGACCCTGGCGCGATGAGGCCTGACAACACCTTGAAATCAGGGGCTCATGGCTTCCCTCGTCGATGAAGAATGCCTGGAACGGATCCTGCGAGGTGGGCACTACAACGCCGATCCCGATAACCACCGCTGACCTGTAGGGCCATCGGTGGTCGACCTCTCCGCCGCTCCCGCGGCGCATGCGGCCCGGGGCCGCATGACGACTCGGTCTCTGGGAGCTCGAGTCGCGTTCGGTTTGGCGTTCAACACTGACGAGGTAGCTCTATGTCTCTCGGCTCTCAAGTCTTATCCCGGCTCCTGGCGCTGGGGCTGCTCCTGGCCCTGTTGCCTTACGCACCGGACGCCCACGCCGGCATGTCATCCTCCGCGGATCGCGGCCCGAAGGGCATGTCATCCTCCGCGGATCGCGGCCCGAAGGGCATGTCTTCTTCGGCCATCGTGGTCCTCGAGGCCTTGCTGAAGATGGGTGAGGAGGTCCAGGTGGCCGCCCTGCCCGACATCACCCCCTACGTCGTGGTCGGCGCCAGGCGCGCTTACTACGGCGACGCAGAGTACTTCGAGCAGATCGGCCTGCGCCGCGTGCTCGACTACCTGCTCGCTCGCAGAGCGACCATCGACGCCCTGTCGGTCCTCGACGACGGCTCCTGGGCCCTCGCGAGCAGCAT
The DNA here is from genome assembly GCA_964594295.1 of uncultured Myxococcales bacterium. Lineage (GTDB taxonomy): Bacteria > Myxococcota_A > UBA9042 > UBA3505 > UBA3505 > CAZQPP01. The sequence goes on along the minus strand of CAZQPP010000939.1, from coordinate 1,392 downwards.
GGGCCCGCGCTTCAGCGATGCCGTCGCCTACCGCGCCAACGGCCTCGGCAGGCTCCTCTACCGCCTCCACCGGGCACGCCTGAAGGTGAACGCCATGGCACGCTCGGACAGGGGCGGCTACGTGCTCGTCATCGGCAACTTCGTGCTCACGCGCGGCGCGCTCCCGACCGGCCTCGGCGCGACCATCGACCGCTTCCTGCGCGCCGGCGCGCGCGTCTCCGACGTCGCAATCGCGGGCGAGCGCTGGGCCGTCGTCGCCGACGGGAAGGTGCTCTACTCGCACAACCCCTACCTCGGCCGGGCCCTCGTGGCGATCGACCCGCAGCCCAGGCCGGGCCCTGTGGGCATCGAGCCCAACCCAAGCCCCGTGGGCATCGAGCCCAACCCAAGCCCCGTGGGCATCGAGCCCAACCCCAGCCCGATCGGTTTCGAGCCCGGCCCCATCGGCCTCGAGCCCGGCCCCATCGGCCTCGAGCCCGGCCCCATCGGCCTCGGGCTCATGATCCTCCGCTCCAACGGCGGGTTCCTTCTCTCACCGCGCTGACGACCGCGCGCGGACTGGCCCTGGCGTGGGAGTGGCTGCCCGCGCCAGGGCCGAACCGCAATCTCCCTCTCGCCTGGACTGACAGCCGGCGGCAGCATAGGCTGAGCTTCGCCGTCTGATGTGCTCGCGCCTCACCGTCTCAGCCCTCTCCCTGCTCGTTGCCCTCGCTTTGGGATGCTCGAGCTCCGACTCGGTGCACCAGGACCCGCCGGGCGGACCCCTGGCGTCGTTGTTGGACCAGGGTCCGGGTGCGGGCGCAGCGGACCCGGGGGGCGCGGCGCCGGCAGACCGTGGCGTGGCACAGCCCGAAGCCGGCGCTCCGCAGGCAGATCCCGGGTTGGCCGCCGTAGACCCGGGCTCGGAGCCGGATCAGAGCTCCCCGGGCCAGCCGGGCACGATCCGGATCTACGTCGAGGGCGACCTCAGCGAGACCGCCTTCGCCGACGACCTGACCGGGCAGACGCCGCGCGACTACGAGATCGCCATCAGCCGCTACTCCCTGCTCCGCACGGCAGACGATGCCTCGCCGGTCCTGTGCTTCGACCACGGCCACCGCTTCGCCGTGGCGAAGATGCAGAGGGACAACCTGATAGGCTTCTGCTCCACGGCGTCCGTGCCGAGCGGCACCTACACCTACGGCAGGACCAAGGTCGTCTGGGCCCGCTACACGGTGGACGCGGTCTACCACGCCCTCGGGCGCTCCTATCCGGGCGCGGTCACCTTCTTCCGTGCCTTCTCCGACACCTTCTACGAGGGCAAGCCCTACAAGGCAGGGCATGGGACCATAGCCGTCAAGGGGGGCACGAACGAGGCCGAGCTTCCCGTGGACTACGGGCCGATGCCCGACG
>CAZQPP010000938.1:0-2129 GCA_964594295.1 uncultured Myxococcales bacterium | reverse complement strand
CTCGCAATCACAGTGATCGTTCATCTTGCACTCCTTTGCGCAGGTACCGCCGCCGCCCTCCGCGTCGAGACAGGCGGACGAGCAGCAGTCGGCGTCGCCGGAACAGTCACCGCCTCCCGCCGAGCAGGCCGCGGCCATGCAGAAGCCCTGGCTCGTGGTCGCGTTGAAGGCCCGGCAGCCGAAGCCGGGTGGGCAGTCGTCGTTGTCGGTCATGCACGTGCGGGTGCATATCTTCTCGTCGTAGAGATCCTGGCAGTACAGGACGCAGTCGCAGTCGATCTGCTCGACACAGGCATCCCCGATTCCGCCGGCTCCGCACGCGGTCGGCGGCGAGTCGACCATCTGACAGCTCCTGTTCGTACACTGCCCGTAGCGAACATACTGCTCCTGGCCCCGCCTGTCCTGCGAGACGACCTTGCCGCAGTCGTCGTGGCTCTCGCAGGTGTAGACCCCGTCGACCGGGTAGAGGAAGCAGGCGCCGAGCTTGTCGTCCTCCTCGAGGGTGCGGGTCTTCAGGTTGGGGTCCGCCGCCGGCGCCATGGTGGGCGGGTTCCTGTGGTCGAAGTCCCAGAGCACGTGCTGCAGGCCGAAGAAGTGCCCCTGCTCGTGGATGGCCACGTTGAGCACGTCCTGGATGTTGCCGAAGCTCGGCGAGCCCGCGGTGGACCAGCGGTAGTGCCTCCCGTTGAAGCCTATGTCGGCCTCCACGATGATGCCGTTGAGGCCGTAGAGCGGCCCGGTGACCCCGAGCACGTACTCCCCGTGCGGCCAGGCGTTGCCCTCGATCCAGGCGAGCTCGTTCTTGCCGTTCATGTCCCCGATGGCCGTGATGTCGCGGTTCGTGGTCAGCCCTTGATCCTCGAAGTCCAAGGCGCTGCACTCGATGGCCGCCCAGGTGTCGAAGCCCTCCCTCAGCGTGGCCAGATCGCTGCCGTCCGAGATGTCCGCCGAGCCGTCCTCGTGGAGCAGGTAGGGCACCTTGTTGACCGACCACTTCACGAAGTAGTTCCGGCCGGCCATGGCGACACCGAAGGCGTGGGCGGCGGCCGGGAGGGCGAGGAGCCAGAGGGCGAGCAACAGCGCGGGGAGACGACGCACGAACACCTCGGGTGGCGGGGGCCCGACAACCTAGCAAGTCCGAGGGCGATGCGGCCAGCCTCGGGAGTCGAGCCCGGCGATGAACCGGCGCACCGCTCGCGCCGTGTGGGGGCATGTGTTAAACGGCCGAACCCTGACGGCCAACACCCAAGAGATCCCAGACCGAGACGTGGTTCTCGGGTCGGGCACTAGCAAGGAGCAACCCCAATGAAACTCTCCGACGCACGCGTGCTGGTCACCGGTGGCGCCAGTGGGATGGGCCGCCACTTCAGCCTCGAATTCGCAGGCGCGGGGGCGGCTGTGGCCGCCTTCGACCTGAACGAGGAGGGGCTCGCGGCCCTGGCCGAGGAGGCAGAAGGCCTGCCGGGCAAGCTCTACACCTTCAAGGTCGACGTCTCGAACGAGGCCGACGTGGAGAAGGCGGTGGGCGAGGCCTGGGAGACCCTCGGCGGGCTCAACGGCGTGGTCAACAACGCCGGGATCTTCAGGGACCACCTCCTGGTCAAGAAGGACAAGAAGACCGGGGAGATGCGCACCATGTCGCTCAAGCAGTGGCAGAGCGTCATCGACGTGGACCTGACCGGCCCCTTCCTCTGCACCCGGGCCTTCGCTTCCCGTCACGTGGACGCGGGCGGCGGCCCCGCGGTGGTCGTCAACATCAGCTCGGTCGCCCGCGCGGGCAACATCGGCCAGTCCAACTACTCGGCCGCGAAGGCCGGCCTCGTGGCCGACACCCGCGTCTGGGCCCGTGAGCTCGCCCGCTACGGCGTCCGCGTCGGCGCGGTGGCCCCGGGCTTCATCGACACCCCAATCCTGCGCGCCATGCGCCCCGAGGTCTTGGACAAGCTCCTCGGAGGCGTGCCCCTGCGTCGCATGGGCGCCCCCGGCGAGATCTTCGCCGCCGTGCGCTTCATCTTCGAGTGCGACTACTTCACCGGCCGCTGCGTGGACGTGGACGGGGGCCTCGACCTCTAGCCTTTGATCTAGCTGTGTCGGGTAGCCCGGGGTGTTACCAACCCCGGGCCCCCACA
>CAZQPP010000937.1:0-2136 GCA_964594295.1 uncultured Myxococcales bacterium | reverse complement strand
TCCTCCTGTGGCGGTCCTCCGGGTGCGGGTACGCCCAAACACGAACGCGCCTGCATAGCGTGGATTGTGGAGGATCGCGCGGGCCCGGGAGTGAACGAGGGGCGCAAAGACCAGCTCCCCCTTGTGAGGTCCCGTGCGGATGCGCCTCGGGAACAACACCCCTTCATCGCGAAAGAACTTGACGGTTGCCGAAGCGGAGCCCGTGCGTCGGAAGGTCTCGAAGAAGAGCCGCACGGCACTCTGAACCTGTGCGTCAGGATCCTTGACTACCCGGTCTGCTGCATCGTAGACGAGCCCCACCGGCAGCGGAGTTTTGAGCTCGCCCCGCCGAGCTTTGCTCAGGATGCCACCCCGGAGCCGAGCCCGGAGCACATGGATCTCCGCCTCGCTCATCGTCCCCTTGAGGCCCAGGAGCAAGCGGTCGTTGAAGTGGCTCGGATCGTAGATGCCATCCTCGTCCAGGATCAGCGTGTCCGTGAGCGCGCAGATCTCCAACAGCCGGTGCCAGTCCATTGAGTTGCGGGCCAGCCGTGAGACCTCGAGGCCCAGTACGATCCCGACCCGGCCCATCCCAACCTCGCCCACCAGCTTCTGGAACCCGGCACGATCGACGACTGAGGCTGCCGACTGACCAAGGTCGCTGTCTATTATCTGGACCCGCTCCAGCGGCCATCCCAGAGCCACGGCCCGATGACGCAGGGCATATTGGCGCTTGGTGCTTTCGGTGTTCTTCACCACCTGGTGCAGTGAGGACTGACGGACGTAGAGGTACGCGTCCCGCCTGAGATGGTCCGCCGTGACCTTTGATAGGGTGGGATTCATGCCGCACCCCTCCTCCGCCCAAGCAGGGCCATGCCGGCCAACACCCGGACCAGCTCGGCCCTCGGCGCCTCCAGCGTCGCCTCCGCTCCACGCTCCTCACGGCCCGACCCGTTTTCGTGCAAGCTCAGGGGTTGCCGTGACGACACGTTGGCAGCCATCCACGCCGCCACGCCCCGGTGCTGCAGCAGGGCAAGGTCCAATGGCACGAAGTCCAGAGGTGCCTGGCCTAGCACATGGGTCCGAAGCGCCTCGTAGCGCTGGGCCCAATCAACCTCTGAGGTAATCCCATCCTTCACCTCGACCCCCGGTGTTTTTTTTCCCGGCGCACCAGAGCCCGCTCGATACTGCGCGGATGCACCGACAGCCCGAAGCGGTCTTCGAGCCGCCCGGCCAACTCCTCTGCACTCAACACAGGCTCCTGCACCCGCAGGTGCCCGACAAACTCCATGACCTCGTCGGTGAGCTTGTGCGCCTTCCTGGGGCCCGGACGCTTCGGCAGGAGTCCACCTACCCCCTTTTCGGCCAGTGCCTGCTGGGCGTGATAGAAGGTGGGACGGGAGAAGCCGAACGCCCGGGCCGCCTCGCTCACCGTTGCTCCCTCCCGGTGCACATGGCGCAGCATCTCGTATTTCACCTGCACCAGGTCCCGCGGATCGAAGAAGTCCCCGGAGCGAAACCGCTCGTCCCCCACCTCGTCCGGCTCCGGGTTCAGGGTGCCATGCTCCTTTAGCACCCGCACCTTCGCGTCTTCGCCGGATTTGCGTAACATGACACATCTCCTCAAGGTTACGGATCAATGTGTCAATATAATTATGCCCTATCTCATGAATGTCAACACTCATACGTTCGCATCGACGCAGTCGTATCATTGCATGCTGGGCACTTCTAGATTGTTTTAGATCCTGCAAGACTATACCTGACGGCGTTATCCTCTTGACACTTGCGGCGGAATTCACTTTACACCTTCTTCGGGCGACAAACTCCGCACCAACTCCAGGAGCGCCAGAAGATCCTCCACCCGAAAAAACGCCCGGCCCGCCGATAGGACCACGAACGGATCGGGCCCAACCACGCTGGTCCACGACGCGGGAAGCAAGCGCAAACGGCCCTCCCGGTCGTGAAACGTCACCCGGTCCTCGCCCCAACTGCTGCGGTGGCTCAGGAGCTCGTAACTTTCACCGTACAGGGGATGGAAGGGATGCACGATCCGGAAATGCCCTTCCAGATCGTCACCATGGTGTGCAATCGATGGGTTAGTCCAACGGTGTGGCGGAGCGGTTCATGCGGACGCTGAAGGAGGAATGCCTGTACCTT
>CAZQPP010000936.1:0-2150 GCA_964594295.1 uncultured Myxococcales bacterium | reverse complement strand
CCGGATCTGTGGGGGCCCGGGGTTGGTAACACCCCGGGCTACCCGACACAGCTCTGCCTATCGACCGACCCGCCTTTTGCGAACGCGCCCGGACGCGGGTCTAATCGGCCGCTCCACCGTCAACGCCATCGAGGCCCATGTCGATCCCCGGCGACAACACGAGGAGCGCCGCTGCTTTTGCTCGCGGCCCATGGATCGATCGCCTGGGCGTGTTTGCCGTCTCCTTCGCGCTGGTCCTCTGGTTCGGCGCGGAGGCGCCCCCGGGGCTCGCCCTGGACGACGCCTATATCCACGCGAGCCACGCGCGCAACCTGGCGGAGCGAGGCGCCGTCGAGCTCCTCCCCGGCAACCCCTCGCACGCCGTGACGAGCCCTCTCTGGACCCTGCTCCTCGCCGGAGCGGGCGCCGCCATGGGGGACGTGCTCGGAGCCGCGGGCTTGCTGGCGCTCTTCGTCCTGCCGCTCCTGTCGCTGGGCGTGCTCGAGCTCACGCGCTCGCTCGGCTACGGGCGCGTGGCCGGGCTGGGCGCGGCGCTGTTGGCGGCGAGCACGGGGCCGCTGCTGTGGCTGAACGCCAGCGGCATGGAGTCCGTGCTCTTCTGCGCGCTGCTCGTCTGGGGCGCGTGGGCCGCGGTGGCGGACCGGCCTTTTGCCTTTGGGTGCATCGCCGGGCTGGCGCTGCTCGTTCGGGTCGAGGGATTCGTCCTGCTGATCGCCTATGCCATGTCGTCGGTCGGCAGACCGCGCGCCGAGCTTGCTCGAGTCTTCGTGCGGGCCGCCGTGCCCGTGGCCCTCATCATGACGGCCTTCTGTGCATACAACCTCATCCGCGTGGGGCACCCGCTCCCGGGCACACTGGCCGCCAAGCGTTTCGGTCACGGAGCCGGGCGCCTCTCCTTGTGGGAGGACGCGCGCATCCTGGTCTTCGGGTGGATCGGCTACTTCCGCGTGGGGCTGGCGCCCACGGGCAGCTGGGCGGTGCTCGGGTGGCCCATGGCCCTCGTCGTCCCCCTGGCTGTGCTCGCGAAGCGGACGCCCTTGAGGGGCCGCGGCGCTGCGCTCTTGTTGCTCCTGTTCCTCGGCGTCAACGGGGCCTACGTGCTGCTCCTGCCGGCCCAGGGAGGCGCCGGCCGCTACCAGATCGTCAACTGGCTCGTGCCGGCCTTGCTTCTCCCCGCGGGTCTGGCGGCGGGCGCTGGTTGGGCCTTCGCCGGACGCCGGCCGGGCGCTGCCGCGGCGCTGGTGGCGTCGCTGCTGGCCGCCTTCGTGGGGCACAACCTCGCCGCGGCCGGCGCGTGGCGGCAGGGGCTCGCCGCACACGTCGCCCAGATCTCCGGCGCCCACGGGCGCATCGGCCGCGAGCTGAGCCAGCGAAACGTCGCCTGCTCGCCGATCCTGGCTTACGACGTGGGGGCGATCAGCTACTTCCTGGAGACGCGGCGCTGTCAGCCCGCCTTCGTCGACCTCGGCGGGCTGGCCGACCCGAAGCTCCTCCCGAGCCTCAAGGCGCCCAACGCCGTTCAACGCCTCGTGCTGGAGAACGGCGGCGTGGCCTGGCTCGCGCTGCCCACGACCCTGGACGGCGCGCCCCTGCACCCGCCCGTGGGGCTGAGGACGGTCGGAGCTCCGGGCCGCAGGCAGCTCCTCGACCCGGCCGGCGTGATTGCGCTCCGGCCCGTGGCCGCGTCCGCCGACACCACCGAGCGCCCGTACCGCTGGCTGGTGGCCGGGAACGCCCCGCGGGTGGCCCTCTGGGACGTTCGGGCGACGCCACGTGGTCGCGAGCTGATGGAGAAGGGGCCGGAGGCGGTCGCAGCGTTGGCGCGAGGCCCCGCCGACAGCACGCGTTGGTAGCCGACTTCAGCGCTCCACGACCTACGAGCGGCCGAGGCGTCTCGGCCTGATTGAGATCAGGAAGGCGAGGAGCAGCACCACGGGCAGGGCGGGCGGAGAGGAGCCGGCTGGATCCGTGGCGCAGAGGCCGCCGCCGGTAGCTGCCTTGACCTCGGGCTCGCCGCCGGTGTCGGCCAGCGCGGCGTCGGGCGTGGCGCCTGGGCCGGTGGGGGCGATGTCGGGGGTGAGCTGCCCCGGGTCCGAGGTCGGGGCTCCGGGGTCGGTGCCCGTGTCTGCGTCGGCCGCGGTGTCGGTGCC
>CAZQPP010000935.1:0-2155 GCA_964594295.1 uncultured Myxococcales bacterium | reverse complement strand
AATCACATCAACCGGCCGACATTGCTCGGGAAACGCGCCTAAGTGAACGGCATTGTCCTTAGCTGCTTCTTTCTCACCGCCTGCGGCTCGGACAGCAGCGGGGCTGAGGGGTCCCCTGCAAGCGGACAAGCTGGTACCGCCGGCGCCGCCTGCTACCCCAACGGCTCCTGCAACACCGGTCTGGACTGCAAGGCCGGTACGTGTGTCGCCGCTTCCTCGCCGAGCACAGACGAGGACACCAGATCCTCCACTGGCGATGAAGGCAGCACTGCAGATCCTGGCGGTACCGCAGATCCCGGTGCCGGCGCCGACCCCGGTGGAGAGTCCGACCCAGGCGATAAGGCCGACCCGGGCGGCCAAACTGATCCCAGTGGCGAGGTCTGCGAGGACCAGTGCACCGCCGGTTCGGTCGAGTGTGCTGGCAGCGGTTACCGGGCCTGCGGCAACACCGACGACGATGAGTGCACCGAGTGGGAGGACATCACGCCCTGCGGCGACGGGAAGGACTGCGAGGAAGGCGTCTGCCGCGAAACCCAGACATGCACAAATCAGTGCGCCCTAGAAGCCACTGAGTGCGCCTCAGCAGACTCGACGCGCGACTGCGTGGAGGGCGAAGACGGGTGCACCGTCTGGTCCCCGGCCACGGACTGCCCGACCGGCAAGGTCTGCGAGACCGGAGTGTGCGTGTGCAAGGCCGAGCACGAAAAGCGCTGCGACGGGGACGCGGTCTACTGGTTCGACTCCTGCGGCCAGCGGAGCGACAAGGTGACGGACTGCCCACATGGGTGCGAGAACGCGACGTGCAAGGACTGTACGCCAGACTGCGACGATCGGATCTGCGGGCCCGACGGATGCGGAAGCGTCTGCGGCTACTGCAACAACGGGATCTGCCTGGACGACTTCACCTGTGGCTGCCAGAGCCACCTCGACTGCGGGCACGACTCCGTCTGCGTGGACGGGCTATGCACCCTGGCCTACGGACGAGCCTACACGATCACGTTCGTGTCTGCCGTGATCGCTGAAAAGAACCCGCAGACGGGCTCTGCGTGGGACGGGCTGGGAGGAGCTCCTGACCCCCAACTCGTCTACAAGTTTGGCGATGTCGAGGGTCAGACCTCAGAGGAGCAGGATACCTTCCAGCCGACGTGGAATCACTCCTTCACAACCACGCTCTTCGCCTCCCAGGAGATCGAGCTCAACGTCTGGGACAAGGACACTACGTCCCACGACTGGATAGGTGGCCTGAACTTCGAGTCCCCGGGGAACCGGATTCCGCTCGAGTGGATCCGAGCCGGCGGCTTGTCCTGGGTGGCCACCGACTCCAGCTACGGGCTACAGGAGTTGGTCATCATCATCACGCCGGTAGGAACCAGCGGGGATGCGGGCTACCGGTACGTCCTTATCTCCGAGGGCGACAACGCCTCGGTCACCGACTGCAAGCCCGACGACGCCACGCCCGGCGCCGACATCGACGCCGTCGGCCTCTACCGCAACGGCAACGTCGAGGCGTTCTGCCAGTCGGTGGAGTGGCGCACGGGCGGCTACCGGGGCACTGCCTATTGCCTGGGCATGGACCCGACCCAGGCAGACGTAGCTGGCGCGGTCGGTGCTCCCGACGCCTGCGTGGCCGACTACAGCACCCCGGAGTGCCCCGTCCTCGAGTTGGAAAAGTGGGTCTGGCTCAACGGTGGCGAAATCGTCTGCGACCTCGGTCCAGGGGTCCAAATAAAGAAAGATGACAACATCGCGGTCTACGAGGTCTTCAACCCGAACAAGGCGGGCAGCATCGAGTCGTACTCCGTCAAGATTGCCGAGAGCGCCGACGGCCCGTGGCTCGACCTCGGCGGGGCCTCAGGGATCGCCGCCGTGAGAGTGCCCGAGCTGTAGCTGCTGGTTTCCGATCCCAACGACCGTCTGCCTTCCCGCCGGTCCCCCCTTGGAGCCCACGGCTCAGCCTGGAGTTCCAACCGGAGGTCTCGCCCTCCCTCTCCCTACTCTGCGCTTCCGCCCCGTCGGGCCCACGGCCTTGGAGCTTGGAGCGCACCGGCACGCTTCCGCGCCCCTTGACACGCAGGTCCCGAACGACAAAGAAGGGCTCGACCGTGTCATCGACACGTCGTGGTGGGGTGCGGAAGTCCGCTCAAGTGCGTGCCGT
>CAZQPP010000934.1:0-2160 GCA_964594295.1 uncultured Myxococcales bacterium | reverse complement strand
CGCGATTCTCGCCCTCCCGGAGATCATCGACGAGGTCCCTGAGAGTCGCCATGACGAGCCCATCGCGAGAAGCTTCCGGCGGCTGCTCAACGACCTCGGCAGACCGGAGCCAGTAGTTGACGCACTTCCGCCACTCCTCAGCTTTGCGCCATCCGGGAACCTTCGGAACGCGGTTGAGGACCTCAACGTAGCGCTTCTTGAACTGACTTGTGCTGACCAGGTCGCCGGACGTGAGGTGCAGATCCTTCCCGTCGATGTGGAAGACGTAGCGCGGAGGATCGGAGTCGTACCGGGTGACACTGGACACCTCGAAATCGACGATGTCGTTGGCCCTGCTACCTGCGCCGGAGACCTCTGCCAGGGCCAGAGCCTTCTGCACGGTCGTCAGGATGTACCGCCCGTCCTTCTCCTGCTTCTCCCTCGCGCGCCCGTCGGGCCGAAACCAAAGCGCGGTCGCCAGCTCGTCCGGGTCCGTGACGCCCTGGTTGGCCAGGGCCAGGACCAAAGAGAAGTCGTACCCGGAGGAGGACTGGTCGAGCCTCCGGCCATCCTCCCCGATGGGGGTCTTCCCTTTGCCTTCAAACAAGTCCCCCAAGCGCTTGTTGGAGTCGAGCAGCGCCCTGATCCGCGGGGGAAGCTCAACACCGATCTTCAGCACACAAGACTCGGCCGGGGCGGTCGCCCGCGGCGTCGGCTGGTCGATGGTGGCGGCAAAAAGGTGCTTCAGCAGCGCTGGGTCCTCGCGCCTGTCCATCGTGTCGAGGCCTTGACTCAGGCGGTACGGCCTGCCTGGCGAGTTGTCGCCTTTCACGCTGAGCGTGCCGGGCACCTTGATAATGCGCGAGAGGTTGTAGATCGAGTCGACCTTGACCCTGTCGGTCGAGACCTGGGCACGAAGCTCTGCCTCGTTGGCCTTCAGCCGCTCGGTCATCTCGTGGCCGTTCAGAGCCGTGATCTTGATTGGCGGCACCGCTAACCACAGGTGGCAGCCGTTGCCGCTCATGACCCGCACCGGGCGCACGCCCCCCTGGGACTGGACCCAGTCTGCGAGTTGGTCAGCCTGGGCAATGGCGGCGTTCACCTCCTCATTAGTGGCCGCCAGGCCCTTGGGCCGCACCGGGTCGATGTCTACGACGATTGCCGAGACGACCTCGATGTCCTGGTCACTCGCCGTGCTCGCCGGCGGACCGAGGTGGTTTGGCGCCCTGCTCAGGAAGCTTGCCGGCCTCGGCTGGATGCCTGCGTAGACGTTGCCATGGGCGTTCGCCCAGCGACAGGACGTCATGAAGGCTTCCTCGTTGTCGAAGTAGCCGATCCAGAGCACGCCGCCGGCCGGCGCGATGACGCGGATCTCGGTCACGCCGTGACCGGCGTGCGCCAGAAAGCGGTAGGCCGCACGAGCATCGTGCTCGCCGAAAGGAGGAGGCGGAGGGGCCGCTCCTCCTGCTGGCGGAGGGGGTCCGCCGTGTTGTACTGCTTGGGGAACACCCCTAGCTGTGGTATCCTGGGGCTTGGTCATCCCGAATCTCCTTGATGTTCGTCGGGGTGAGAAGGCCAAGGTCAAGCAGGGCCTTGGCACCGACGATCGCCGCCCGTGGTGGGGCGGCGTTCGTGTTTTTGGTCGTGTGGCAGTGGCCAGGGCCGGTCGCGCCTACGCGAAGTCCGGGCGGCCTCGTGCGCCGGCCGGACCTCCAGGTCGACGCCTTCGGCCCGGAAGAGAGGTCGTCGCTGCTGGCGATCAGCGTCGACTTCCAGTGGCCGGTCATCGGCCACCCTCCTGCTCCGGGAGGGGGCGGACGACCGCGAGGACATCGCTCGTGCGGAACCTGATCCGCCGTCGGCCAACCCGTAGCGCGGGTAGCTCGCCTCGGCGGACCATGGCGTAGACTGCGGCCTTCGAAGGCAGTGCGAGGTAGCGCCGCACGTCCTCGGTAGTCAGGAGGCCGTCGCCGGTGGGCTCTGGTAAGTTCTTGCTCATTCCTGCGCAAAGCCTACCGGCCGGGCTCCCAGCCGAATGGAATCGAGAGTGCCTTCCCATTCCAGTTTTCGGACACACCCATGAAGACGAGACGACCGCCTGGTCCCCCGCCGCACCCCGTGGAGGTGACGGACGACGAGGTCCCGCAGGAGTGGCGGTCCCTATCGCCGCCCGAGTACCCG
>CAZQPP010000933.1:0-2174 GCA_964594295.1 uncultured Myxococcales bacterium | reverse complement strand
GAAAAGCGGCCAGAATTTCCGGAATGGGACCGGCCAGAATTTCCGGAACTAGCAGCTTCTTCGGTGGCCTCATGCTGAGCGAGATCACCACTGATGACGTGGAGCGCTACATAGAGCACCGCCGTCAGCAGACGACTCGCCGCGGCTCACCGCCCGCGAATGCGACCGTGAACCGAGAGCTGGAGAACTTGAAGACTCTCTTCTACCACGCTCAGAGGACCTGGCGGCTCGAGCACAACCCGATGCGTGGGTTCCGCCTGCTTCGAGAGGACAACGTCAGAGATCGAGTCCTGTCGCCTCTTGAGTTCCTGCACCTGGTAGCCGAGTGCCCCCCGCACGTTGCCCCGATCGTTCAACTCGCCTATCGCACCGGCATGCGTCTTGGCGAGATTCTTGGTCTCAAGCGGGGGCAGGTCGACATCCAAGCGCGCATCATCCGCCTGGGTAGCGCCGACACCAAGAATGCCGAGGCTCGCCTGGTGCCCTTGGACGAAGACATGGCGGGTCTTCTCGAGGATCTGCCACGTTCGCTCCTGACAGATCACGTTTTCCACCGCCGGGGACGAGCAATCCGGGACATCCGGGGTGCATTCAGCAGCGCCTGCCTGCGAGCGGGGATCACGGACTTCCGCTTCCACGACCTACGCCATTGCGCCGTGACCAACATGGCCCGTCTTGGTGAGAGCGAGAAGGTGATCATGGAGATCACCGGCCACAAGACCACTTACATGCTTCGACGGTACCAGAAGGTCGACAACACGGACCTACAGACCGCCGCGGCTCGGGTACAACGGCTGTTGAGGGAGTCAGGAGAGAAGATCCTCCCGTTGGATGCCTCCGGGTGAAGCCGCTGCACACCAGGGGCAGCTGTCTCTGGCGGCACACCGAAAGCGTGCGCCAGATCGTCGATCCGGCTTCCTGATGGCCCAAGGTGCGCATACAGAAGAGGCCCCCTTCCCCGAAAGAACCCGGGGAAGGAGGCCTGCACCTTGCGGTCAAGCGCTCAGGCGTTGCATCCGTTGGGGCACTTCCAGTAGCCGCGGGGCATCCGGGCGCCACGAAGCAGGTTCGGGCGCCAGGAGGTCCGGCAGCGGTCGCAAGTGAGCCGGACCTGATTCGGGAAGGCGTCCCCGAGGGAAACGCCTGCGCGTTTCAGCTCAGGTCTGCTCAGCCTTCGCGGGCGGGTGGCGGCGGTCTTACGGTTCATGAGGTTCTCTCCTGATGAAAGGTGTAGGACCTTGCCTCGCCTTGCTTCGGTTCGGTATGCCGCAAAGAGCATGGCTGGAGTCAGGCATTGCATTGAAGACAAGTGCAGAAAGAGCGAATTCAAGCTGCGCTCCAGCCGGAAACCACGGTAGAGACCGCGCTGTCGTCAGTCAAGGGCAGTGTTGGCGGGCCAGTTGTGGGGCTCAGAACGGGCGTGGGCACCGCGCAGGAGGCACGCTGCGGGATGCGCTTCTCGTCTGCCGCGTACCCCACCGCGGCGATTGACGCTCCCGCCGAGAGCGAGCGATACTCGTCGCGCAGAAGGAGCGGCGGTGAAGGGACGTAAGGGCAAATACCTTCCCGGATGTTCGATGCTCCGACGAGGGCACCCCACCCAGGGCCTACCTCTATGCACCAGTGTTGCGGCTGGCCCGGTGAGAACCCAAGAACCGGACGGGACACAACTCTGCGGAACGTGCCACGAAGACAATGGAGCAACGACTTGAGCTGCAATCCGGTCAGCATGTCATGTGAATCCCGGCGAGACCGGTTTGGCCTCAGGCCGTCCAATCCGAGCATGGCGGACAAGCCCACCGTGGACGGGGGCGCGGCCGGAGGGGCCTCATCTGCCCCGAGAAACGACGGCTCCAGCCGCCGGGCGTCCGGACGCTCTGCCGGCGAGCAACAGGCTCCGTTTGGGGGGATTCGAAGCGGGCACGCCGGTGCTTCGTTGGGCGCACTGATGATCGCGATTCTGCTTGTCGCCTCGTTGATGTTGTCTGCATGCGAAGGAACAAACCCATCGCCGACGAAGTCCGCTGACGGAGATTCGGGAAGTTCACTCATCGCGCCCGATCCTGGCCCAGTTGCCGATCTCGGCTTCCCCGACGTAGGAGGCTCCACGGGCGAGCGAGACGCCTCTGTCACTCCGCCCATCCGATATGACGTTTCTCCTTCGGTGCCGCCCG
>CAZQPP010000932.1:0-2179 GCA_964594295.1 uncultured Myxococcales bacterium | reverse complement strand
GTCTGGCTCCGTGGCGGGGTCGGGCTCCGTCGCTGGTTCGGGGTCCGTGCCGGGGTCAGGCTCCGTGCCGGGGTCGGGCTCCGTGCCGGGGTCCGGGGTGCCGGGGTCCGGCTCCATGCCGGGATCGGGCTCCGTCCCAGGGTCCGGGGTCGGGCCGAGGTCGGAGGCAGCGCCGGGGTCGGGCTCCGTCCCAGGGTCCGGGGTCGGGCCCGGGTCGGACGCAGCGCCGGGGTCGGGCTCCGTTCCCGGGTCCGGCTCGGTGCCAGGATCAGGCGTGGGGCCGGGGTCGGAGGCGCCGCCGGGGTCGGGCTCCGTCCCGGGGTCGGGCTCGGTTCCCAAATCTGGCTCCATCCCCGGGTCCGGCGCGCCACCGGGGTCCGGCTCGCCGCCCGGATCCGGCGCCTTGCCCTCGTCAGGCTCCACACCGCCACCCTCGTCACGCTCGGCGCCGCCGCCGGTCGTGTCGGCGGCGTCCACCGTCGCCTCCGGCTCGTCGGGCTCGGAGTCCTTGCTGCACCCACCCCACCCGGTGCCAAGTACGAGCAGAAGACAAAGCAAGGAGACCTTGAGCCGCATCTTGATCCTCCGCTGGGTCTCGTCTCTTTGATTCGCGTGTGGCCGCAGAGCCGCGAGCGCACACTATAGACCTATGCGCGAGATCACGCAGATCGCTCGGTGGAGGTCTTGCCAGGGATTACCCCACGGGCCATGGTGGCTGCCTCAGTGTGCTCGGAGGCTCCCATGACTCGCACCCGGTCGGCTCCGTACCTCGTTCTCGCGGCCTGCCTCCTGCTCGTCTGCTCGGCCTGCGAACGGGAGGGTAGAGCCGCCGGCGACGCAGCCGGCAGCACCGCGGAGATCACCTACCGCAGCCACGAGGTGCTCGCTCTCGAGACCGTCGTCGACGTGGACGGCTCGCCCGACAT
Source organism: uncultured Myxococcales bacterium (assembly GCA_964594295.1). Lineage (GTDB taxonomy): Bacteria > Myxococcota_A > UBA9042 > UBA3505 > UBA3505 > CAZQPP01. The sequence goes on along the minus strand of CAZQPP010000932.1, from coordinate 1,253 downwards.
AGCCGACCCCCACGTCATCAAGGTGGACGGGAGCTGGTACCTCTACGCCACCCAGACGAAGCGCGACCTCCAGGTCTGGATCTCCGATGACCTGGCGACCTGGCGTTTGGGGGACACGGTCTGGAGCCCAACGGCCGGGAGCTGGAACGAGCCCGGCCAGGTGTGGGCGCCCCACGTCGAGGCCGGCGACGACGGCCGCTACTACCTCTACTACACAGCTCACTTCCAGATAGGCGTCGCGGCGGCCGACACGCCGCTCGGTCCCTTCAAAGAGGTCTACGATCACCCACTTGTCGGCGGCGGCTTCGGCGGCGTAGGCGACGGCGTCTTCGACTACGAGCCCGGTCCCGACGGACACAACATCGCCAGGGAGCTGCTCACCGACTTCGAGGAGTACGCCATCGACGCCTTCGTGCTCCGCGCCGGAGACGGCAGCATGACCATCTACTTCTCTGCCTACAGCCCGGTGAGCGAGCTCTTCGGGCTGCCGATGCTCGACTACACCATCCTGGCAGAGATCGCCCCGACGAAGCTGACCACGCCGAACCTCTCGGGGTGGGAGGGCTTCGTCAACGAGGGCGCCTGGGTCATCGAAGGCGAGGGCCGTTTCCACCTGATGTACAGCGGCAACGGCGCCGACACGGCGCGCTACGCCATCGGCGTGGCGACAGGCAGCTCACCCCTCGGCCCCTTCGAGAAGCGTGAGGACAACCCCATCCTCAAGCGCCACGACGACCTCGGCTTCTTCGGGCCAGGCCACCACAGCGTCGTGGAGGGCGCCTTTGAAGACCTCCTCGTCTTCTTCCACACCAAGGTGAGCGACCAGAAGGAGTTCAACCGGCGCATCAGGTACGCACCCATGAGCTTCGACGAGGAAGGCAGTATCCGGATCGAGCAGCCTTAGTCGCGGGCCTGACGAGCCCCGATTCCCGCGCACACATGAATTCGCCTTTCCGTTTTGGGACGATGAGCTCGCGCGGGCGAGCGAGGTATTGATGCGGGAGCTCGACGGCCCACCGAGTGCGAGATCTGCGCTGCTGGCGGCGTGGCTCTGCGCGGGAGTGTGTGGATGCCAGGGCTGGGTGCGCTCCGAGAAACCTCGTGAGCCCTCAACGGTGGTTGCACATGGCTCCGATGCCGGTGAGCAAGGAGTCACCTGGTCGGGCCAGGACACAACCTCCGACATGGGCATGGACTCGTACACCGCCTCCGGCACGGACACCGCCTCCGACACGGTCACGGACACCGCCTCC
>CAZQPP010000931.1:0-2182 GCA_964594295.1 uncultured Myxococcales bacterium | reverse complement strand
GCCGGCCTGCTCGACGGCACCGAGGACGACGACGGCGACGGCGCCGTAGGGGCCGAGGAGACGGACCCCCTCGACCCGGACACAGACGCGGACGGCCTCAAGGACGGCCTCGAGCTGGGGCTGGACGCGCCGCAGGGAGAGGGCACCGATCCGGCCGTCTTCGAAGCCGACGGTGACGCGGGTGCAACGACCACCGATCCCCTCGACCCGGACAGCGACGGCGGGGGAGTGCTCGACGGCGCCGAGGACGCGGACCGCGACGGGGTCAACGACGACGGCGAGACCGACCCGAACCTGGAGCCCGACGACGTGGACGCGGATCTCGACGGCCTGCCCGACGACCTCGAGGACAAGGACGGGGACGGCGAGATCGACCCCGGCGAGACCGATCCCCACGACCCGGACACGGACGGGGACGGCCTCGGCGACGGCCTCGAGCGCCTCGGGAGCACGGACCCGACGAAGGCCGACACCGACGGCGACGGCCTGAAGGACGGGGAAGAGGACAAGGACGGCGACGGCGCCCTGGATCCGGGAGAGACCGACCCATCCGAGAAGGACACGGACGGCGACGGGCCTCTCCGACGGCGTCGAGGTCGGGGTGGTGGGCACCGACCCGCGCCTCGTAGACACAGACGGCGACAGCCTCGGTGACGGGGAGGAGGACGCGGACGCCGACGGGGAGCTCGATCCCGGGGAGACCGACCCCACCGTCTACGACACGGACGGGGACGGCACGAAGGACGGGGACGTGCCGCCTCCGAAGCAGCCCTCCGCCCCGGCACCGGACGAAGACAGCGATCGGGACGGCATCCCGGACGAGCTCGAGGGCGAGCTCGGGAGCGATCCCTTGAGGAAGACCACGGCCCAGGGATCGGGCTGCAGCGGGGGATGGAGCGGGGAGAATCCGGCCGCACCCTGCGCCTTCCTGCTGCTGCTCCTCCTGGCCCTGGCCGGGCTTCGGCGCCGGCCCCGCGTGGGAGCAGCCGCTGTTGTCGCCGCCTCCCTCGCGCTCGCCACGTCGGCGGCGCTGCCGGCACGGGCGCAGGCGCCACGTATGGACACGCAGCGTTTCGATCCCGTGCCCCAAGGCCGCTCCTTCACCCTGGTGCGCGACGCGGCCACCCCGGAGGCCGTGACCCTCGGCGCCGAGATCTCGGTCAACTACGCCTTTCGCCCGCTGGAGGTGGGGCAGGCCTCGACCGACCGCGAGCGCATCGTGGGCCTCGTCGACCACCTGATCGGCATGGACCTGGGCGTGCAGATCGCCGCGGCCGACTGGCTCGAGCTGGGGGTGAGCCTGCCCTTTCTGCAGGTGCAGCAGAACGACGGCTCGGGCGACGGCGTGCGCGACCTGGTCGGCCACTCCGGTGACACGGTGGGCATCGGCGACCTGAGCGTACACGCGCCCATCTGCGTGGCGCGCCAGAGCGATGACATGCCCGTCTCCGTCGCCCTGATCCCGCGCCTGGTAGCCCCCACCGGCTCCCGGGAGATGCTCGTCGGCTCCGGCACCCTGGCCCTGGGCGGGGACCTGGCGGTCTCGGGGCGCAGCCGCTTCCTCCACTACTCGGTGCAGGCAGGCTACCACCACCTGCTGGAGTCGGAGCCGCTGCTCAACGTCATGCCCGACGACGAGCTGCACTGGGGCGTCGGCCTCGGCTTGCCGATGTGGCGAGAGCAGCTCGAGGTGCAGCTCGAGTACGTCGGCGCCACCGTCGTCTCCACGGCCCTCGACGACCGCACCCGCGAGTACGCCTTCGGGGTCATCCACACCCCCATGGAGATCCACGGCGGCCTGCTCTTCGCTCCCGAGGGCTCACCCCTGTGGCTCAAGGTCGGCGCCGGGCCGGGCATCACCCACGGCTTCGGGGCTCCCGATCTCCGGGTCTACGCTCAGGCCGGCCTGAGCTGGGCGTGGCGCGACGAGCCGCCCGAGCCCCCCGCCGATCGCGACGGGGACGGCCTCCTCGACGCCGCAGACACCTGCCCCGACGAGCCCGAAGACCGCGACCGCTTCGAAGACGGGGACGGCTGCCCCGACCCCGACAACGACGGCGACGCCGTGTTCGACGTAGACGACCGCTGCCCCCTCAACCCCGAGGACGAGGACGCCTACGAGGACGAAGACGGCTGCCCCGATCCGGACAACGACCTGGACGGCGTGGTGGACGTCGACGAC
>CAZQPP010000930.1:0-2187 GCA_964594295.1 uncultured Myxococcales bacterium | reverse complement strand
AGACGGGCACCAGGGAGATGCTCGTCATCCAGGGCCGCAGGTGCTCCAGGGCGAAATCCGCCCACCGGTTCTCCGGCGTGGCCTTGTAGTGGGGAGTGGCCAGCACGGCCACCAGACGACCCGCGACGTTCTTGGTGGGGAAGGCCCCCCCGATGAACCCCATACAGAGAATAAGGCCCAACTCGGGGGGCCTGAGCGCCCAGCTTTCGCGGAGCTGCTTGACGAGGGATGCGGTGATCGCGGCCATTGCTCAGGCCTCCTTCTCGGGCTGGGGCTCGGTGCTCTCCTGAGGTGCCTCCTCGGGGGCCTTCTCGGGGGCCTTCTCGGGGGCCTTCTCGGTCTGCTGCTCGGCGCCGCGCCGCCCGCGGTGCACGACCTGCACGTCGACCTCGCCGGCGGCGGGGACGAGCACGTCCTCGGGCGGCTTCTCGGCCATCATGTCGCGGCCGAGGTCCTTGCCCTCCATGCAGGCTTCGGCGACCGTGTGGGTCACGAGCTTGATCGAACGGATCGCGTCGTCGTTGCCGGGGATCACGTAGTCGATGGGGTCGGGGTCGCAGTTCGTGTCGGTCAGGGCGATGATCGGGATCCTGAGGCGCTGCGCCTCGGCCACCGCGATGTGCTCCTTGTTGGGGTCCACGAGGAAGACCGCCTGGGGGAGCGAGGTCATGTTCCTGATCCCGGCGAGGTTCTTGAGGATGCGGAAGCGCTCCTTCTCGAGGCGCAAGACCTCTTTCTTCACGAGGCGCCCCACGGTGGCCGGATCGAGGAGCTGCTCGATCTCCTCGACGCGCTCGATGCTCTTGCGCACGGTCGAGAAGTTCGTCAGCGTGCCGCCGAGCCAGCGGTTGTTGACGTAGGGCATGCCGGCGCGGTTCGCCTCTTCCTCGATGACGTCCCTCGCCTGGCGCTTGGTCCCCACGAACAGGACCTTGCCCCCGCGCGCGATGGTGCTGCGCGCGAAGTCGAGGCTCTGCCGGAACATGCCGACGGTGCGCTGGAGGTTGATGATGTAGATGCCGTCCCTCTGGCCGTAGATGTAGGGCTTCATCTTCGGGTTCCAGCGCCGTGTCTGGTGCCCGAAGTGAACGCCGGCCTCGAGGAGGCTACGCATGGTGATCGCTGGCATCGCGATTTCTCCTTCTTCGTTGGCCTCCACCCCCCTCACCTCGCCGCTGCGCGGACGAAAGGCACGAAGAAGCGGGGGGGTGTGCGGAATAGTCGCGGCCTGGCAGGCCACGAGCGCGCGGGCTTCTAGCACACGCCTTGGCGGGGTTCAAGGGCGCCTCGCGACGCAAAGCCGCCGGCCCGCTTCGCGACGGAGCTGGGAGTGCACCACCGCGTCCTGCTCGTAGGAGTGAATGTTGGTCTGCGCCTGGCGCTGACCTTGGAAGGAAACAACTCTGGAGATGAGCACCATCTCGCGAGTTGCTTCTCGACTACGGAAGAAAGTGACGAGAAGCGCGGGAACCATCGGAGTTACTTCCCATATCGGGAAGCAGGTCCGGGGATGAGCACCCATCTCCACAGCTGCTTCCGCGAGGACGGGAAGAGGAAGCGGCCCAGCCGTGAGGAGCGAGCCGGCCGCCTGGCATCAGCGGCGCCTCGGGTGAAGCAGGCGCCATGCGATGGCGCAGGTGCGGTCCAGAGCGGTCATGGCATCGCGGCACTCGTCGTGTGGTGCGAGCTTGCGCAGAGCGATGACGCGGACAAGCGCCACGGCCAGCGCCACATCGGACACAGCTCACGCCAAGACATGCCGCTCTCCGCGTTATGGCCGGAATCCGGTCGTTACTAGCGGCAAACCCAGGCTGGGCGCCAGAAGTGACCGGAATCCGGACACAAGTCGCTCAGAAAGTGCCCCTGAGGCGAGCTACGGCACTCCCAACCCAAGGGCCACAGCCATGGACACCGGCGCGGCCACGGCCAGCGCCACGGCCACGGCCAGCGCGGGCCAACCTTCACCCGGCGGGTGACCGAATCGGTGCCTCCGAACGGCCGACCTCTTCTTGCCCCGAGAGGGCTGGTCTTGCCCCGAGAGGGCTGGCCCAGTTGGCCCGACCATTCCTGCGGTGGATCGCGGCCGAGGCCAAACAACGAGGCGCCCCCATACACCCGTTTACCCGCATATGCGGTTATGCGGTTATGCGGTTATGCGGTTATGCGGTTATGCGGTTATGCGGTTAT
>CAZQPP010000929.1:0-2192 GCA_964594295.1 uncultured Myxococcales bacterium | reverse complement strand
TGGCAGGGTGGACGGCAGCGAGGAGTGGAAGACCTTGAGGAAGGCGTCGTCGTCGAGCTCGGCGATGTCGTGCTGGGCGCCGTAGGCGAGGACGTCGTTGGCCATGGCGGCCAGGATGCGCAGGTTGCCGGCGCAGTGTTCGACGAGGGCACGGCGGAGACCGTCGGACATGAGGTGGGGCGCGCCGGCCGAGGTGAGGGAGTGGTCGAGGAAGTCGAGCAGAGCCTTTGGCTCGATGGGCTTGAGCAAGTGCCGCACGCGCATCCTGGAGCCGAGGCTTATGAGCTCGCGATGACGGAAGCGCTCTGGGAGGCGGTCGTCGCCGCACATGACGACGGTGAGCAGGAGCTCGGAGTCGAAGCGAGCAGAGCAGAGCAAGCGGAGCTCGGTGAGCGTGGCCGTGCACGCCTCCTGGGCCTCGTCGAGGAGGAGGACCGGGCGGTGGAGTGTCGTCTTGATGTGGCGGCGGAAGCGCTCGCGGAGGGCCTTGAAGCCTCCGTAGCGGTTCGCGGGCGAGAGGCTGACGCCGAAGATGTCACCGAGCTCGCGGTAGAAGTCGCCGGTGGTGCTTTGAGGGCGCTCCATGACGCCGACGACGAGGTCGTCGTGCTCGCCGAGCCAGTCGGCGAGGAGGTGCAGCAGCTTCGACTTGCCCATGCCGGGCTCGCCCGAGATGAGGGCGAAGCCGCCTGTGCGCAGGAGCAGGCGCAGCCGAAGCAGGAGCGAGTCGAGGCCTTCGGGGCGCCAGAGGTGCTCGACGGGAAGCTGGGCGACGAAGGGGTCGTAGGCCAGGCCGTAGATGGCCAAAGGGTCGTGGTTAGGCATCGTGGTTCTCCTCGTCGTGTGGGAGGGAGGAAGAGAGCTCGAAGGGCAGATAAGGGGAGGGCAGACCTGTGGCGGCGAAGTCGCGCAGCAGGCGCCGGAGCAATGGTGGAATGGGCTCGTCGGGCGTGGCCGGCTCGACGGGCTCTGGCACGTCGCGTGCGCGGCGGCGCCCGTCGGCGTTGGCGTGCTTGTCCAGCGGTCGAATCCGCGCGATGACATCGCCCGTACGCGGGTCGGTGACCCAGGCGAGCGAGAGGTCCCAGCGGCGGAAGCGCACCGGCACCCGCCTGAGGTTGCGCAGGTGGCCCGGAAGCTCGAAGCGCACGCCCTGGATGGAGATGGTGCAGTCGCTGCGGGCCACGACGGGGACGACCCCATCGCCGGCAACCTGACGCTCCGCACCGGCAGCACACTGGACAACGACCCGGCGCGCTTCACGGTCGGCTCGTGCACCAAGGAGTCGGGAATCACGATCCTGGGCGGCGATCCCTGCCCCTGATGGCTGTCGGCTGCTGTCTCCTGGGCAGCCGGCCGCAAGGGAATTGCCTACCGCGTCAGGATCCGGTTGGATTGACGGCCTGACGCGTCAGCAACGGCACCGCGGCGCCCTGCTCCCGGCGGCGGCCGCCACCCGCCGGTTCATGTCTTCAGACCTGACGATGCGACGATCTGCCGGGGACAGTGAGGCACTCTCGATCTGCAGGAGGCTCTCGAGGGCATCGTCCTCCCCGCCTTGGGGGATGGCGTCGAGCTTCCGTTGGTGGTCGTCGCGGTCCATCTCGGCGAAGGCCTCGGCCAGGCGGTCCAGCGATCCACAGACAATCGCCACGTAGTCGTCGCGTTCGAGGTTGCGCACGAGCGCGGCCTGGGCCGGCATGAGCTCGAGGTCATGGCCAAGGTTCTTGTGGCCACTGCGCCGTCGCTCGTCGTGCTTGAGGTCGCCGAAGAAGTTCTCGGCGATGTAGTTGGTCCTGGCCACCATACGGAAACCACCACCAGCGTGGTCGGGCAGTCGAATGGCGTGTCCCCAGAGGGTGGAGCCGTGGGCGTCGAGATGCGTCAGGATGACGTCGATTGCCTCACGGGTATCCTGTGCGGGGCCACGTGCAGGCCGGCGTCCTCGGAGCGAGTCGGCCCAAGCGTCGAGGTGCTCTTGCATCTTGTCGAGCTCGTGAGTCGTCTCCTCCTCGGGAGGCGTAGCCTCCAGGCGCAGAGCCGCGAAATGCGACCTGGAGACTCAGTGCTCAAGTCAGGCTACGTACATTCGAGAGGAAAGACACCACGCGTTGCCGACATGGTCCCGTCACGCAGCCATGTTGCTCTCAAGATCGTCACCGCCGTCATCGACGGCGAGAAGAAGCAAGTAG
>CAZQPP010000928.1:0-2194 GCA_964594295.1 uncultured Myxococcales bacterium | reverse complement strand
AACCATGAGTTGCAGTTTGCTCACCGAGCAGCAGGTGGCCGAGGAGCTACAGGTGCCCGTGAACACCTTGAAGTTCTGGCGCCAGCAACGTCGGATTCGTTTCGTCAGGATGGGGCGGCACGTCCGGTTCCGACGCGCGGATGTGGACCGCTTCGTCACCGAGCACGTCCTCGAATGCACCGAAGCACCCGGCCTTGCCGGACGGGGTTCTGAGCCCCGCGGACGACCGCGACGGTACCGAGTTGGGTCTTTGGGCAAGGCCAGCGGGGACCGGAGATGACTGGCGCGGGCTCGGACACCGAGGAGTACCGGACATCGAGTCCGAGCCCAGGCTGTCCGCAGGACTGGGCCCGGGAGTTCGCCGAGGCGATGGCCATTCCTGGCAAGCAGGTGCTCCTGCTCGATGAACGGAACAAGGGCCGATGGGTCTCCCCATTGGAGGCGGCGTTGGCAACTGGACGTAGCTTCGCCATCGTCCCTGCCCCCGACCTTGTGGTGATTGATGTGGACGAGCCCGAGTCGGCGGAGCAAGCTCGGCTGGTCGCGCACCAGTGCTTCATGCACCACGGACTTCGTCCCGTTGTTGCAGCTAGCGGGCAGGCCGGGCACCTCCACATCTTTGCCCGCGCTGAGTCGCTCGAAGATGCGCGTGCCTGCAAGGCCGAGTTGCAGCAGACGTTCCGGGAACTGAGCCTCTCCGCCGCCCTTCGTTCGCCACCAGAGCCCGGTGGAGATGCTCGGGGAGCTTGCATCCGGCCGCCATTCTCGCCCCATCGGCATAGCGGCTTCTCCGCGCTGATCCAACCTGTCGACCCAGCCGAGGCACTCGCGCTCTTGCGGCCCACCGCAGAGACGGAGTCAGCGATCGCCCAGGCGCGCGCTGAGGCGGAGCTTCGGTTGCGCCAGGAGTTGCGGATTGTCGAGGGTGCCGGTCCCCTCACAGATGGTCGCCCAAGAGAACTCTCCCCCTCCATGCGCATGTTGCTTCGCACTGGCCGACGGTACGGCAAGGACTACGCCTCGGGGTCTGAGGTCACCATGGCATTGGCTCTGGGCGCCGCAAACGCGGGGTGGCAGTACGAGGATCTCCGTGGCGCCCTTGCCCGCCCGGAGCATCAGGGTGGTGAAGCCTATCGGCGGCGCGCCCGAGACAGGCCCCCAAGAGATGCGGACCGCTGGCTGTGGGCCATGTGGAGGAAGGCGCTGGAGTATATCGAAGCGTCCCCCGCGCGGAAGCAGATGTGCGAGGAAGATGCCCTTCTGCTTGAGGCGACCCGCGCGGCTCGCTTGGCCGGTGTATGGAAAGGTCAGGGTGCCGCGACCGATAGGGCCGTTCTCGGAGCAGTGCTCGACCTTGCGGAGCGCCAGGGCACGCTAGAACCGCAGCTGCCGTGTCGCACCGTGGCCGACCTCGCTGGCGTCGCTGCACAGACAGCGTCGAGGAGCCTGGGTAGGTTGACGCGCGCGGGGTGGCTCGTGCGTGGAGCCGAGCGCAGCCACCCGTTGGCTGCGCAGCGCTACCACATTCAACCGGGGCTCCGTTCGTCCCACTTCCGGGGGGACATTGGCGAACTGCAACCGCCTGAGACACCTCTACGCCCCCGCAAGGGGGAGGTGGTTGTCTCTGCCGGGAGCGCTTCGACAGGAGCGGTCCACAGTAGTTGGAGGTGGCGTGCGGGTCTTGGCCTTGCAGCGCTCCAGGTTTGGGAGGCACTTGGTAACAGTCGCTTGACTGTGCGCGAGCTGGCGGCCCGACTCGGCGGGAGATCGAGGGCATCCGTGGCGAAGCAGCTCTCGCGTCTGAGCCGCGAGGGTCTTGTCGCCCGGTCGGGGAAGCGTGGTCGTGCTTGGCTATGGGTGCGCGGCGAACCCTCTCAGCTCGACGAGGTAGCCCTTCGTCGTGGCGCAGTTACCGCAGCGAACAGACAGCGCCGCCGCCACATCGAGGAGAGGATGCGTTGGTCCGAGAGGATGGCCAGGGAAGCTCACGAACAGGAAGCCGGCGCTGGACAGGAGGAAGTCGTCGCGTCGAAGCGGGAGACGAACATGTCGCCTCCCCAACTGTGCTCGGCAGAGACAACCACCTCCCCCCTGGGGGGGCGTAGAGGTGTCTCAGGTGGTTGTACTTCGACGGGCACTGCGAAGGGTCGAGACGCAGGTGTGCGACCAAGTCGCTAGTTCCGACAAGAGATTT
>CAZQPP010000927.1:0-2205 GCA_964594295.1 uncultured Myxococcales bacterium | reverse complement strand
GCAAGCAGTTCAACGCCAAAACCAAGGGCCAGGAAGGCAAGATCCCCGTGATCATCACGGTCTTCGCCGACCGCTCCTTCAAGTTCATCACCAAGACCCCGACGGTCTCCTACCTCCTGATGAAGGCCGCGGGCATCTCAAAGGGCTCGGGAGTCCCCAACCAGATCAAGGTGGGCAAGGTGAACCGCGCCCAGCTCGAGGAGATCGCGAAGATCAAGACCCCCGACCTCACGGCCGCCGATCTCGACGCGGCGGTCAGGACCGTGGCCGGCTCCGCCCGCGCCATGGGCCTAGACGTCGTCGACTAACACCACGTCCGGGACGACCTGGCCCCGGACCCGGCGACCCTCACCGCCGTGACCCCACAGGGAGGCAGACATGCCGAGACGAGGAAAGAAGATAGATGGGGCCCGCAAGGACGTCGACAAGACGATCCCGAAGCCGGCCGAAGAAGCATTTGAGCTGGCGAAGAAGCTCTCCTTCGTCAAGTTCGACGAGTCCGTGGACGCCGCCGTCAGGCTCGCCGTCAACCCGCGCCACGCCGACCAGAACGTGCGCGGCTCGGTGGTGTTGCCCAACGGCACCGGCAAGACCGTCCGCGTCGCCGTCTTCGCCAAGGGTGACAAAGCAACCGAGGCGGAGCAGGCAGGCGCGGACATCGTCGGAGCCGAGGACCTCGTCGAGAGGATCCAAAAGGAGGGCTTCCTGGACTTCGACACGGCCATCGCCACGCCGGACATGATGAAGTTCGTCGGCCGCATCGGACGCGTGCTCGGGCCGCGAGGCCTGATGCCCAACCCGAAGACCGGCTCGGTGACCTTCGACGTCGGGCCCGCGGTCAAGGAAGCCAAGGGCGGCAAGGTGGACTTCCGGGTCGACAAGGCCGGGATCATCCACTGCGGCATCGGCAAGCGTTCCTTCGAGACCGAAAAGCTCGTCGAGAACCTGCAGTCCCTCATCGAGCAGCTCATGCGGCTCAAGCCGGCCTCCGCGAAGGGCAACTACCTGCGCGGCATCATCATCAGCACCACGATGGGTCCGGCCGTACGCGTCGAGCCCAGCTCGTTGAGCTGAGGAGGCAGCGGTGAGAAAGGAAGAGAAGACCGAGTACGTGGCCGAGCTGCGCGACGCGCTGAGCGGCTCCCAGATCGTGCTCCGGACCCGCTACCAGGGTCTGGACGTGGCCAAGATGACCGCCTTGCGCAAGGATCTGCGCGAGAAGGGTGTCCGCTACAAGGTAGTGCGAAACACCCTGCTGCGCCGAGCGGTCGAGGGGACCGACTACGAGCCCCTCGTGCGGGACCTCAAGGGTCCCATCGCCCTGGCCTTCACCGAAGAGGACGCCGTCGTCACCGCCAAGGCGCTGACGGACTTCGCAAAGGACGAGGACCTCTTCACCGTCGACGGAGGCGTGCTCGACGGCAAGGAGCTCGACGCCTCCCAGATCCAGTCGCTGGCCTCGCTCCCGGGCAAGGACCAGCTCAGGGCGCAGCTACTGTGCCTGCTCCAGACCGTGCCGCAGAGGCTCCTGGGCGTGCTCCAGGCGCCGGCGCGCGACATGGTCGGCGTGATCGAGGCCCGCCGAAAGAACCTCGAAGAGGCGGGCGCCTAGCGCCACCGCACGCAACCCCCACATTAGATACATCTGGAACGGAGATTCGTTATGGCAGAGATCACGCGTCAGGCCGTCAAAGAGTGGCTGTCGTCCCAGACCGTCTTGGAGCTGAGTGAGCTCGTCAAAGAACTCGAGGAGGAGTGGGGTGTGTCCGCGGCCGCTCCCGTAGCCGTCGCCGCCGCCGGTCCCGCCGGCGCCGCCGCTCCGGTCGAGGAAGAGCAGACCGAGTTCGACGTCGTGCTCCAGGCCGCCGGCTCGCAGAAGATCAAGGTCATCAAAGAGGTCCGGACCTTCACCGACCTCGGGCTCAAGGAAGCCAAGGACCTGGTCGACAGCGCTCCCACAGCGGTCAAGGAAGGCATCCCCAAGGACGAGGCCGAGAAGGTCAAGGCGGCACTGGAAGCCGTGGGCGCGAGCGTCGAGATCAAGTGACATCACGTCACTTGATCTACCAGCCATACCATGCGCCGCCCGGCATCTTGCCGGGTTGGCGCATCTGTGTGCCTGGCCCCTAGTCCAGCACTCCTCCTCCACGCCGAGGTAGCAGCATGGTGGCCCTGACGCGGAAGGATCTTAGGATTCGGCACAAC
>CAZQPP010000926.1:0-2208 GCA_964594295.1 uncultured Myxococcales bacterium | reverse complement strand
TTCTCGACGCACACCGCGTCTTCGGGGCACAGGCCACAGACGCTGCCGCACCCGTCCGGCCCGCAGTCGTTTTGGAAGCACTTGGGCTCGCAGTCGGGGAGCGGCCGCGCGAAGCCGTGCTTGCTGAAGTGGTCGATCTCGTAGGCGAGCGAGAGCCCGTCCTCGGACGCCCTGGCGAAGACCTCGCTCCCGTCGAGCATGGTCGCCTGACGCCAGACGCCCTCCTCCTCGTCGAGCCCCAGGACGCGCACGAAGCTCCGGCCGAGGAGAGGCTCCCCGCGCACGGGCAGGGTGATCTGCACCGGAGGATGGAAGGTCTGCCCGTGGGGCTCGAAGCTCCAGACCGAGCGCACGACGACGCCCTCCGGCTCCCCCTCCACCGGCGCTCCTTCGTGCTCGGGCAGCGGCTCGACGGCGATCTCGACCGGCTCCTCCACGGCGCCCGCCGGGACTACCACGATCACGCCTCCCACGGGGTCCTCGACCCTGGTCTCGGCCTGCGGATCGGCGGTCGCCGAGGCGCCGCACAGCCCCTCCGCCTTCGGGTGCGTGCACGTCGCGTCAGTCCCGCAGAGGTCCAGCGTGCAGGGGTCGCCGTCGTCGCAGGCCTCCTCGTCGACGGCCCCGTCGCAGTCGTCGTCCTTCCCGTCGCAGGTGGCGTCCGTCTCGGCGACCGGCACGCAGCAGTCGAGAGGGCAGGTCTCCTCGGACTCGTCGAAGTTGGGGCACTCGCTGCACGCGCCGTCGCCGCAGAAGCCGCAGTCGATGGGGCAGTCGACCCAGCTCTCGCCCTGGTCGCAGGAGCAGTTGCCGCAGTCGGGTGTGCAGTCGGCCGGGCAGAGCAGGGGCCCGCCGTCGGTGGGCTCGCAGACCGCGTTCCCGCACTCCCCGCGTTTGCAGTCCTCTGGGCAGCCGTAGGGGTTCTCCCCGCGCTCGCACTCTCCGTTGCCGCAGTCCTTCCCGCAGTCTCCGGGGCAGTCGGCGGGGTTCTCGCCGCAGCCGTAGCCGAGGCAGTAGCCGTCGCCGCACTCGCTCGGCCCGAGGGGGGTGCGGCAGCAGTCCTCAGGGCAGGCGGCCGGGCTCTCTCCGCAGGGCGAGCAGATCCCGTCCCCGCACTCGCGGCAGTCGCAGGGGCAGAGATCCGCGGTCTCGCCGCCGTCGGCCGCGCAGGTCCCGTCGCCGCAGTCGCAGAGCGGCAGGCCCTCGTCGGTCTCCCCGTCGCAGTCGTCGTCGGCGGCGTTGCACACCTCGTCGGCCGGGGTCTTCGCGTCGCAGGGCGCGAGCCCGCGCTCGCCGTGGCAGAGGATCTCCCCCGCGCAGGAGCCGTGCTCGTTGCTGATGGTGCAGGGCTCTTCGTCCGCCTCGGTGCACGGCGGCCCCACGACGAAGGTGTCCGCCTCGCCTGCGCCGGTGTCCTCCGCTCCCGGCAGATCGGGCGAGCCGGCTTCTCCCCCGATGTCGATCTCGGGGTCATCCGGTGCGTCCGCCTGGGCCACGTCCCTCAGCCCTTCGTCGGGCATCGTCGGGACATCCGCTTCGTCCTCACCGTTGCCGGTTTGGGAGCATGACAGGACGGGGATCGACAACAGTAGAGCTGCAACCAGAGCTCGATCGGCGTTCATATGTGACCCTCGGGGGTGGTTTGCGCGGGCGGCATCGTTCAAGGTCGGGAGGAGGAGGTCAAGTCCTCCGTGGGGGGGGCTGTGACATCGCCCCGGCGCAGGGGCGCCGGTACCCCCGTCAAGGCCTCGAGGGCCCCAAAACACGCGCTCCAGCGCTGGCACGCACCTTGCCCTTGTCGACGGCGTCTTTCGAACGGAGCAGCCGATGGCCACGAACCCCAGCACTTCGCAGAAGTCACACCGGAACCCCGAAACGGCACGCGCCGTCGAGTACCTGCCGCTGGTCTCCGAGTGCATCCGGACGGCTCGCTCCCGCTTCCACGACCTGCCGGGGGACACCACCCTCCACGGCGTGGCGCGCGAGGCGCTCTGGCGCGCCGTGCTGCGCTACGACGCCGAGCGCGGCGCCTCCTTCCGCACCTACGCCTACTACCGGGTCATGGGCAGCATCCGCGACGCCAGGCGGCGTCCCTACCGCAGCCGCGACGCCTTGGACGTGTTCACCGGCCAGCGCGTGGCCGAGGAGGTGCTCGCATACAGCGCCGGCACCAAGGTACTGGTGATTTAAAGGGGGGATTTTCTCAAC
>CAZQPP010000925.1:0-2213 GCA_964594295.1 uncultured Myxococcales bacterium | reverse complement strand
AGCCCGTGCCCGCACTTGCGCGTCGCGCTCCTCACGTCGCGAGCATCTGCTGTCGACGCCGACTGCCGCGACCTTGGCGGGATCGATGCGCCGGAGCTTGGCGCGAATCGGCTTCAGACTTGGTGGGGTCCCCTCGCAGTCCAGGAAGAGCGCCGCGAACGCCCTGCCCGAGAGCGAGGAGCTGCTCAGCTCGCCCACCGATCCAATCAGCGCCTTCGCGACGAAGGCCGAGAGCACCAGAGTCTCGCGAAACGTGACGTGGTGGCCGCTGGCTTCGACGAGCGCCAGCGCAACAGCCACGTTCTCGGACCAGCCCTCAGCCTCCGCTGGATCAATCGCACCGCTCTCGCATGCCGCGCGCTGCAAGACTTTGGAAGCAGCACACCGTGCGAGGCATTGGTCTAGCGCCCCGTGTTCGGCCCCGGCAGGCTGCGGCACCAGCGAACGAAGGTCGAGCGGTACTGCCAAACGCCCATGTTTGTCGGTCTGGTGGGCATTCGGCTCTCTTCGCAAGGCGCTTTGCAGCCATCCATGTGGGCCCGAGTCAGCGCCGTTGTCGCTTCCGCCCGCCTCTTTCACTCGCGGTAGCAATTCCCGCAGGCGGCCTCGGTTGACCGCAACCACGAAAAGACCCTGCCAGTCGGTCGGCCGCGGCTGAAACGCAGCCTTGAGGCATGCTGCGGCAATGTGCCGCTCAGTGAGGCTGGCGTCATTGAGCACGTAGTTGCCCGGAGGCAGGTCGTCCCCCAGCGACGACGCCATCACCGCCTCGAGGCGGCGCACCCCCGGCCCCCCCCCGCCCGCTGCCAGCTTCCCGCGCAGCCGATCAATGAGGTGGCTCTTCCCGTCGCCGGCATGCGCGATCAGCGCCACGGCTCTGGGCCGCATCTCCTTGTCCGACTGTCCTCCATCCTGCGCCGTGTCGGCCAGCAAGTCCTCCACTAGGTCGTCTAGCCCAGTCGTGACGTGTAGCTCGTCCAAAGCCTCCTTCATCGAGGCTGCGTCCACATTCGCTGTGGAGAGCGCGTCAAGCCATCTCATCATGAGCTCCGAATGTGGGCCTGGCCATGTTCGTCAGGTCGCTGGTGGTGCAGCGGTGGGGGGACCGTGCTCGCAGAGAATCATCCGGCGGGAGTCCCTCATGGCTACCGAATTCCCGCGGATCTTGCTCCGCTCCCGGACGCCGACGGCAAGCGCGAATGCGACCGAGAGGTGCGGCAGCGAAGGTGACGCGCCAGCACGAAGTGCCGGAGACCGAGATGCCCGACCAGGCGAGCGTCGAGGTGGTCCCATCCCGGTGGCACTTGGCAGCCCGTTGTCCCTGGACCCGTGAACGGCAGCAGCAGATGATTGATTTCTTTGCCTTTTCGCCTCGTCACAGCAGCCCATGAACGCTGGTTCGCTCCTCGTCTTCGAACCACGCACAACGGATGTCAACCGGCTCAAGGAAGCGGACGTGGTCAGCTGGGGGCTCGCACGGCAACAGGACTGCTAGGTCCGTGACCTCAGGCCTGGGCACGTGATGGCGGTAGTCGAGTAGCTGGCCGACAGCCAGGCGGACGGAACCTCGATCCGTGGTCGACTTCACCTCTACCAAGAGGTCGCGGCCGCGACCGTCATAGTCCTGAATGAGTACGTCGTAGAGTGCGTGGGATCTGTCGCCTTGAAGGAGCTCCTTTGTCGGACCGAATAGACGAAGGAGAGCGTTCGTCAACGCATTGTGAAGACTTCGATGTGTAGGCGTGCCCGTTGCCATGATCGCGCTGATGTCTGACTCGTCCCTCGGCGGAGGGTCAGCTGGCTTCTCCCTCTTCTCCGGAAGCTCTGGCAGCGGCTTCCCGGACCCGTCTTGCTCGGCGAAGGTGCGCTTTCTGCTCTGCCGATCCGAGGATGGGGTCTTTGGCTCTCTTGATGTGAGAACGGGGCGTCGCTCGGCTTCGTTGGACGTCGGCTCGTCCTCGCGTGGCTCATCCTCCACCGTCCGCGCCACAGGCGACGAGGCTGGTGGTTGAGGTGTTGGAGACTCCCCTCCGGCTGCCTCTTCGACTTGCGCCGAAGGAGAGGTCTGCGGCTCCTCGCTCGTCGAAGCTGGGGCTTTGGTCTCGGGGACTCTCTCGTCCTCCTCCGGATCCTCCTCTGCCGACGGGCCATCTGATGTCGCCTGCGGTTTTGGCACCACGTCCTCGCTCTCGTTCGAGTCGACATCTGGGTCG
>CAZQPP010000924.1:1161-2223 GCA_964594295.1 uncultured Myxococcales bacterium | reverse complement strand
GACCTCGATTCCGACCGAGGGGCGGTTGTGGCCGCCGGCGTGGGCCAGGCGGTCGTGGGCCAAGTCGCCGTGCTGGGTGATGCGGCCGTCCGGCGCCACGATGAGATGCACGCCGAGCTTGCGGCGCTCGAGGACGCGAACCGTCGTCGCGACGCTCGTGGTCACCGACTCGTGGACGATGGCCTCGCTGATCGCCCGGCCCGTGCGGTCGCGCCCCGAGAAGCGATGGACCTCAGGGTCGTTGAAGTTGGAGACGTCGAGTCCAGTGGGCGGCGGCAGCACTCGCCCGGCGACTACGAGTCCGATGGAACTGCAAGCCGCCATCAGGGACCTCCGGGCGGATCGGATGCCGATGCGGGTTCGTCGGCAGGGTCGCCTTGGTCGGGCACGAAGTAGCGGAATGCCGTGAGCTGGGCGATGCGCGCCTCGACCTGCTCGCTCTCGCGGCCGAGTGCCTCGGGGCCTGCTTCGAGGAGCTGGCGAGCAGCCGGGTCGAGCTTGTCGAGGTGGTCGGGCAGCAGGTGCGCGACCTCATCGAACGAGACCAGCGCCCGCTGCAGGACCCGGGGAAGCTTGTCCGCGTCGGCGAGGACCTTCGCCATCACCTCCGGCCGACCTCGGTTCAGGTGCAGGTACAGGAGGAGCGGCCGCCGGTCCCCTTCTTCGATCAACACGTTCCAGAGCGCGTTGCGGTCGGCCGTCTTCTTGAAGTCCTGATCGAAGCGCTCTGCGATAGCGCCCCAGCACGGAATCGGTCCGTCGGGATCGCCGGTGCGGATGAAGTCGGCGTAGCCCTTGGCCTGGGGAAGTGCGAGTGCCTCGATGCGCGAGGACAGCGTGTCGCGGGGGACAGGGACGGGGATGGTTCGGGCGGGCATCAATCCCTCCTGTGGACGGCGACGTTCACCCAGAGCTGCTCTGCGGAGTCGTTCGACACGCTGATGCGGTAGTCCTTGTCGCCGCCCCCCTGGTCGATCTTCGTGATCCAATACCGGAGGTCGGCGGTCAGGTTGCCGCGGGCGTACGTCGTGGACTGCGGAAGCCCGGTCCCCGCATCGGGGT
>CAZQPP010000924.1:0-1097 GCA_964594295.1 uncultured Myxococcales bacterium | reverse complement strand
GATGATCTGCGAGGTGCCCGCGTCCATCAGCACCTGCGTCGAGTAGACCCGGCGCAGGTAGCGGGTGTCGTGGTCGTGGCCCGCCGTGGCGAAGGCCGAGGCGTGCTGCCCGTCAACCGTATCCGCGTCGTCGACCTGGGCGCCCTCGTTGTAGTAGCGGGCGTCGTGGTCGCTGGAGCCGGCGTGGGTGTTGAGGTGGCCGAGCAGCTCCGTGAGCTGGGCACGAAGCGTCCCGGCCGACAGGCTCTCGCCCGCTCCGACGATGCCGGCGCTTCCCACCTGTTCGGCCCCCAACCCACCCGACTGCGACTGGAGGTCATCGACGA
Organism: uncultured Myxococcales bacterium; assembly: GCA_964594295.1. Taxonomy (GTDB): domain Bacteria; phylum Myxococcota_A; class UBA9042; order UBA3505; family UBA3505; genus CAZQPP01. The sequence goes on along the minus strand of CAZQPP010000924.1, from coordinate 771 downwards.
TCTCCTCGAGCTGCGCCTGCACTGTCGTGCCGGTGATGTGGTTGTGAGCCGCTGTCGAGACTGCGCCCGCGGCGTGGGCGCCCACCGCGTCGTTCAGGTGGTCGTTGAGATGCGCGAGCAGCGCAATGAGCTGGGCCCGCACCGTGCCGGATGAGAGGCTCTTGGGCGCGTCCGCGATGGCAGCGTCTCCAACCTGCGATGCGCCGAGTGCGGAGCTCGTGGACTGCAGGTCATTGACGATCTCCTGGAGCTGAGCCTGAACGCTCGTGCCGGAGATGTGGTTGTGGGCCACGGCGGCGATGGCGCTGGCGTTGTGGGCGCCGGCCGGGGCCGACAGATGGGAGTTCAGCCAGGCCAGGAGCTGCGAGAGCTGGCCGTCCACCGAGCCGGCAGGCAGGGCGTTCGGCGCGCCCGCGACCGCGTCCGCGCCCACCCGCTTCGCGCCGGGATTGCCGGCAGCCGTCGCAGTCAGGTCGTCGATCAGCTCGTCGAGTGCCGTCTGCACGGTCGCCGAAGCAACGAAGCCGTGCGGAGCGTAGTCGATGTCGCTGGCGGGGTGCCTGCGCGCCGCACCCGTGAAGTGGTCGTTCAGCTCCGCGTCCACCTCGTCGAGCGCCGCCTGGACCGTGTTGACGGCGGGCTCCAGGATGTTCCAGAGGCCGCTCACGATCTCGACGGCGTCGCCCTCGGCGAAGATGAAGGACTGACGGCGGGACGTGTCGATGTCCGGCGCGAGGATCTGTCCCTGGCCGTTGGTTCGTTGGATGTCGC
>CAZQPP010000923.1:0-2229 GCA_964594295.1 uncultured Myxococcales bacterium | reverse complement strand
GTGCGGTTGGTGCATACGAACACATGCGCTTCACGGCCGTCGACGATGCGACGCGCCTCAGGGCCATGCGGCAGCTGGCTCTCTCCTACCACCTCGGCCGCCAATACAACGCCGCCATCGCCGCGTACGACGAGTTCCTCCGTGCTCCGCTTCTTTCGGAGCAGCAACGCCAGGCTGCCCTTTTGTCTCGCGCAGTGGCGCGCGGCGAGTCTGCCCAGGCGCTAGGGCACTTGCAGGACGTGGCACGCGCAGCAGCGGACCTGAAGGCGTTAGCTGGGAAGCTTTCTCCTGCCGGGCAGGCCTATGCCTGGTTTCACCGCACACGCTTCTTGTTGAGCATCGCGAGGCCTGACCTGGCGGGCTCGTCGCTATCCCTCTTCAATCAGTCCTGCGCTCGTCACCCGGACCCCATCTGTGCGTATTCGGAGCAACTGTCGGAGCGGCTCAACCTCCCGGAGCCGCAAACCAAGTCGCCCTGGGCTGGAGGGCTCTTGTCCGTGGCTGTCCCGGGCCTCGGTTCCGTTTATGCCGAGCACTACGTGGATGGCATCTACTACCTGGGCCTGACCGGTACGCTCGGGATAATGGCTTTCGACGTTCACGACCAGGGCCGGGGCTGGGATGACCAGAAGACCAGCTTCTATGCCCTGGCCACATTGGGGACCTTCTTCTATGTCGCTGCCATTGTGCACGGTTACAACATGACGGATCGGCGGAACAAGCTGCGCCGGCAAGACCACTACGCGAAGCTCTTCGCCATCAGGCTTCCTCCACTGCCTCTAGACCCAATGCAGATCGAGCCCACACGGCCCAGCTTCGGTGGTTACTAGGCCTTCCGGTGTCACAACTCCCAGACAGCACGTTTGAACGACCCGCGCCTCCCCCGCGCGACGAGCCGCTGCTGCGCCTTCCATTGGCCCCTCTCTGCGTGCTTTGCTTGTCCCTTTCGCAGTGCGCTCTCTTCTGCCTGCCGGCGTCGCCGATACCAACGGGAACTCGACTCCCTTCCCTTCGCTACCCCATTGCTCCCACGTCAGAACTACCCCACAAGCGATTCGAGAAACCTCGAAAGGCGTTCATCCTCGTATTCTGGGAGCCCGAATGCTGGGCGTGCCACGAGCAATTGACTCGACTCGAGCGCTTCCGCCGCCAGCACAACGCAGCAGAGTTCCACATGTTCGGCGTCTCCTCCGCGGACCGCCAAGACGTTGAGCGTGCACAACAAGACATCGGAACTGAGTTCCCGACCCTTCTCGACCACCATCGCAGTATCGCCCAGCGCCTCGGCGTCACCTTTGTTCCAGTCGCGGTGGTCTTCGACAAGAACCACGTTGTCATAGGCTCTTGCGCCGGCGTTCTCGATGTCGATTCCTTCACTGAGTGCATCGACCTGTTGAATGCACACCGATCGGACTCTACTCACCTGACGAAGGACCAAACCTCGCGCAAGGCACTTCGATCGGACGAGCCGATCGACCCAGAAAGTGCCCGCGTCGCACCGTCTACCCGTACAACGACGTTATAACGAGCTGTTGCCGGTTCCCCGCAGGGCTCGAAGAGCTGCACGTAGACCTCGTACTTGCCCTTGGGAGCCTCGCCATCGGGCCAAAAGATGTTCTCGGGTCCTCCAAGCGTGGAGTCCTCACAGTTGTTGTCACGGTCAAGCCGACCGCCGCCCGGCGACTGCTGGTCCTGCCAGCTGATCTGATAGCCATCCGGGCCGACCACGTGAAGGTCCATGTCCACGGGGGCGGCCGACTCCCAGGTCAGCGTCGCTCGCACGTCTCCCGAGGAGCCGAAGTCCCTGCACTGTCCTCGGTGACAAACTCGAGACCCACTGCAATCGAGACTCGTGCCGCAGTTCGCCTCGTCTGGTGCCGCTTGGCAAGACCCGCCTGCGCAGATGCGCGAGCCAGCGCAATCCGACGCCCGCTCGCAGCGGGAAGCGAGCGGCTCACCGCCGCACGTCTCTGGATCGTAGGTAACCCGGAAAACCGAACCAGGAGTTTTCGAAGCGAGGCCTCCGAAGAAGGCCAAGTTGTGCACCTCGAGCTTGAGCTTGACATTATCACTCGCCAGTCCGCCCACAGCAGCCTTGATGAACAAGAACACGCTCTCCTCGAGGAGCGCGTCGGCAACCTGACCCATCACCACCTCGAGAGCCTTCTCCTTGGCTTCACCGCCGGTGAGAATCGGATCCCCGGCGGCGGCGTTTTCATGATCCCCCAA
>CAZQPP010000922.1:0-2229 GCA_964594295.1 uncultured Myxococcales bacterium | reverse complement strand
GCGTGCGCGCAAGGCGTCGAGAGGCTGGCTCGTGGGAAGGAGCAGCGGGGCGTCCTCTGCGTCCTCGACTCGCAGGTAGAGGGTGTTCTCCGGGAGGCAGACGAGCTCCGCTCCCCGGGCGGCTGCTTCGTCGACGAGCGCGAGCGCCTGGTCGAGGTTGGAGGCCACGTCGGGGGTGCTGCACATCTGCCCGACTGCGACGCTGATCTTTCGCGGGGGTAGGAGGGGGGAGGAGCGCATGTCCGGCGGGAGCCCCTACACCTGCTCGAGCAGGTGCCCCATCTTCTCCTTCTTCACCTCGAGGTAGGCCTTCGTGTGCTCGTCGGGTGGCACCTCGAGCGCCACCCGCTGCTCGACCTCGAGGCCGAAGCGCTCGAGAGCCTCGAGCTTCTGCGGGTTGTTCGTGAGGAGGCGGCAGGCGCCGACGCCGAGGTGGGCGAGGATCTGGGCCGCCACTCCGAAGTCGCGCGCGTCGGCCTCGAAGCCAAGGGAGATGTTCGCCTCGACGGTGTCCTGCCCGGCGTCCTGGAGGGCGTAGGCGTGGACCTTGTTTGCCAGGCCGATGCCGCGTCCTTCCTGGAGCAGGTAGATGAGCGCGCCCCTGCCCTCCTCCGCGATGCTCTTCAGGGCGAGGTCGAGCTGCGCGCCGCAGTCGCAGCGCCGCGAGCCGAAGACGTCGCCGGTCAGGCACTGCGAGTGAACCCGCACGAGGGGCGCGCCGTAGCTGAGCTCTCCCATCACGAGGGCGATGTGTCGCACCGTGTCGAGCTCGCTCCTGAAGACCTTCAGGCTGAACTCGCCGTGGGCCGTCGCGAAGGGCTCCTCGGTCTCGCAGGTGACCAGGATCTCCTGGCGCGTGCGGAACTCCTTCAGGTCCTCGATGTCGACGACCTCGAGGTGGTGCTCCGCCGCGAGGGCCTCCAGCTCGGCGATGGGCGAGATGTCTCCCTCAGGGGTGAGCATCCGGGTGTAGGTCGCGACGGGCGGGAAGCCGGCGAGGCGGCAGAGGTCCGTGGCTCCCTCGGGGATCTGTGGGCGCCCGAAGACCCCGCGTGGATCGACGGCGACAGGGAAGATGTGCCCCGGCGAGACCAGATCCTCAGGGGCCGAGCGGTCGTCCGAGAGCACGCGGAGGGTCTGCGCCCGGTCAGCGGCGCTGATGCCCGTGGTCACGCCCTCGCGGGCCTCGACCGACACGAGGACGTCCTCGGCGCGCGGGTGGCGGGAGGAAGGGGACTGCGGGGCCAGGTGAAGCCTTTGGGCCCGGAGCTGCGAGATCGCGAGGCAGACGAGGCCGCGCGCGTGCACCGCCATGAAGCTTACGTGGCCGGGCGTCGTGCGCGAGCCCACGACGACGACGGCTGCCTCTGGCGGGTCGGCCTTGCGGCGGGTGACGAGGACTATCCGGCCGCGGCGCAGGGCGGTGACGGCTCGCTCGACGTTGGAGATGGACATGGCTGGCGATTGGCGGTTGGCGGTTAGCGATTAGCCGTTAGCCGTCGTTCGCCAACAGCTAACAGCTAACAGCTAACAGCTACGAGCCGCATCCCGCAACGTCGGTTGCGGGATGCTCGCAGGTTCATCGCTGCCTGATATCGAGGTCTTCCCTCATGTCGAGGATCGTGAAGGCCACGCGCCTGTTGAGGGCGCGACCCTCGTCCGTCGCGTTGTCCGCGATGGGCTGGTCGAAGCCGTAGCCCTTCGAGACGAGGCGGCTCGAGCTGACGCCGCGGGAGACCAGGTAGCGGCGGACGGCGGCGGCGCGCCGGTCGCTGAGGCTCAGGTTGTAGCGGCGGCTTCCCTTGATGTCGGTGTGGCCTTCGACGCGGACCTTGCGAATCTCCTCGTGCTCCATCAGGAGCTCGGCGACTGCGTCGAGGATGCCGTAGGACTCGCGCTTGATGATGGCCTTGTCGAACTCGAAGAAGACCTTCTGCATGATGAGGATCTTCTTACCGACGATGCGCACCGGAGGTGCAGTGTCGGGGCAGCCGTCCTCGTCCTCGAAGTCGTTGACCGTCTCGGGGTCGTTGGGGCAGGCGTCCCGCGTGTCGGGGATACCGTCCTGGTCGTTGTCGAGGTCGGGGCAGCCGTCGGTGTCCTCGAACTTGTCGAAGTCCTCGGGGTCGTAGGGGCAGTGGTCGTAGAAGTCGAGGATGCCGTCGAGGTCCATGTCGTCGTCGCTGATGGGCAGCTCGGAATCGCGTCGTTATTGGAAATAGTGTTGAT
>CAZQPP010000921.1:0-2229 GCA_964594295.1 uncultured Myxococcales bacterium | reverse complement strand
CGTCCGGGGCGACGTAGGTGCAGGCGCCGCCGTCGCGTGACCACACCGCCGACCGGATCGCCGCGGGGATGTGCCGAGAGCGCTGCTTCGGCTCGCCCTCAACTGTCCCCGGGGACACCTCCTTTGCCGTCTTGGTGTCGCCGCTGCTGCCCTTGTTCGTGCGGCGGCCTTTCCCGCCGGCAGCCCTTGCACCGAAGCGCTTCTTCAACGCCTCGGTCTTCAGCAGGTCCAAGCCCCGCTCGACGAGCTCCGCCAAGTCTCCGTCAGGCACGGCGTGGCCGAGCAGGGCGCGGACCTCCTCGAGGGTGCTGACGAGCGAGGCCGGCGCGGTGAAGGTCACCCGATAGCGGTCGGCCGACAGCGGCTCCACCCGTGACACCGACCTGCTCGGCATGGGCTCGGGCGCCTCGAGCACGAGCGGGGGGGCCTCGTCCGGCGCAGGCGCAGGCGTCGCCGGCACGATGTCTGCCGAGGGCGGCGGCGGCGGCTGGGGTGAGGCGGGGGTATCGGGTGTGCGTCGCGCCGGGACCCTACGGATGGAGGTGGGCACATCGGGCTTTGGGAAGCGCACAGCCAGCAGCTTCTCGACGTCTCGCCGGCTCAAGCCCTGTGCCTCTTCGAGCAGCTCGGCGTGGTTGGCCTCCGTCAGGTGGGGGCACAGGACCACCAGCCCGCTGAGGTGCAGCCTCCCCGCGCCGACTCCCTCGATGATCGCCGGGAGCTCTCGCGCCATCCGTGCGACCCGCAGGCGCTTGAACGCGGCCTGGTCGGACATCCCGAGCTTGCGCACGCAGTAGCCGTGCATCGAGTCGTAGCCGGCGCTGGCGTAAAGCCGCCGATGGTCGACCTCGCCGAGGTAGACGAGCAGAGAGCCAAGCACCGCGCAGCTATCGTGGTGCAGCGCGTGGAGGCGGCGGACGAGCTCCGCGTCATCAAGGGAGCTCAGGTCGTGGTGGTAATCCATCGGCATTCGGCTTCTCCTGCTTGTGGGCCAAGTGCAGGATACCATGGACTTTTTCGACCCTCTGTCGCCCTCGCCAAGGCCCGAGACGGCCTCCTCGCGGCCGCCGAGCTCAGATGCCTCGTCTTCGGCCCGTGGTGGCCGTCTGGGGTGCCTCCAGCCACCGTCTCGAGGCTCCCCGGCGGTCGGCGTGGTCTGGGGGGCCGAAAAGGTGTCAAGGAAAATCGACCGGGGGCGGCGATTCTTTTTGACTTCCCTGTCGTTTCCCGGTGGTGTCCTTCGTACGGGGCACATGGCTGGCCGCAGTGGACGCAGCCATTGACGATGGGGTTCGGAGCGATCGTGCCCGTGCCCGTGCCCGTGCCCATGCCCGGTTCCGGATGCCTCGGGCACGGGCACGGGCACGGGCACGGGCACGGGCACGGGCACGCAAGACCGCTGCCCTCATGCGAGGACACCACCCGTTTCCCCCGCCCTTGATGTGCTTGGATCTCCAACGCCGTCGAAGGACATCGGGCGCCGACGATGCCGAGGCCATCGAGGACTTCGGCGGGGACAGCGTCCGCACGCGCACCGGCAATGCCGCTGCCAACTTCGCGCTCATTCGCCACGTCGCGCTCAACCTCCTGCGAGCCATCAACGACAAAGTGAGCATCCGGCGCAGGTGTGGGTGCCGGCGCTGTGGGTCGTACCAGGACTACCTCGAAGGTGCCCCCACTCGCGCGGCCGAAACGTCAGCGACTCTGCGATAGCCCTGGCGGCAGGCCCAAGCCAGGCACGACCGGGCTCCGCCCACACCGAGCTCCCGCTTGGCCGGCCGTCGCAGTCTTGCTGCGGCCCAGTTGTGGGTATTGGGCAGGGCTAGACGGCGCGGAAGACACCAGTGTAAAACAGGCTTGCCGCATGCGAGGTCTTCGTTCAACGATGCCGGTACGCCTGACCATCGAGCTGCCCGACGATGCATGCAGCAGCCTGCGCAGGTCTCCTCGGGAGCTCGCCCAGGAGATGAAGCTGGCGGCCGTCTGCAGATGGTACCAGCAAGGACTCCTGTCGCAGTCGAAAGCCGCCTCGCTCGCAGGTCTGTCCCGGCACGACTTCCTCCTGGTCCTGCACAAGTACGGCATCAGCCCCTTCCAGGACAGCGCTGACGAGCTGATGGACGGGCTCGACGCGTGAGCCGGGTCTGGGTCGTCGACGCCTCGCCGCCAATCTCGCTGGGGAAGGGCGGCCTGCTCGACCTCCTGCCCGCGCTCGCGGCCGGCGTCGTG
>CAZQPP010000920.1:0-2231 GCA_964594295.1 uncultured Myxococcales bacterium | reverse complement strand
GAGGTGAGCGGGGCGGCCCCAACCATCCTGCTCGTCACCAAGCCCGTCGTGCCGCCGTGGCAGGACGGCACCCGCAACGTCGCCAGGGCGCTTATCGAGCACGCGCCCGAGGGCGTGCGCCTGAGGGTGCCCGTACCGCGGGGCAGCGCCCCACTCCCCTTCGAGGCGGCCCTCTGCGAGCAGATCTACGCCGAGGCCGGCGGCCACGGCACGAGCTCCCGCAACAACCTGGCCATGCTGACCAGGCTCATGCGCCCGGCGCGCGCCGACGCCATGTGCTTCCTCTTCGCGCCCACCCTCAGGACCGGGCGCCTGCTCCGCCTCCTGCTCGCCCCGAGGCGGCTGCCGACGATCCACGTCGTCTGCTCTCGCCCTCTGGACCTCGACGCCCTCCCGCGCATGCTCTTCGCGCGCCACCACGTCGCCATGTCGCGGGACACCGAAGAGCGCCTCCTCGCCGCCGGCGCCACCTCGGTCGGGAGGGCTGCACCCGGGGTGCCCGAGCCTCAAGCCGACCCTGCGCGAGGCAGGGAGATCCTCGAGGGCCGGGGGCTGCCGGCGGGGGTGCCATACCTGCTCTACGCCGGCGACCTGGAGTTCAGCGGGGGCGCCGAGACGGTGCTGCGCGCGCTCCCCGACGCCCTCTCCAAGGGCCCCCACCACGTCGTCCTCGCCTGCCGTGACAAGACCGAGCGCGCCGCCCTCCGCCGCCGCGAGCTTTCGGACCTCGCGGCGTCCCTCGGGGTCGGCGAGCGCGTGCACCTCGCGGGCTCCCTCCCGAGCTTCCACGACGTCCTCGCCGACGCCGCGGCGCTGCTCTTCCCGACCTCCAACACCTTCGCCAAGACGGACTACCCGCTGGTGCTGCTGGAGGCGCTCGCCCTCGGGGTGCCCCTCGTCATCGCGCGCGAGCCCCCGGTCGGCGAGCTCCTCGAAGACCCGGTCGGCCTCGGCGTCGCGTCGGAGGACCCCGGCGAGCTCGGGGCGGCCCTCGGGGAGCTGCTCTCGGGGGAGCGGCGGGCCCCCGAGCCCGACGAGCTGAGGGCGGTCTACCGAGAGCGCTACACCGCCGCCGCGCACGCGCGCGCCACCCACGCCCTGATCTCGAGCTGGCTGTCCCGGAAGGGGACACTGCCGCGGAGTCCCGCATGAGCATCCGGAACGAGCCACAGACCCGCGACGACCGGCGGGCCTACTACGACGACTTCTCCGCCCGCTACGACGTGGGCCGCGACGCGGGCTACCACGCCTTCATCGATCGCGCCGAGCTCGCCTACATCCTCCCTCGCGCCCGCGGGCGGCGGGTGCTCGAGGCCGGGTGCGGCACCGGCCTCCTGCTGGCGAAGGTGGCGCCGGAGTCCGCGGTGGCCGTGGGCGTGGACCTGTCGGCCGGCATGCTGCGCCCGTCTCGCGAGAGGGGCCTGCACGTGGCGCAGGGCGACCTGCACCACCTGCCCTTCGAGGACGGCTCCTTCGACCTCGTCTACTCCTGCAAGGTCCTGGCGCACGTGCCCGATCTGAGCCGCACCCTTCACGAGCTCAACCGCGTCACCGCACCGGGCGGGCGCCTCATCCTCGAGTTCTACAATCGCCACAGCCTGCGCTACTGGGTGCGCCGGCTGCGGCCGGGCATGGCCGTCTCGAAGAAGCGCACCGACGCCGACGTCTTCACCCGCTTCGACACCGAGCGGGAGGTGCTGGCCGCCGCGCCTTCGAATTGGCGTTTGCTAGGCCGGAGAGGAGCACGCGTGGCGACCCTCGTGCCCCAGCTCTTCGACCTGCCCCTGGCGGGCCGCGCGTGGGCAACGATGGAGGGGGTTTTGGGGCGCGGGCCCAGCGCCCGGCTCGGCGGTTTCTTGCTCCTGGAATTCCGTCGCCAGACGCGTTGAGCCTTGATAAAAGGGGGGTTCTAGCAAAACGCGGATGACATCTTGGAACAACCGTGCTACGTTGGGGGCCTGTAGGTGGTGGGTAGTTGTTCAACGATATCGGTAGGCTGAGAAGCAAAGCATGACTACAGGATGCGCCCCACAACATGGCCGGGCTAAAGTCCGCGTTTCGTCGAACGATGATCCACGCACCTGTCGTGCCCCTGGAGAAATGTCATGAACCTCGCGGGAACAGTGTCGAAATTTGCTGCGCGCTCCATCAACTGGATGGCGCTGAAGGCTAAGAACCTACGGCGTCAGGATCCGGTTGGATTCCGCAATAGCCTGATTTCGCACGTGTTC
>CAZQPP010000919.1:0-2233 GCA_964594295.1 uncultured Myxococcales bacterium | reverse complement strand
CAAAGGGCAACGCGTAGCGGACCGGGTCCACCCACGTCAGTCCGAGCAGGTAGGCGACCAGGCTGGCCGAGACCGCCCCAAAGGCAGGACCAACCAGGGCACCAACCCTCCGGACGGCTCGGACGGAAGCGGTGGCCATCTCGAAGCGCGGCCACCACCCTCTCTTGTCGATGACCTCCATCTCCCAGCGGAGGCGATCATCGTAGTGCCCAGGCACGCGCCCCTCGAAGCGGTGGCGAAGGCAACGGAGAACCCGCTCGCTCGACGAGCGTGCAGCCGCAGCGTTTCGAAGGTGACTCGATGCTAGGGCACCTCCAAGCTCGGAGGGTAGCAGAACAGTGGCTGCGGCGAGCGCAGTACCGAGGAACCTCCGGCGCGAGAGATCATGGGGCGGGGCGGGGAGTTCCATAGTTGGTCACCCATCAAGGGAATGCCATGCGCCCGTCGGCGGTGGCAGCTAGAACAAGCGCCAACGCGGATCTTCGACCCACAAGCCGCGGGCCAACAGTCGCGCGCGCAAACCCCGCGCGAAGGTCCGTCCGGAGTCGTAGACGAGACGACAGATCCAAAGCACCATCGCCGACTCGCACGCCACATGAGCGCCGTTCCAACCAAGAGGGGGTTTGGTCATCCAGGACCACGTCTCAGCGGCCACGCTCTTACTGGGGCCATGCATGCGGCACATGGTCGAGATGAAGCGCTGCTCGTGCTTCTTGACCTCAGATTGGTTGCCCGAGGCGAGCGCTCGTCTGAGGCCATCGGCTTCCCATCCATTGAAGCCAGCCAACTGCTGGCAGAGGAGCATTAGCTGCTGATCGAAGAGGATTCGGCCGTTGGTGAACGCTACAGCCTGCCGGCAAGCTGGATGCGGCGCCGGCCACTGGTAGCCGATGCGGTGGGCGAAGAGGAAGTCTCTGTCTAGGTCATGATAGGCCGAGGTGCGCCCGCGGCTCGCTAGGCGTTGGTAGGCCAGCACGCGCGGCACGAAATCCGCGAAACCGTCTCTTCGGCAGGAGCACCCCGCCGGGTCGATCACGTTGACGAACTCCACCGCGGGATGCCTGAGCGCCTGCATTGCCCAAGCAAACGAACGCCATGCAACTCCATCTAGTGCGCTGTGCTGTTCGCCCGAGCCGTCGAGGTCGAACTCCAAGGGCGTCTTCGGCAACCGCTGGGTCTCTGCCGCAATCGCGGCAAGAATCGGGCATATCCACAACGACACCGAGCCCCACTCAGAACTGCGGCCACCAGTCGACAAGCGACCGTAGTCCGGAGAGTCGAGCATCGAGACGCGGACGCAACGCCTCCGCCAAGCCCCAGTCAGATCCGCAAGCGAAACGGCATTGGGGACCGAGCTTAGCCCGAATCGCAGGTCGGGGCCGTTCTCGGAGCCAGCGAAACGCTCGAACAGCAGCGGATAGCGGATTGGATCGACCCAGGTCAGGCGCAATGCGTAGGCGACCAGGCTGGCTGAGGCGGCTCCCAGCGCAGGCCCCACCAGCACACCGGCTTCGCGAGCTTTCGCAACAACATCGACAGCGGCCAAGAAACCCTGCGACCATCGCTGGCGTTCGATTACCTCAAGCTCGTAGCCAAGCCTCCGCGAGTACTGCGCGGGCACTTCGCCGCCGAATCGTCTCCGCAACCCCTCCTTGGCCAAGCGTTCTAGATCCGTCGATTCAGAGGGGGACTTGTTGGGAGTTCTCCCCTTTCCCGTCTCTGAGGAGCGCAGCGACACCAGGGCGGTGGGCGCCAAGAGCGCCGTACCGAGGAAGGACCGACGGGACAAGGTGTGCGGTGATGCACTCTCTTCCATAGTCTGCACCGTGTCTGTGCGCGCCCGGAGCACGCGGGACTCGGCTAGACATCGTAGTCGCCCGCAAGTTCCGCAGAGAGGGACATGCGTGACTTGGATCCTCCTCCGATCCACCTTGATGGGAGTGCTTGACGTTCGGCGCGCCTATCCAGGAATGTGGCACCTCCCCTGATCACCGAGCAACGAGAGACGCGCTTATCTCTGGAGCCGAACCGTCAAGTCCTCCGCAACAGCCCGTGCCAAATCAACCCCGCGGCGCAGGCGCTCTCCGACGATCTTGGAATTCGGTTCCTTTGCGAGAGCAGGAGCGAGCTTGTCGATCGCGAAGCCGGAAGAGAAGCGGGCGGGCGTCATGAACTGCCCCGTGCGAAAACGAGGAACGTTCTCTCGGTCGATAACGCCCCCCCCGATGCGTTG
>CAZQPP010000918.1:0-2233 GCA_964594295.1 uncultured Myxococcales bacterium | reverse complement strand
GTGGTCGCCAGCTGACCTAGCGAGCACTCAATCCAGCAGGCTTTTCGCCGCCTCGGCCACGTGCCAAGGGGTCAGCCCGTGCTTCTCCAGCAGGTCTTCGTTGGCCGCCGACTCCCCGAAGCAGTCGCCGATGCCCACCCGCCTGAGCCGCGTCGGCCGCCGCACCCCCCGCCCCGCGGCCACCTGCCTGCCGGCGCGGGGCGGCTACCACGCCGACAGCAGCCCCGCCTGCGACGACGGCGACCAGTGCACGAACGACAGCTGCGAGCCGGCCACCGGCTGCGTGCACACCGCCATCTCCGGGTGCGAGGGCTGCACTACCGACGAGGACTGCGACGACGGCAACCCCTGCACCGACGAGGTCTGCGGTGCAGCTCAGACCTGCGAGGTCACCTTCAACCAGCTCGACTGCGACGACAACAACGCCTGCACCACCGGCGACGTCTGCGACGAGGGCTCGTTCGCGGTCGCCTTCACTTCTGCCGTGTACTGCTACGACCGCAACCCCTGCACCGACGACACCTGCACCGCCCTCGGCGGGTGCAGCAACGAGCCCAACGATCTCCCCTGCGACGACGGCGACAAGTGCACGATCGGCGAGCAGTGCCTCGAGGGGAGGTGCGACAGCGACTCCGCCGACACCCGGGACTGCGACGACGGCAACGACTGCACCGCCGATGTCTGCAACTCGCTGGCCGGCTGCATCTCCGCCGAGCTGCCCGACGGGAGCCCGTGCGACGACGGGGACGCCTGCACGACCGGCGACTCGTGCTCGCAGAAGACCTGCGCCGGCACCGACACATCGGCGCAGGACTGTGACGACGACAACGCCTGCACCGACGACACCTGCGACCCGACCGAAGGCTGCCTGCACGCCGCCAACGATGCGCAGTGCGACGACCTCGACGCCTGCACCACCGGGGACCTCTGCTCGGAGGGTCAGTGCGCCGGGACGGACACCTCCGAGGTCGACTGCGACGACAAGAACATCTGCACCTACGACTCCTGCGATCCCCTCACCGGGTGCACCAACAAACGAAACAGCCTCCCCTGCGACGACGGCGACGCCTGCACCACCGATGACGTCTGCTCCAAGGGCGCGTGCGCCGGCACCGACACATCGGCCGTCGACTGCGACGACGAGGACGCTTGCACCGCGGACACGTGCGCCCCCTCCACGGGTTGCCGGCACGACGACATCAGCGCGACCTGCGACGACGAAGACCCGTGCACGAACGACTCCTGTCACCCGGGCTCGGGCTGCCTCAACACCGTCATCTCCGGCTGCAAGGAATGCCAGCACGCCGACGACTGCGACGACGGCAGCGCCTGCACCGAGGAGAAGTGCCAGGCGCGCACGTGCGTGATCACCAACGTCGACGGCAGGTGCGACGACGGAAGCGCCTGCACCACCGAGGACACCTGCTCGGAGGGCTCGTGCACCGGCACGAACACCTCGGCCGAGGACTGCGACGACGGGAACCTCTGCACCGACGACTCCTGCGACCCGGCGACCGGATGCCTCAACACGCCCAACAACAAGTCCTGCGACGACGGAGACGAGTGCACCACCGGAGACGTCTGCGGCGAGGGCAGCTGCGCGGGCACCGACACCTCGGCCGCGGACTGCAACGACGGAGACCTCTGCACCGACGACTCCTGCGACCCGGCGACCGGATGCGCCCACGTGAACAACACCGCCGAATGCAGCGACGGCGACGCCTGCACGACCGGAGACGTCTGCGCCGCCGGAAGCTGCGCCGGAACGGACACCTCGACGACCGACTGCGATGACGGCAACGCCTGCACCGAGGACTCCTGCGACACGGACACGGGCTGCGCCAACGTCGACGTCAGCGCCGACTGTGACGACGGGAACGGCTGCACGGTCGACTCCTGCGACGCCGCCTCGGGCTGCGTGAACGAAGCGATCGCGGGCTGTACCCCGTGCGACGAGGACGCGGACTGCGACGACTCCCAGGTCTGCACGAGCGACACCTGCCTGCCCCAGGGCATCTGCGTCTACTCCAACAACACCAGGACCTGCGACGACGGCGACAAGTGCACGACCGGCGACCTCTGCGCCGGCGGGAGCTGCTCGGGCAGGGACACCTCGGCCACCGACTGCGACGACGGCAACCCCTGCACCGACGACCCCTGCGAACCCGCCACCGGCTGCCCCCACGCCGAGGACGGGGCCGCCTGCGACGACGGGAACGAGTGCACCGACGAC
>CAZQPP010000917.1:0-2237 GCA_964594295.1 uncultured Myxococcales bacterium | reverse complement strand
GAAGACCTCGCTCCAGGGGGCCTTTGCCGGAGGGAAAGCAACACTGATGCCTGGGGAGTAGAAGAGGTACCTCTGGTCGAGCTCGTCGGTGATTCTCACGAACACGCTCAGGTCGTCGCCGGCAGCGTTGGCGCGAATGCACTCAGCTACCCGGCCATCCTCGGGAATCTGGGTGATCCACTTCTCCTCTTTGTGGCGGGCGCCCTCGTCGCTCGCAAAGCCAACGACGATCTGGAAGATGGGGTTTCCTCCCTCCGCAAACAGGAGCTCCACGGGCAGGCACGTTGTCTCCTCGTTGGTGGACTTCACGTAAGTTTCGCCGCCCGCCGGGCTGATGAAAGTCACCATCGGCGCCACGGTCGACAGGGTCTCGGCAGAGATCTGCTGTTCAACCATGCTCCCGCCGAGGTCCCACACGCGGGCGCTCAGCTGGAGACCCACGCCGGCGTCAAGGTCGGCTGGAATCGACCAGTCGGCGCCCGACGAGAACGCGTCGCGGCACGTCGGCGGGAACACCACGGAGGCGACGGTCTCCCAGCCACCGCCGTCGGACAGGCGCCAGCGAAGCTCCCAGCGGTCGATGGCGTACTCGTCGTTCGCTGCAAGCACAACGCCATGCGTCCTGCCTGGCAAGACGCGGGTGGGCGTGCCGGTGAATCCGTTCAAGCTGAAGTACGTGATCTCGGGAGGGTCCACGTCCGCGCCGAATGCAGAAACGGTCTGGGAGGACTCGGTGGCGTGGAAGGATCCGTAGTAGTCGTCGGCGACGACGGTTACCTCGAAGGTTCCGCCCGTCGGTGGAAGTGGTTCCTGCAGATCTATGAGGAAGTCGTAGACGCCCTCGCTGCCCGGAGCGAGGTCGACCACGTGCGCTCGGCGAGCCTCGATCACTTGCGGCGACGCGTAACCCTCGCCGGCAGGATGGAAGAAGGCGCGGGCGCGCCAGTCTCCTGCCCGGTCGCCTATGTTGCGCACCCTCGCTCTAACGGACAGGTCGCTGCACGCATCCCATCCCTCCGGAAAGACGAGCTGGAGGTCTTCGACCGCCATCCGTGGCCACGCGCTGCTCACCGTCCATGTCCGCACGGAGGAGTCAACGAACGTGTCATAGTCGCTCGCGAGCCGGGTCCTGACTTTGCATGACACGCTGCTGCCTGGCAGCGCGTCGTGGTACTCAAATGGAGGGACGAAGCCAAAGCCGCCCTTCAGCTCCCAGGCTCCGCCGTCAACCTGGCAGTAGAGCGCCGTCTGTGTGGTCGATCCGTCTGTCGCGGAGCCCGGAGCCCAGTCGATGGCGAACTGCACGTTG
This sequence comes from uncultured Myxococcales bacterium, assembly GCA_964594295.1. Taxonomy (GTDB): domain Bacteria; phylum Myxococcota_A; class UBA9042; order UBA3505; family UBA3505; genus CAZQPP01. Next base: position 928 of record CAZQPP010000917.1, on the reverse strand, counting down.
GAGACCGTCGCTTGGTCCTCGGGCGTGTGGATGCCCCCAGCGATCAGGTCGCGGCACCGGCCGCAGTCCGACTCGCAGGATTCGCAGCTCTCGCCGGCTGCTGCGTCGCACGAGCCGTCCCCACAGTACTGGCAAGGGCCGCAGTGCAGGGTGGCGTAGCACTCGCCGTCCTCGCCGTCGTCGTGATCACCGCACTCGTAACCAGGATCCCCGCACTGCGGCGCCGATTGGCCAGGCGGGAAGATTCCGTCTCCCCAGGCTATGGGGTATGCAGCGGTCACGTCGGACCAGCGGTCCGTGTCCACGTGAACCGTCGCGTCGAATGGGTAGCCCCAGCGGCTGGCGAACAGGTCGCTGGTCCATGCGCCACACATGGGGCGCAGGCGGTTCGACTCGAGGCGGTAGACGGTCGTGTCGCCGACGTGCCTCAAGAACGAGCCCTCGTCGCACATGCCTGGGCCGCTCGAGAGCTGTGCGGCGTAGTCGTCCGCGACGCAGTCGAGGCCGCTCCACGAATCGTAGAAGAGGAAGTAGCACTCTTCGTTTCTGAAGCTGTGCTTGTAGCCGGCGCGAGCGTAGTAGACGGACGACCCGGTCCCGGGGGTCTGGAATCGTGCGCCGTCGCCGGGGAGATTGTGTTCCGAGCACTGCGTGCCAGGGCACATGTCGTTCGCGGGGCAGGCGGTGCAGTCCTCCGGACAGGTCGTCGCGCTCTCACCGTCCGTGCAGGCCCCGTCACCGCAGTCGAACAACAGGAAGGACACGGTGTTGCTGAGCTTCGCGGTGGCGTCGTCGACGGCCCAGTAGGTGTAGGTGCCAACCGCGCTCGAAGCCGACGGAGTCCATGCGTGCTGGTAGCTCCCGGTCGTGTCTACGGACTTCGACACCGTGGCGGTCTCGCTGCCGTCAGGTCGCCGGAAGTGGAGCG
>CAZQPP010000916.1:0-2246 GCA_964594295.1 uncultured Myxococcales bacterium | reverse complement strand
GCGGATACGCACGGCCTCGCGCGGTCCTCGCAGATCTCGTCTCCCTTCTCGCCGGTACGCCCCGTTACACACGTGAGGCGGCCTTGCTCGAGAAGGGCCTCGATCACGACCGCGGCCGTCTGCCGGTCGTACTCACGCTCCGAGTCTTCGAGCTCGGCGTAGGGAACGAGCCCGGTGTGGGTGCGTGCCTCCGAGTCGGTCCTCGGGCCTTGCCTCCACCCCCGGTCAAAGCGCTCACGCGCCCACGCGTCGTGTACGCGCTCCGCCACTTCCTCTACGAGACCTACCAGCGGGGGCGGCAGACGCCTCCAATCCACCGACTTGACGGGATCATACATGCGAGGAGGCCTCTGCTTCCGTCACAAGGAGGTCATCCGCCGGGCTGCCACGGAATCGTCTCGGTTTTTCATGAGCCGCCTCTTCACAACGCGTCCTGCAACCGATAGCCCACAATGCCCCCGGACGCCACGCCCGGAAACAGACCCGGCGTGGTCGTGCTCGTTTTCCGCCGGGGACTGTTACCAACAGAGACGGGAGAAGCTCGGCTTCCTGACACCGGGGTCTCGGCTTTCGCCGCCCTCCGGTTTGACAGCCCGTCTCTCAGCCCGGACACTCCCGCCCGGCTTGCGCAATGAGGCAGAACATGGGTCCCGACGAGTTCCAGTCCATCGCCACCGGCGACCTGAGGGCGCTGCTCGACTTCGCGCGTCACTTCGCCGCGGCCAGGGGAGAGCAGGTCCTCGACGTGCCTACCCTCGTGGAGGCCGCGGTCGCCCTCGCGGCGTCCGGAGAAGGAGACGCCTTGGGCGCGGACCTGCTCCCCGAGGCGCTGCGCGGTGATGACGCCCCCCCGCACCCTGCCCGTGTGGGAAAGGACGTGCAGAAGACCTTCGCAGACGCCTATGAAGAGCGGCGGGGCGGCGGCGAGGGCGAGGAAGACTTGCACGTGGTCGACGCCCTACGTGTGGCCCTGCGAGGGCTCGATGCTCCGAAAGGAGAGCAGCTCCGGAGCGAGTGGCGGCGCGTCGGCGAGGGAGCCTCCACCAAGCCCGGTTGGTTCTCCGAGCGGGTGCGGGAGCTGCTGCCGAGCTGGCGACCCGCGACCGAGGTCTCGGACAGGGCGCCCGACACCGCCGAGGCGCCCGCGAGCGCGGGCAAACCCACGACCGGTCCACCGGAGCCGGCCATCCTCGGCGACGCGATGAACGCCCCTCGCGCCAGGCTCAAGGGCATGATCGGGCGCCTCGCGCGCGATCTCAGCGATGAGGCCGCTGCGCCCGGGGCCATGCCGCTCATCGGCCGCCAAAACGAGATCCGGGAGGTCCTGGCCGCCCTGCTTCGCCGGACCAAGAACGCCCCCGTGTTGGTCGGGCGAGCCGGCACCGGCAAGACGGCAATCGTCCGCGAGGTGGCGCGCAGGCTCGCGGCGGACGAGTCCATCCCCGAGGAGCTGAGAGGCCTGCGAGTGCTGGAGGCCTCGCGGGCCACGCTGGTCGGCGGTGCCTCGAGGATGGGCGAGACCGAGGAGAGGGTCACGGCGCTCGTAGACTTCCTGCGCGCAAACCGCGGCCACGTGCTCTTCATCGACGAGATGCACATGCTGATCGGGGCGGGCGGCATGCCGGGCTCCGGGGACGTGGCCAACATGCTCAAGCCGGTGCTGGCCGACGGCGCGGTGAGGGTGATGGGAGCCACCACGACCGACGAGTACGAGCGCTTCGTGGCCGCCGACGAGGCGCTCAGCCGGCGCTTCGTCCCGGTGAGGGTCGACGAGCCGGATCGGGAGTCCACCCTGCGCATCCTCGAGGGCCTCGTGGCGGACTACGAGGACTTCCACTCGCTGCGCCTCGAGGAAGGCGTCTTGGGCCTCTGCGTAACGTGGTCCGACAGGATCCTGCCCAACCGGGCCTTCCCCGACAAGGCGATAGAGCTCCTCGACACGGCGATGGCCCACGCTCGTCTGGACGGCAAGGAGATCCTGGACGCGTCGTCGCTTCGCGAGGCAGCCCTGCGCAGCAGCGGTCTCCCCGCCCACGTGCTCGGAGACGCCGACGCGGGTCTTCCGGAGCGCCTCGACGAGCGGCTCGGCGAGCGTGTCTTCGGGATGGACGCCGTCGTCGAGGAGATGATCCCGGTGCTGCGCCTGACACGCCGGCAGCTGGATCAGCGCCCCGATCGGCCCGACGGCGTCTTCTACCTGGCCGGCGACAGCCACTGCGGGCGCGGCGCCCTCGCCCGCGCCCTGG
>CAZQPP010000915.1:0-2250 GCA_964594295.1 uncultured Myxococcales bacterium | reverse complement strand
CGGGGTGCGAGAGTGTGCGTCATGGTTGGAAGGGTGGCCTACCGGAGTGCGGCGAGATCGGTCGTTGGGTGACGGGCTGCGGCAGCTGGATTTCGGGTTGCGGCACCGAGACGGCGGACAGGCACCGGGCGTGCCGCTGAGCGACATCCCGTATAGCGTCAGGGCCATGGACATCATGATGAAGACAGCTTTCAGCGCCGCGCTCCTGGCGGCCCTCCTCCTCCCGGGCCGCGCCTTCGCCTACGCCGAGCCCAGCCACGTGCGCATGACGCGCCTCGCGGCGCCATCGAGCCTCGATCTCGCCCAGCGACCGGCGGCCTGTCCGGGCGCCGATGAGCTGGCGGCATTCCGCGCCTGGCTGGACGAGCGATTGCGCGAAGATCTCCCCGAGGAGCTCTCGAAGCGGCTGCGGGCGCGTTACCCGGAGCCGGGCTCGCTGGCCGACTCGATGGCCATGCGCGCCTTCCTCGGCCACAACGCCGAGCAGAAGGAGGCCGGCACGACCGGCATCGACCTGCCGCTGCCGTGCAAACCCGGCGCCTCCCTCCTCGACGTGCTCGCGGACGCCAGCGCCCAGCCCGACTACGATCGCCGAAACTGCGACCGCTACCACCGCGACGAGGCCGGCGAGGTGACGAAGGACCGCTACGGCCGCCCCGTCCCGGCGGATCCGGCCCTGCTGAACATGGGCTCACTCGGCAAGCTCTCGAGCCAGGCCCACGCGCACTACGGGCTGCCCGAGATCGAGATGTCGAGCGATCCCGAGGTGCTCAAGAGCCGCCCCGAGGCCTTCGCCTTGTCGCTGGCGTGGCCCGACGAGCCCGTGCGAACCTTCGCCCACGAGCAGGCCCAGGCCTGCTACGACCTCGCCCTGCTCGCCATCGAGAGGGGAGGCGAGGGTGCCCGGACCCTCGCCATGCTCCACCTCGGCGCAGCCCTGCACTACGCCCAGGACGTCTCGAACCCGCTCCACAACGTGCAGGTCGGGCACTACGGCTTCTTCGTGGAGGCCAAGCTCCAGAGCATCCTCGAGAGCCTCAAGACCGCGGGCGGCCTCCTCGGCGACAGGCGCGGATTCGGCGGAATCGGGCTCACCATCCTGACGAGCCACCACCTGATCGCCGAGGAGATCGCCGACAAGATCCTCTTCGCCGGCACCGAGGGCGCGGACGCAGAGCCCTACCCGGGCTACCGGGTCGCCCCCTTCGAGGCGGACCTGCGGCGCCTGCTCGCGGCCGAGGCCGACTCCGGCCTGCTCGCCGCCGCGCAGACCGCCGCGCCCGCGGCCCAGCTCACGCGTGCCCTGGCTCTGCTCGGCGCTCCAATAGGTCCCGCGCTCTACCGCCACACCTTCGCCGCGACCGCGCCCCCCGTGCACAGCGGCGAGGTCGAGGTAGAGGGTGGCGAGATCGAGCTCCAGGAGGTGCTCGGCTCGGATGCGGAGGCGGTGCTGGCCGAGATCGCTGCCCTCGATCCCCTCTTCCGTGCGGCCATGGCTCGCGGCGTGGGCGCCTCGCGCCTGCTGATCTCACGATTCGCGAGGGACGCGGCTCTTGGCTCCGGCGCCCCTCCCGCGGCGAGGACCGAGGCCGCGGCTGCTCTCGAGCGCTTCGCCCGCGGTCGCCTCGACGCCCTCGACGCCCAGGACGAGAGACGAGCCCGCTACCTGGCGTCGCCGCCGCCGCCCGCCTCGACGGGGGTGCAGTGGAGCTTTGCCGTGGGTGAGCTGATCGCGCTGCTGCTCGTCGCGCTCCTCGGGCTCAGGCTCCTGCGCCGCCGCGGGAGGGCCCGGGCACAGTAGGCCATCGCCAAGAGCTTCGTCTTCTCCGTTCAGGACTGACCGCCTCGGCGCCTGCTCCGAGCCGAGGCGAGAACCAGGAGGGCGAGCCAGAGCATCCAGGCCCGGCCGCCCTGCGCGGGCCGCGTGCCGGCGCTGCAGTCGCCGCCAGCGCCGCCACCCGAGAGGGCGGAGACGCCTGCAGGCGGTCCCGAGCCCGGCGTGTAGGGCGGCTCCTCGGCCGCGGTGTCCAGCATGTGAGCGGAGTCGACGGAGAGGCCCTCGTCCCGCAGTGGCGCCGCGGCCGAGTCCGGCGTGGTGCCGGGATCCGGCGGTCCGGGGTCCTGCGTGCCGGGAGCGCCTGCGTCACGCTGGCCAGGGTCGCCGATCGCCGCCCCGGCATCGTTCGCCGGCTCCCCTACGTCGTTGGCTGTGGGGCCCGGGTCGGCCGCAGCCGGCGGCCCAACCGGCGC
>CAZQPP010000914.1:0-2251 GCA_964594295.1 uncultured Myxococcales bacterium | reverse complement strand
GACGCACCCGGCGAAGATCTCATGACCACAATCGCCCGATTCGGTGTCGCATGAATCGGCGGTACACGGAAGCCCATCGTCGCACGAGCGCGGCACGCCGCTGCGACAGGCTCCGCCGGAGCAGCTATCGGAGATGGTGCAGGCGTTTCCGTCCTCGCAAGCTTTGCCGGAGATGGGGGTCCATGCAGTCACGCCAACCGAGCTGCGGCATTCCTGGCAGGGTTGGCCGGGTCGAGTCTTCCCGTCGTTGTGGCATTCACCGTCGATGAGGCACCCAGCGTCGACGGTGTGGACACAGGCTCCAGTGGACGCATCGCAGCGGTCGGCTGTGCAGGCGTGTCCATCATCGCAAGGCATCTCGGGTCCGCTCTGGCAAGTCCCCGCCTCGCACCGGTCGCTGGCCGTGCACGGATTGCCGTCTTCGCAAGGCTCGTCCTCGATGACGGTCCACCCGTTGGGGTTGGCGCTTGGTCGACACCGTTCGCATGGACGCGCTTCGCGCGCACTGCCGGCCTCCACGCAGCGGCCACCAATCAGGCAGCCGGAGACCAGCTGGCTGACGCAGCCTCCCTGGTCCGGGTCGCAGGTGTCGGCAGTGCAGTCCAGCCCGTCATCGCAGTCTCGCTGAACGCCGTCGGTGCAGAGCCCATCTGCGCAGGTTTCACCGAGGGTACACGCGTTTCCGTCTTCGCATCGGACGCCGCTGAGCACGGTCCATTCCGTGGAGGAGCGCACCGGCTGACAACGACGACACGGGTTTCCGGAGTCCTGAGCTCCCGGTGAGATGCATTGGTTGTCTATGAGGCAACCCGTCGTGACCGTGTGCTGGCACTCTCCGGTGTCGGGAGAGCAGCGGTCGCCCGTGCAGTAGCGCTTGTCGTCGCAGTCGCGGGCTTGGCCTGAGATGCATTTACCTTGGGAGCAAGAGTCCGAAAGCGTGCACGCATCCCCGTCCTCGCACGCACCTCCGTCGAGCGCAGTCCAGCCCAGCGCTGTCGTGCTGGGCCGGCATGTCTCGCATGGATTGGATGGGCGAAGCTCGCCGGCGCTCACGCAGCTTGCCCCGATCAAACAGCCGGTCACGACGACATGGTTGCAGGAAACCGACGCCGAGTCGCAGCTGTCGGCGGTGCAGTCGAGGCCGTCGTCGCAGTCAAGAGTGGTTCCGGGCGTGCAGGCGCCGGCCTTGCAGACCTCGGCCACCGTGCAGTCGTTGCCGTCATCGCAGGCAACACCATCGATCAGGGTCCATGTGTCGATTGCCTGGGCCGGTTCGCAGCGTTGGCAGGGGTTGTCCACCTGGAATTCCTTGCGTGCGTAGCAGCGGCCGTCGATGAGGCACCCCCCATTGACCGTGTACACGCAAGACCCGGTCTCGGAATCACATCTGTCTTCGGTGCACTCGAGGCCGTCGTCGCAGATCTTCGAGAAACCAGGCACGCACTGGCCCTGGGCGCAGACCTCCGCGCTGGTGCATGCGTTGTTGTCGTCGCAAGGCTCTCCGTCGAGCGGCGACCAACTGCTGTCACTCGCTGTGGGGCGGCACACCTGGCATGGGTTCGCAGCATTGGGGCTGCCAGCCGGAATGCAGCGGGATCCGATGGCACACCCTGTGAGAATCTCGTTGACACATGCCCCCGCCGCGGTGTCGCAGAAGTCGACCGTGCAGTCGAGGCCGTCGTCGCAGTCGCGGGGAAATCCCTTGACGCAGGCCCCTTCCTCGCAGTGGTCGGCCACTGTACAAGCGTCGCCGTCGTCGCACAGCGCGCCGTTCACGACTGTCCAGGCTGTCTTCTCCACGGCGGGTTGACAGCGCTCACAGGGGGTTCCAGGCCTTTGCGCCCCATCGTCGACACATCGTGCGTCGATGAGGCATCCATCCACGACCTCGATGATGCAATCCCCTGTGGTTGGGTCGCAGGAGTCCGTGGTGCAGTCGAAGCCGTCGTCGCAGCTCTTGCGCGCCTCGGCAACGCACTCGCCCTCGACGCAGCTCTCGCCCAGGGTGCACAGGTTCCCGTCGTCGCAGGGCTCACCTTCCACCTCTGTCCATTCGCCCTCGGCTACCGAGGGCAGGCAGCGATCACAGGGGCGACCGGATCGAGTGACTCCAGCCGCATAGCAGCGCCCTCCGATCAAGCAACCGCCGACAAGCTGGTTGGCGCAGGCGCCTTCGACGGGGTTGCAGGTGTCGACGGTGCATTCAAGACCGTCGTCGCAGTTCTTCGTGGTCTCGGCAACGCAGAGTCCG
>CAZQPP010000913.1:0-2252 GCA_964594295.1 uncultured Myxococcales bacterium | reverse complement strand
GGTCTCGCCGCTGGAGCTGCAGCATCCACCTTTCCCGCTCCGTCCGGCCGCGCAGTCCGGGCAGCAGACGTGCTCGCAGGTGCCGTCCTGGTCGCAGAGCTCGGGCGCAGGCTCTCCGCACGCCGTGCACTCGCCGCAGGAGCCGCCGCATCCGTCGGGCCCGCAGTCCTTGCGCTCGCAGTCGGCCACGCACACCTCGCAGCGGCCCTCGTCGCTGCACCTCTCGGCGGGCTCGCACTCTCCACATGAGCCGCCGCATCCGTTGTCACCACACGCTCGATCTGCGCACTCCGGGCAGCAGACCGGCATGCATGAGCCGTCGGCAAGGCACAGGGCCGGCGCGGGGACGCCACAAGCGAGGCACTCGCCGCAGGAGCCGCCGCATCCGTCGGGCCCGCAGACCTTGCCTTCGCAGCTCGGCATGCAGCCCTCGCAGCGCCCGCTCCCCGAGCAGATCTCTCCTTCGTCGCACTCGCCACAGGAGCCGCCGCAGCCGTCGCCGCCGCACTCGCGGTCTTCGCATTGGGGGCAGCACACGCGGGGACAGACGCCGCCGACGAGGCAGAGACCCGGCGTCGGCACGCCGCACACCTCACATACCCCGCAGTCGCCGCCGCATCCGTCGGGCCCGCACTCCTTGCCTTCGCACAGGGGATGGCAGGGCCCGCAGGTGCCTCCCGCGTTGCACTCCTCTCCGAAGGCGCAGCTCCCGCAGTCGCCGCCACAGCCGTCCGGGCCGCACTCTCTTCCCTCGCAGTCCGACGAGCACTCCGCGCAGCGCCCTTCCTCGCTGCACGCGGTCCCGGCCGGGCATTGCCCGCAGTCGCCGCCGCATCCGTCGGGTCCGCAGTCCTTCGTCGAGCAGTCCGGACAACAGACTTGCAGGCAGAGGCCGCGCTCGTCGCAGAGCGCCGGGAAAGGTCCGAGGCAGCCCTGGCAGACTCCACACAGCCCGCCACACCCGTCGTCGCCGCACTCACGGCCTTCGCAGCTGGGAGTGCAGTCCACGCACCTGCCCACCTCCGGATCGCAGACGGTCTGCTCCGGACACAGCCCGCAGCGACCGCCGCAGCCGTCGTCGCCGCACTCCTTTTCCTCGCAGGCCGGTACGCAGTTGCAGCGTCCCTCCGCGGAGCAGGCCAGCCCCTCCGGGCAGCCGCCGCAGTCGACGTTCTTGCCGCAGCCGTCCGAGTGCAGGCCGCAGTCGACCTCGAGCTCTGCGCAGCCACGCGGATCGCAGGGGAGGCAGTCGTCGGGGCAGGTCTCCTCGGTCTCGTTCAACCTGTCAGCGGGGCTGCACAACCCGTCGCCGCAGAAGCCGCAGTCGACCGGGCAGAGCTGCCAGTCTTCGCTCCACTCGCAGTCGTGGTTCCCGCAGGCCGTGCCGCAGTCCTCGGGGCACACCAGGACCCCCTCGGTCCCCTCACACACCCCGTTACCGCAGACCTGCCACTCGCAGTCGATAGGGCAGGAGTGGGGTGACTCTCCTCTGTCGCAGATCTCGTTGCCGCAGGGCTGACCGCAGTCCTCCGGGCAGCGGGTCGGGTTCTCGCCGCAGGCGTAGCCGACGCAGCGTCCGTCTCCGCAGGCGCCGCAGCAGTCCTCCGGGCAGTTGGCCGGGGACTCGGTGGGCGAGCAGACCTCGTCCCCACAGTCGGCGCAGTCGTAGGGACATGTGTGCACGTCCTCGCCACAGCGCGCGAGGCGGTTGCAGATCTTGTCGCCGCAGGAGCAGTCGCTCCTTACGTCGGGCTCCGGCCCTTCGTCGGGAGGCACCGCGAGGTCGGAGCCGCCGGGATCGTTGCCCTCGTCGTCCCCCGCCGGCCCGGGGTCGGGCGTGCCCTCGTCCCGCTCGGTCGGGCCGGGATCGGGCGTGCCTTTGTCTTCTGTCGCAGTACCCGGGTCGAGTGGCTCGGTGCCGGGATCGACCACGACCCCCGTGTCGCCGGAGGTCGGGGCTCCCGGGTCTTCAGCAGCAGGCTCCTCAGGCTTGCCGTCTCCGTTCCCGCATGCCGCAGCTCCCGTACCGAGCACGAACAGCAACACGGCCACCCACCGCGAACCGCACGACCAACACATGGCGACCCCCTGAACGTGCTCTATCAAGTGGTCTCAGATGCGGGGGGCTGCCGCAAGCACTTGCTGTGCCGGGACAGGGGTGGCGGGAAGTCGGCGCCGGCCCGGCGGGCCTCGCCGCGGGGAGCATTGGGCGCAGCTCCCCCTTTCCCCGGGAGCCGGGCACGGGGGTCAGG
>CAZQPP010000912.1:0-2258 GCA_964594295.1 uncultured Myxococcales bacterium | reverse complement strand
ACCTACTTCACGACGCCAATCTATTACGTCAACGACCGCCCGCACATCGGCCACGCCTACTGCACGACGCTCGCGGACGCCTACAGCCGCTTCTTCCGCCTCTTCGGGCAGGAGACCTTCTTCCTGACCGGAACCGACGAGCACGGCCAGAAGGTCGAGAAGGCGGCGGCCGAGCGGGGCGTCTCTCCCGAGCAGCACGTCGACGAGCTGCACGTGGCCTTCAAGTCGCTGTGGCCCGATCTCCACATCGAGCCCGACGACTTCATCCGAACCACCGAGCCGCGGCACGAGCGGGTCGTTCAGAAGGCCCTGCAGGAGATCTACGACCGAGGCGAGATCTACCTCGGCAGCTACGTCGGCTGGTACTCGGTGCGCGCCGAGCGCTTCTGGACCGCGAAGGACCTCGTGGGGGGCCGCTGCCCCGACACGGGCGGCCCCGTCGAGCGCGTCGAAGAGCAGAACTACTTCTTCAAGATGAGCGCCTACCAGGATCGCCTCATCAGGCACCTCGAGGACAACAGGGACTGGATCGTGCCGGCCTCTCGCTGGCAGGAGATCCGCTCCTTCCTCGATCGCCCGCTCCAGGACCTCTCCATCTCGCGCCCCAAGAGCCGCCTGAAGTGGGGCATCCCCCTGCCCTTCGACGAGGACTACGTCACCTACGTCTGGTTCGACGCCCTGCTCAACTACTGCACCGCCGTCGGCCTCTACTCCGACGAGCCGCGCTTCGAGCAGTGGTGGCCGAGCGCGCACCACTTCATCGGCAAGGACATCCTGACCACCCACGCCGTCTACTGGCCGACCATGCTCATGGCCCTCGGCCTGCCGCTCCCCTCCCGCATCTGCGCGACGGGCTGGTGGCTGGTCGACGACACCAAGATGAGCAAGTCCCTCGGCAACGTGGTCGCTCCCCTGTCCCTGCGCGAGCGCTACGGCACCGACGTCCTGCGCTACTTCCTGATGCGCGACATGGTCTTGGGCCTCGACGCCTCCTTCAGCGAGGAGGCCCTCGTCCGCCGGAACAACAGCGACCTCGCCAACGACCTCGGCAACCTGCTCCGCCGCGCCCTGACCCTCGTCAGCCGCAACTTCGACGGCCGCGTGCCGGAGCCAGGCCCCAGCGGCCCCGAAGACGCCGATCTCCAGGCCCAGCTCGAGACCCTGCCCTCCCTCGTCGAGGACCGGGTGCGCGCCTACAAGCTCCACGACGCCATCGAGGAGACCCTCCAGGCCGTCCGGGCGATGAACCGCTACGTCGACCACACCGCCCCCTTCAAGGTGGTCAAGGAGGACCACCCGCGCGCTGGCGAGATCTTGAGAAACGTGCTCCAGGGCCTGCGCGTCGTCGCCCTGCTCCTGCGGCCCATCATGCCCGAGCGCATGACCGAGCTCCTCAAGCGCGTGGGCGTAGACGATCCCGCCGCCGAGCCCCTCCCGGTGCGCTTCGGCGACCTCCCTTCGGGCCGCCCGGTCTCCGAGGGCGACCCCCTCTTCCCCCGCCGCGAGTTCGAGCCGTCGGAGCCCGAGCCGAAGAAGCCGGCGCCGGCGCCGGCACCAAAGAAGAAGAGCGCAGAGGCCGCCACCGAGCCGGAGATCGTCGAGTTCACGGACTTCACGCGCCTGAGCCTGGTGGTGGCGAAGGTCCTCACCGCCGAGGCCGTCCCCAAGTCCAAGAAGCTCCTGAAGCTCAGCGTCGACGCAGGCGACCCCGAGCCACGCACCCTGATGGCCGGAGCCGCCGAGGCCTACTCCCCGGAGGAGCTCGTCGGCCGCTCCGTGGTCATGCTCAAGAACCTCCGCCCCCGCCGCATCTTCGGCATCGAGTCCCAGGGCATGGTCCTGATGGCCGAAGACGGCGAACGCCTCGTCCTCCTCGAGCCGGCCGACGAGGTCCCGCCCGGTACGCCGATCCACTAGGCGTCTCCCAAGAATCGGGCACGAAGGCGTGGATTCCCCCCCGTCCACGTCCACGTCCACGTCCACGTCCACGTACTCGTCCACGTACTCGTCCACGTACTCGTCCACGTACTCGTGCACATGCCCCCTCCTCGTGCACGTGCACAACACCACCAGCGCCGCGGCCTCGAGAGCAGGACACACACACCGGAAGATCCGTCGACACAACTCACTGGGGCAGTTGAAATAGTACCGACCAAGTCCCATTTTAGATCTCCCCGCCCGAGACAACACGGGAGAGTCCAGTGACCGGGGGGGGCGGCGCGGCGCGGGGGGGCGGGGCCGGGGGGCGGGGGGGGGGG
>CAZQPP010000911.1:0-2261 GCA_964594295.1 uncultured Myxococcales bacterium | reverse complement strand
CAACCTGCACGAACACCGACGGCACCTACGAGTGCACCTGCAACGCCGGCTACGAAGGCGACGGCACCGCCTGCGCGGACGTCGACGAGTGCGCCACCGAGACCGACGACTGCGACGAGAACGCCGCCTGCGCCAACACCGAGGGCGGCTTCCAGTGCGCCTGCAAGTCGGGATACGAGGGCGACGGCAGGGCCTGCACCCTCGTAGACGAGTGCGCCGCCGGCTGCGACGACGGGGACGCCTGCACCGTGGACACCTGCGACGAGGCCCAGGCCTGCCAGCACGAGCCGGCCGACTGCGACGACGGCGATCCCTGCACGGCCGACAGCTGTGACACCGCGCTCGGCTGCCAGCACGCGCCCGACAGCGGCGAGGCCTGCGACGACGGCGACCCCTGCACCCCCGGGGACGTCTGCAAGCAGGGAGAGTGCGTAGGCTCCGGCACGAAGAGCTGTGACGACGGCAACCCGTGCACCGCCGACTCCTGCGTCGCGGGCGAGGGCTGCCTGAACACCCCCGACGACGCGGCCGACTGCGACGACGGCGACGCATGCACCGTGGGCGACGCCTGCGCCGAAGGCACCTGCGCGGGCACCGCTGTCACGTGTGACGACGAGGACCTCTGCACCGTCGACACCTGCGACCCCGACGCCGGCTGCAAGTTCACGCCCACCGCGGCGCCATGCGACGACGGCGACGCGTGCACGGCAGGCGACCTCTGCGGCGCTGAAGGTTGCGCCGGCGCCGCCCTGGTCTGCGAGGACGACGTGGAGTGCACCACCGACACCTGCGACCCCGACGCCGGCTGCACCTTCGCTCCCGACGACGAGGCCTGCGACGACGAGGTGGACTGCACCACCGACTCCTGTCACGAGGAGCTCGGCTGCGTCGCCCAGGCCACCGAGGGCTGCAAGGCCACCGTGTCGGCCACCCCGGAGGCAGAGGCGGTGGTCACAGCCGATCACGGGCTGGTCGTCACGGTGCCGGCGGGCGCCGTGAGCGAGGCCACGGAGATCTCGGTCACACCCGCTCCCGACATGGAGGACCCCGACGGCGGGCTCTGGGCCGCCCTGAGCTTCGAGCCCACCGGCCTCGTGCTCGCGACGCCCATCAAGCTCGAGATCCCCGTGCCCGCGGGCCTCTTCGAGCCCGGCGCCAGCGTGCCCGTCGTCTACTGGGACGAGACCGGCCAGACCTGGATAGTCGCGACCCTGACCGGCACCGAGGAGCAGATCCTCGGCGTCGTCAGCGAGGACGGCCTCTTCGTGGTCGCCTACATCGACCACTTCTCGACCTACGCCCTCGAGTCCGACTGCCTGCCCGCATGCACCGGCAAGGCCTGTGGCGACGACGGCTGCGGCGGCTCCTGCGGCACCTGCGACGACTCGAACCCGTGCACCGCGGATGCCTGTGAGGCCGGCCAGTGTGTGTTCACGCCGGCAGACGGCCCCTGCGACGACGGCGACCCCTGCACCACCGGCGACGCCTGCGCCGCCGGCGCCTGCACCCTGCTCGCGCCCAAGTGCGACGACGGCAACCCCTGCACAGACGACGCCTGCGACGCCGAGACCGGCGAGTGCAGCGCAGCCGACAACACCGAGCCCTGTGACGACGGTGACGCCTGCACCACCGATGAGGTCTGCGGCGGCGGCGCCTGCGGCGGCGGTCAGGCCGTGAGCTGCGACGACGGCACCATGTGCACGGTGGACGTGTGCGATCCGGCCACCGGCTGCCGCCACGTCGTCGACCCCAACGCGACCGACTGCGACTGCCCCTCCGGCTGGGTCAAAGACGGCGAGGACTGCGTCGACGTCGACGAGTGCCAAGACGGCACCGACAACTGCGACCCGAGCACCGTCTGCACCAACACCGACGGCGGCTTCAGGTGCCTCTGCGCGGCCGGATACGAGGCCTCCGGCGCCGCCTGCGTCGACGTCGACGAGTGCACCGCCGGGACCGCCGGCTGCCACGAGCACGCCACCTGCACCAACACCGACGGCGGCTTCGAGTGCGCCTGCGACGCCGGATTCGCCGGCGACGGCACGGTCTGCGCCGACCTCGACGAGTGCGGCCTCGGGGTGCACGGCTGCGCCGCCGAGGCGGACTGCAGCAACCTCCCGGGGGACTGGGAGTGCGCCTGCTGGGACGGCTACGAAGGCGACGGCAACACGTGCAGCGACGTCGACGAGTGCGCCGCCGATATTTTTGTTTTTGATTCGTAGTCCACCTTGTTCTACACCGACGGCTCCTTCGAGTGCACC
>CAZQPP010000910.1:0-2264 GCA_964594295.1 uncultured Myxococcales bacterium | reverse complement strand
CTCACTCCTTGGCGCCTTTGCGCCTTGGCGCGACCCCCTTTTTGCGAATGCACCCTATGCGACCTCGTGCGCCACACGCCGAGCTAAGCCGCATTTCGGCCCGCACCACCCTCCAGCTTCTCCGCGCGAACACCGAGGCCGAAATGTCGGCTTCAGCGAGGCGGTCTTATGCGGCCCTCCCGGGCCGCATAAGCGACTCTTTGACCGAGGGCCCTTGATGGGCGATCCTCTTTCCCCTCGGAGCCCTGAGCGGAGAGTCAGGCCCACGGATATGAGCCGCCCAATAGCCACCTACGTCGCCATGCTGCTTGTGGCGCTTCCTCCGCTGTCGGGCTGTGGGGCCATGATGCCGGCCACAGTCTGCGAGCGGACCTCCCAGGAGCGCCTCAACTTGTACCTGAGCACCTTCGGGGGGACGGTGCCGGTGAAAGAGGGGGAGGCGACCAAGGAGGTCGAGGCGAAGGTGCTCGTGGCCTCGTCCTTCGACCTCGGGGCGCCTCCGGTGGCGGTCGGTGAGGCGCGCGACCACGTCTACGTCTTTGTCACCGAGGAGGACACCTGCGGGGCGGCGACCTTCTACGCCCTCGTCCAGGTGATGGGCATCACCGAGCCGTGCCTGATGCGGGTCGTGCGCACGCTCCCCGAGATCGCCGACCTGTACGACACCTGCAACGTGGAGGGCGCCCTGAGGCCCCACGAGGACGTGGTCTACTGTCACCAGATCGTCGCGTGCCACGTGGACCTCGACGGGGTCCGGACGCTGGCGAAGAGAGGCGAGACCAAGCGCCTCTTCGAGAGCGACTCCTCCGAGGAGAAGCCGCCGAAGACCGAAGAGGTCGACAAGAAGCTGGCGGTAGAGGGTGCGGAAGGGGAGGAGAAGAAGCACGAGGACGCGAAGGACGAGGCCGAGGAGGTCGAGGAGGAGAAGGCTCCGCACCCCTTCGGACACCTGCCGGTCGTGGACCGACCGGAGCGCAAGGCCTCGGCCCGGGTGCTCCTGGCCCTGCTGGCGGATCGCGCGCGCGCGCGCTTACATTCGTTTCAAACCTCCGAGTGGCTCGACACGACCACGGTCCTGCGCCGCATCTTCTCCTTCCCGACGGTCGACGAGCTTCCGCCGGAGGGGGCGGGGCCGCGCGTGCTGCGGGTTTGGTTCGAGAACCACGCCTATCAGAAGGTCCGGAGCTACCGGGATCTGCGCTTCGGGGACCTGCTCCTCGAGACCTGGGAGGACGAGCGGGTGCGTCAGAGCCGCGCGCGCTGGAAGGAGGTCGACCCCCTGCTCCCGCCGCCCGCCTACCGCGATCGCATTGCGATGTACGTAGGCTTCGGTATCGTCGGGACCTACCGCGAAGGCTGGCCGGTGTTCGAGCCCCTCGGGAGGGGGTACACTGCGGCCTACCGCTTGGAGCCCGCATTTGCGCTGAGCATGTTCTCTCTTCCCGGCGACATGGCACGCGAGCTGATCCCTCCGAGAGAGGCTGACGAGGCCCGCGCACCGGCCCACTCGCGCGCGCTGCAGCCGGGCATCCCGGGAGTGCCGTGATGTCTTTCGCCGCCAGAAAGAAAGGTGAGAAGAGGGAGCCGAGGCCCGACGAGCGCCTGACCATGCGGGCCATCATGTTCCGCATACACATCGCCCGCTTCGTTTCCCTCGCGCTCCTGTTCTGCTTGTTCGCTGTCGCCGGGCAGCCCCTGAGCCAGCGCGGGACCATCGACGTCACGATCTCCTACCCCGACCCCTGGGAGCTCTGGTACTCCGGCGGCGGCGCCTTCGAGCCCGAGCCGCAGGACGACTTCTTCTTCATGTCCCCCGACTCCGCCGGCGTCACCGTCGACCCGGAGGAGGAGCCCATCCCGCCCAAGAAGAAGCGCAAGAAGAGGCGCAAGGGCGGGGCGGGCGTGCCGATGATCCCCGGGGTCTCGACCATGAAGAGGAAGGCGCCGCCACGCGCGCCCGTCAAGGCCGCGGGCGGCGGTGGAGCGCGTCTGTGAGGCAGCACGGCGAAACGAAGTGGCGTGGCGCGACCGCCCTGGCTGCGGCGGTCCTCCTTGTGTCCGCGACGGTCTGGCCGAGCGCCGCCCGAGCGGGCGCGGACCGCCTCGACGAGCTGGTCTGCTCGCCCTACCGCATCTGGCAGGCCACGGCCCTTCAGTTCGTGCAGACCCAGGACGCCACCGTCTTGGACCCCTTCAAGACCTGTGAGCTCGTCAAGAAGAACGGCGAGATCTACACCCTGCTCCGCGCGGCGATGCAGACCAGC
>CAZQPP010000909.1:0-2265 GCA_964594295.1 uncultured Myxococcales bacterium | reverse complement strand
CCAGGCGGACGTGGGCGCTCCGGGGGCCTGCCGTGTCGATGCCGGGCGCTCCCGCCCTCGCCGCCCGCGCCACCGCTCGGCCAACCCGGCCTCCCACCAGCACGGGAACGCTAGGCCGGCGCGGCTGGCCGGGCGGCGCCTCCCGGCCGCGGCAGCGCCGATCTCGGGGGGCAGGTGCGCGGGCTCGATCATGCCGCCCGGCGCCTTGACCAGGGCGTACTGCAGGGCGTTGATCAGCTCGCGCACGTTACCGGGCCAGCAGTGGTCGAGCAGCTGGCGCGCGGCCGCCTCGGACAGCGCGGGTGGCCGCTCCCGGCCGGCCTCGGCCGCGAGCCGGGCCAGCAGGTGGTCGGTGAGCAGGACGGCGTCGTCGTCCGCTCGCCCTGGCGCTTCGAGCCCGAGGGGCAGGTCTTCTCAGAGCCCGTGGAGGTCTCCCTGCCGATCTACGGCGAGCCCCTGCCGGCTGGGACGGTGGTGCTCATCGCCACCTACGACAGCGGCGCCGGCGAGTGGCGCCCGGCGCGCATGCTCGACGGGAGCGAGGTCTTCGGCAAGGTCGCGGGCGACGGGCTCTCGGTGCTCTTCCTCATCGACCACTTCAGCGAGCACGGCTTCGCGCGCCCCGGCGAGACCTGCGAGGCGATGTGCCAGGGCCTCGAGTGCGGCCGGGACGGCTGCGGCGGCTCCTGCGGCGAGTGCCAGAGCGGAGTGCTGTGCCTCGACGGCCTCTGCTGCCCGGGCGTGGCCGAGCAGTGCAACGGCCGGGACGACGACTGCGACGGCCAGGTCGACGAGGACCCCTGCGACGACGGCGACGCCTGCACCGAGGAGGACGCCTGCGCCGACGCGGTCTGCGCCGGGACGCCCGTCGAGTGCGACGACGGCGACGCCTGCACGGGGGTGGAGAGCTGCGACCCGGCGACGGGCTGCGTGGACGGCACGCCCCTCGACTGCGACGACGCTCAAGACTGCACCGAGGACTCCTGCGAGCCGGAGCGTGGCTGCGTGCACACCTTCGTCGAGGGGCCCTGCGAGGACGGCGACCTCTGCACCGTGGAGGACCGCTGCGAGGCCGGGACCTGCGTCGCCGGTCAGCCGGCCGACTGCGACGACGGCGAGGAGTGTAGCGAGGACGCCTGCGACCCGCAGGTGGGCTGCACCCAAACGCCCCTCGAGGGTCCTTGTGAGGACGACAACCTCTGCACCGGGCCTGGCACCTGCGTGAACGGCACCTGCGAGGCCGGCGCCGCGACAGACTGCGACGACCGAAATCCCTGCACCGACGACGGCTGCGACCCGCAGGTGGGCTGCACCAACACCCCCAACACGGCGCCCTGCGCCGACGCCGACCCCTGCACCGCGGGCGACCACTGCGCCGACGGCGGATGCGCCGGCGACCCGCTCGACTGCGACGACGAGAACCCCTGCACCGACGACTCCTGCGACCAGGAAGGCAACTGCGTCAACACGCCGAACGAGGCCCCCTGCGCCGACGGTGATCCCTGCACGGTGGGAGACCACTGCGACGCCGGCAGCTGTGTCTCGACGCCGATGGAGTGCGAGGACGACAACGACTGCACGCAGGACCTCTGCAGCGCGTTGTCCGGGCTCTGCGAGCACCTGCCGACGACGGACCCGTGCGACGACGGCGACGAGTGCACGACCGAGGACACCTGCGCCGACGCCTCGTGCAAGGGTGGCCCGCCGCTCGACTGCGACGACGGCAACCCCTGCACCGACGACGCCTGCGACTCCGCCCAGGGATGTGTCGCCACCAACAACACCGAGCCCTGCGACGACGGCGACGCGTGCACGGAGCCTGACGAATGCGCCGGCGGCCTGTGCGAGGCCGGCCCGGAGGTGGTGTGCGACGACGACAACGTCTGCACCGACGACAGCTGCGACTCCACTTCGGGATGCGTACACATTAGCACAACCGAGCCCACCGACGACGGCGACGAGTGCACGACGGCCGACACCTGCGCCGAGGGCATGTGCAAGGGCGGGCCGCAGCTCGTCTGCGATGACGAAAACCCCTGCACCGACGACCACTGCGACGGCACAGACGGGTGCGTCGCCACCAACAACACCGAGCCCTGCGACGACGGCGACGCGTGCACGGAGCCCGACACCTGCGCCGAGGGCTCCTGCAAGCCCGGGCCGGCGCTCGCCTGCGACGACCACAACCCCTGCACCGACGACTCATGCGACCACACGGACGGATGCGTGCACGCCCACAACACCGAGCACGGCGGCGCACCCGTC
>CAZQPP010000908.1:2171-2274 GCA_964594295.1 uncultured Myxococcales bacterium | reverse complement strand
CTTTCTCCCCCCTCCTAACACAATCGGCGGCGGGATGCCATCGTTGGCCTGTTTGAGCCATTCGCGCTGTAGCGGTTTTGGCTGGGCCCGTGGCCGAGGCCCG